>DASSPT010000001.1:0-17610 GCA_035699465.1 Gemmatimonadota bacterium
CGGGTAGCGGATCGAGGCGCCGTAGCTACCCAGCAGGCCGGCCCAGCTGCCCAGCTCGTGAAGCTCCCCATCCGACCCCTCGTACAGCCCGTCCTCCGTCCACGCGTTCCCCACGTCGACGAAGAGCCCGCCCCAGATCCCGTTGGCGAGGAGGATCGCGGGCCCGCTCAAGTTGTAGTTGGGACGCAGGATGGGGAAACGCCACTCCTGGTTCAGCAGCACGCTGTAGGTGCCGTTCAGGATGTAACTCGGGTACCCGCGCAGGGACGCCGGACCGCCCAGGTAGTAGAAGGTCGGCACGTCGCCGCTCGCGAACCGGCCCCGCGCGCGCACCGCGTACGTCGTGTTGAGCGATGTGCGCATGTACTTGCGCGCGTCGACCAGCAGATCGGTGGATTCGAGCGTTCCTTCTGAGACGTTCATCACCGAGCTCACGGTCAGGTTCACGCGCTGGCCGTCCACCGGTCCCACCGGGCCCCACAACGAGTTGTCGTAGACATACCCCAGCGACCCGATGGTCAGCCAGGCGTCCCGCAAGAAGATGTCCTCGATATCGTCCAGATCGTTGGGGATCTCGGTGAGATTGTTGCGCTCGAAGGAGACCTCGCTCTCGATGCGTTGGAATTTCGATATCGGGTAGCTCAGCAGGCCCGTCGCTCCCCACCGTTCCTCGAAGAAGTCGTTCCGGACGCCGATGCCTTCCTGGCCGAATCCCTGGCGATCGAATTCCGCGCCCAGGAGAGATGTGAAAAACGACCGCAGGCGATAGGCTCCGACTCCCCAGTTGAGCCGCTTCTTCAGGTTCACGTATGTAAGGGCGCCCGTGAACCCGGAGAAGATGTTCGTGCGCCCCTGCTGGGCGTTGACCTGCGCGACGATCAGGTGATCGCCCATGAGATCCGAGAAGAACATCTGCGCGCCCTGGCCACGGCTGCCGTCCTCGGCGAACGCGAGCGCCCCGGACGCGAAGTCGAGCCCGAACTCCCGCTCGTAGTCGCGCTGGACGTACTGCCCCGCCTCCGGCAGGATGTCCTCCCACTTCCATTCGGGGACCTCCGGATCCACCGACAGCGCGACGGTCTCGGGGACCCCTGCGGGGATGTCCACGCGATAGATCTGGTAGGACTGATTCTCGAACGCGCTGAAGACGACCTGGTCGCGGTCCCCGATGCGGGCCCAGCGCGGGTGCATGGTGCCGGCCGAGTACGTCGAGGCGCGGAAGCCGGTCCCCTGCCGATCGACCACGTACAGGTCCAGAGTGCCCGAGCGGTCGGAAGCGAACAGGATGTGGGTCCCGTCGGGCGACCAGTCGGGATCCCGGTCGACCCAGCGCCCGAACGTCAGGGGCTGTACGCGCCGGCTGCCGACGTCGAGGAGATACAGGTTTCTCGCCCCCTCCGGCCCGAACGGCGTGCGGTCCGAAGCGAACACGATCGTCTCGCCGGTCGGCGACCACCGCGGTGCCGTCTCCAGGTAGCGGTCGTTGGTCAGGCGGTCGAGTCGATCCGCGACGATGTCCCAGACGTAGAGATCCGCGTAGCCGGCTCGCGAGAGCCCGGCGAAGACCACGCGTCGATTGTCCGGGGCCCATGAGGGGGACGACAGGACGACGAGATCCTTCCATCGACGCTCGTGCTCCCGGTCCCCGGAACGCAGGTCGGCCACATACAGCACGTCGGACGCCCCTGCCTTGGCAACGAACGCGATCTTGCCCTCGCGGTTCACATCGATCGTCGATAGGAGCGGATGGAAGGTTTCGTAATCGCCGGATCGGCCGGCCGTCACGACGGTCTCGAGATCTTCGTTGACGCCGGTCAGATCCGCGGTTTCGATCGTGGCGTATCCGGAGTGGAGGGACAGATAGCTGAGCGCGGGTTCGGCGCCGAGCACGCCCGCGGGGACCACTGCGGGAGTGAAGTTGAGTCGTCCCTCGGTCACCACGGGCGTCGCGGTCGATCCCGCCGGATGCTCGCCGGCGAGCTGCGGGAAATACCGCTGCCTCAGGTGCGTCTTCCACTCCCCGTTCGCTTCCGCCAGCGTCACACCGTAGACCTTGCGGAAGGCGGTCGAGAAGTTCTTGTACTTCCACTCGCTTTCGAGGAGCTCGACGACGCGCTCCTCTCCGTAGCGGATTTTCAGGAACTCGAACGCCTCCTGCCCAAGCTTGTAGATCGCGTAGGAGCCGGCGTACTTGTCGAGCTCGTGGAGATCGGGCACCAGCCCGTTGAGCAACAGATCACGGACCACCAGATCGCCTTCCGCGTTCCAGGGCCCCGACCAGAACTCGGCCAGACCCTCGCTGAACCAGAGCGGCGAGTTCCATTCGTAGCCGCCGGGATGCACGCGTTTGAGGTGCGCACCCTTCCGGGCCTGAAAGACGTGCACGAGCTCGTGGCGGATCACGTGCCGGAAGTCCGCGTAGCTGCCGTTGAACGGAAGTGCGACTCGTCCTTTGAGGAACTCGGTGAAACCGGCGACCCCCTCCGGCAGGAAGAACGGAACGATGTTGGTCTGCTCGAAGTGCTGGTGGCTGGCGAACACCACCATGGGGATCCGTTCCTTGGGAACGTAGGAGAACTTGCGGCTGAGGAAATCGAAGCTCTCCTCGGCGTAGTCGATCGCGATCAGCGCGAGCTCTCGCTCGTCGGGATAGAAGTAGAGATCGACGTGGTCGGACGACAGAACTTCCCAGTCGAAGTCCTCATACTGGATCTTGTTCTTTCCGAAGGTGGAGTACTGGGCGCCGGCCGGTGCCGCGGCGAGGATCAAGGCGAAGAAGAGGAGCGGGATGGAGCGAGCCGGAAGGTCGTGCACGCGGATCTCCTGCCTGAAGGACGGGCTGACGCCCGTAAGTATGGACTTGCGCCCGCGCGGCGAGCAAGAAACGGGATGAAACCTCGGACCCCGGGGGAAAACGCCCTACCGCCGCCTGTCGGTTTACTCGCCCGACCGTCCCGTCGGGTCAGCCCCGCGGACCGAGCTCCAGGGCCCGGGCGATCTCGGCCGGGATCCTGCGAGGGCGCCGCTCCCGGTCGAGCGCGATGAGCACCGTCTCGCCCGTCGCCAGCGGGCGTCCCGCGGCCTCGAGCTCATAGCCGAAGGCGACGCTCCGGCTGCGGAGCGCGGTGACCTGGGTCCCGATCTCGACGCGTTCGCCGTACCGGGCCGCTCCCGCGTAACGGCAGCGAGCCTCCATGACCGAGAACAGCGCCCCCTCGGCCTCCATGCGGTGATACGGAAACCCGAGCGCCTCGAGGTAGCGGGTCCTGCCGATCTCCATCCAGACGAAATAGTTCGCGTGATAGGCCACGCCCTGCTGGTCGGTCTCCGCGTAGCGCACCTCGATCTCGGTCACCACCGCGTCGCCGCGCACTTCGAAGCTCACGCCGGCTTCCCGCGCGGGAGCTCGGCGAGCAGCGACCCCACCGAGTCCTCCTTGCCCCATTCGGCGGCCACCTCCCGCGCGGCGGAGGCGAGAACGGCCTCCGGCACGCCGACGTGAAGCGCGCCCCGCAGGTGGGCCGCGAGCTGGCGCCCCGCGTCCAGCGCGATCAGCGCCCCGACCGCGGCCAGCTCACGCATGCGGGGCCCCGGGGACCCGGGGCGACCCAGCACCTTGCCGTACCCCTCGACCAGCGTCCACTCCGCGATCTCGGGATGGAGTCGCTCGAGACGGATCCGCAGCGGTTCGTAATGCTCTCCGTACACGCGGCGGCAGAGCGCCTCGCCCCGCTCGCGTATCGCCTCCGCGGATCCCGCCTCTACGCGCCGCTCCCCCCGCTCGCGGCCGTCCCGCGACGCCCAGCCCTGCCAGGTGAAGAACGCGTTGATCGTGCGTGGAAAGCCGGCGAACAGATACGTCTGGAGGAGGAGCTCTTCGATGTCGTCCGACGCGATCTCCCCGGCCTGCTCCAGGGCGGCCACGAGCCGCCCGGCGTCGCCGCTCGCCGCCGCCGCACCCAGCCGGACGATCGCGGCCGCCGCCGCGGCCGATGCCGGGGGGGCGTGACCTCCCCCGTTCCTCGGATCCTCCCGATCGAGCGGGAGCCGCGCGTCGATCCGCCCGACGAAGGTCCCCGACCGGTTCAGGATCGCTGGCCGGGCGTGCTCTTCCAGCGCGGGATCGCGTGCCGCGTCGATCTCCCCCAGCTCCTCGAGGAGCGCCAGGAGCGCCGGGTCCTGGGCCCGCCGCGCGCCGTCCACCACCTTGAGCGCCAGGGCCCGGGGGCCCCCTTCGCGTGCCCCGCGGAGCGCGGCGCAGAAGACGCCCTCGGCACCGGTCTTGGCGATCAGCCGGTCGCCCGCGTGGCGCAAAAGGTCGCTGTCGAGCCTGCCCGTGCCGCCTACGTGCGCGGGTCGGCTCGCCATGGCGTCGAAGATCCGGCCGACCGCCTTTTCGCGGGCGGTCTCGCGGCGGGCGTCCGCCACCGCGAGCGCGGCCCACGCGCCCGCCATCGCCGCAACGGGCATCGCGAACGTCACCGCGCCACAGCCGTCCACCGCCCGGCTGATCTTCTCCGGCGCCATGCCCGCCAGCTCCGCGAGCGTGCGCCAGATCCGCTGCTGCAACGGGTGGTCGGGGGAGAGATACGATCCGAGGGACCAGCCCAGCGCCCGGCACACGACGAGCATGCCCGCGTGCTTGCCCGAGCAGTTGTTGTGGATCGCGGTGGGCTTCTCGCCGCGTCGGCGCAGCTCCTCCGCGGCCGCGGCGTTCCCCGGCTCGTGCGCGCCGCACCGGAGCATCGACTCCTCGAGCCCGGCCTTGTCGAGGATCGCCTGCACCGCCTCGAGATGGAAGGGCTCGCCGTCGTGGGAGGCGGCCATTACAGCCAGCTCCTCCTGGGAGAAGCCGAATCGCTCGACCAGCCCCTCTTCGACCAGCGGCAGGAGCTGGATGGGCTTGGCCGAGGACCGCAGCCAGGCTCTCCGCGCCGGGTCGCCGTGACGATAGAGTACTCGTCCGGCGCCGTCGACCACGGCCGCCGCCACCGCGTGGAGCGACTCGATCTCGTCGCCGCGCCACACGCGCACTCCCGCCGGGTTCCGGAGCGGTCCCATCGCGAGCTACAAGTTGGCGGCCGTGACCGGTTCGCGCACGGTCCGCCGGTGCAGGGTCAGGAAGATCCCCGCCAGCACGAGCGCGCCGCCGGCCCAGGTCGAGACGCGCGGCTTCTCCGCGAGCAGCAGCGCGGCCCACACGGCGGACCCGACGGGCTCGCCGAGGATCGCGACGTTGACCTTGAAGGCGGGGAGGTACCGGAGCGCGTAGTTCATCGACGAGTGGCCGATGATCGTCGGTACGATCGCCAGACCCGCCAGGGAGGCCCACGTCGCGGGCTCCCAACCCGTCAGGGCGCTCCCGGTCGCGAGCGCGCCGGCCAGCAGCCACGCCGCGGTGGCGGCGTAGACGACGACCACGTACGGAACGAGATCCTTGGTCGCGCGCAGCATCTTGGCGAGCACGTAGTAGCCCGAGATCCAGAGCGCCCCGAGGAGGGCCAGCACGTCGCCCGTCAGCGCGCGCCGGTCGAGCGCGAAATCAGCGCCGGCGATCACGGCGGTGCCCGAGATCGCGAGCCCCATCCCGAGCCACGCCATGCGCGACGGATGCTCGCGCAGAAACGCGCGGCCCAGGAGGGCGACGAACACGGGCTGCGTGCTGACCAGGACTCCCGACGCCGCGACCGAGGTGTACTCGAGCGACGAGATCCAGCAGGCGAAATGGAGCGCCAGGAGGAGCGCCGCGCCGGCACCCGTCCACCAGTCGATTCCACGCCAGGCGCGCCAGAACCGGACTCGCGCTATCCCGCAGAACGCGGCCAGGAGCACGGCCGCCAGCGCCATTCGCCAGAACGCGATCGAGATCGCGGGCGCGTCGGCCCAGCGGACGAGGACCGCCGCCCAGGTGAGCGCCAGGACCCCCACCGTGATGACGATTCCGGCATGATCCCCGCGCCCGCCGCTCATCTCCCGATCGCCTGGCGGATGACGCGTTCCCACTCCTCGCAGCACACTCCGCGCTCGAAGCGCGCGCGGAAGGCCTCGCGAGCCCTGTCCCCCATCCGACGCCTTCCCTCGGGATCGTCGCGCAGAGCGCGCAGGGTCTCGACGAGCCGCTCGGCCGCCGCCGGCCCTTCCTCGTCGGGGTCTATGACGTGGCCGATCCCCGCTTCCTCGATCGTCCGCCCGCTCTCCGAGCCGCGGGGCCCCACCATCACCACGGGGCGTCCGGCCGCCATGATGCCGTAGAGCTTGACCGGGACCACAAGCCCGGCCATGTCGCCGCGCAGGGTCAGCAGGTGCACGTCCGCCAGCGTGAGCGAGTCCGCCAGATCGCGGCGCGGGCGGTAGTCGATGTACCGGAAGTTCCGAATGGCGCCCGCCCGGGCCAGGATCTCGGCCTTGCGAGGGCCGCCCCCCACGAACACGAACTCCATCCCGGGATCGTCCCGCAGCCGGTCCATCGCGTCGAGCACTTCCCCGAACCGATGGGCGAGACCCGCGTTGCCCGAGTACATGACGACGAACTCGTCCCCGATCCCGAGCTCGGTCGCGAGCGCATTGCCCGCGCGCCCCACGCCGTCCGGCTCCACGTCGTGGCTCCACACCGGAATCATCCGGATACCGGCCTCGGGAACGCCCTTGTCCACGAGCCGCGCCTTCATGCGGGGGCCCAGCGCCACCACGAACTCCGCGCCGCGGTGACTCCGCCGGTCGAGGGGCCCAAGCGCTCGCGCGATCCACGGCGGGAGGATCCCCAGCGCGACCTCGACTTCGGGGTGGACGTCCATCGACCAGATTGCGTACCGGCGGCCTCTCGCGCGGCGCGCCACCCAGCCCGTCATCGGCAGCATCGAGGGCGTCGTCAGCAGGACGAGGAGGTCCCACCGACGGCCCGTGGCGAGCCGCGCGGCGACCTGCGCGAGGAACGCGACGTACTCGAGCAGGCGGCCGCGATGGCTCCGCCGCCCGAGCGCGGTTGACGGCAGGCGCGTCACCCGCACACCGCGCCGGATCTCCCGCGGCGGCGCCTTCACCCGACCGCCCTCGTACGCGCCCTGACTGCACAGCACCCCGACTTCGAACCCCCTCCCGACGAGGTGCTCCGCGAGATCCGAGAGGATCTGCCCCGTCGCCGCCACGTCGGGCCAGTAGTGCTGGTTGACGAACAGGATCGAGGGCTTTCGCGTCACGCCGGGCGCGGCTTGGTCACGATGAATGACCCGAGGACCAGCGTGTCCATCTGCGTCCGCAGGAAGCAGTCGAGGGCCTCCTCGGGCCGATTGACGATGGGCTCGTTCTCGTTGAAGGAGGTATTGAGGACCATCGGCACGCCCGTCCGTCGCGCGAAGCTCTCGATTAGCCGGTGGTAGATAGGGTTCGCCTCGGCGGTCACGGTGTGGGGCCGTCCCGACCCATCGACGTGGGTCACCGCGGGGATCAGAAAACGCTTCTCCTCCCGGATCTCGTAGACCTTCATCATGAACGGCACGTCGTCGTCGACCTCGAACCATTCCCCCATGGCCTCGCGCAGGATGGACGGGGCGAATGGGCGGAAGCGCTCGCGCAGCTTGATCTTCGCGTTCAGGATTTCCCGCATGTCGGCCCGGCGGGGGTCGCAGAGAATGCTGCGGTTGCCGAGGGCCCGCGGGCCCAGCTCCATCCTCCCCTGGAACCACCCCAGAACCTCCCCGTCCGCGATCCTCCCGGCGACCTCCTCGCAGAGCGCTTCCTCGCTCGCCGTCTCGCGGACCTCGCACGCCGCGAGCTCCTGCGTCGCCGCGGCGAGGACGTCCCGCAGGGTGTCCCGGTCGTAGCCAGGACCGTAGTAGGAATGAATCATGGGCCGGGGGCGGGGGCCGCCGGAAGCCTGGCGCCAGGCGACCAGCGCCGCGCCGACCGCCCCGCCGGCGTCTCCCGGAGCGGGCGGCGCGAAGACCCTGCCGAAGGGCGTCTCCCGCGTGATCTTGCCGTTGGCGACCGAGTTCATCGCCGCGCCTCCCGACACGACGACCGCTTCCAGCCCGTACCGGTGGTGGAGCGCTCGCAGGAGCTCGAGCACGGCCTCCTCGAATCGCGCCTGCGCGGAGCGGGCGACGTCGAAGTGGCGCTGCTCGAGCTCTTCCCCCTCCCGCCGGGCGGGTCCGAGCAGCTCCTCGAGCGCCTCGCTGTAATGCCGCTCCACCGTGGGCGCACCGGCTTCCCAGCGGTACCCCAGGTCCTCGCGGTGGTGGCGGAAGAACTCGAGCTCGAGACGGAACTCGCCGCCCGTCAGCGTCCGCACGACCGTCCGCATCTCCTCCATCCGGGACGGCGATCCGTAGGGCGCCAGCCCCATGACCTTGTACTCGTCGCCGTACTTCGGGAAGCCGAGGTACTGCGTGATGGCGAGGTAGAAGATCCCCAGCGAGTGCGGAAAGTACACGCGCCCGTCGAGGCGCATCTCCACCCCGCGTCCCACGCCCCAGGACGCGCTCGAGAAATCGCCGAACCCGTCCACGGACAGGAGCACGGCCTCGGCGAAGGGCGAGACGAGGAACGCCGAGGCCTGATGCGCGAGATGGTGCTCGATCTTCTCGATCCGGCCCGCGAAGCCGCCGGGGGCGGAGCGGGACAGCTCCTCTTCGAGCCCGCCGATCCGGCGCGCGTTCCGAAGACGGTCCCGGACCAACCCCAGCTGCGGCCGATGGCGGAGGCCCCACGCGATCTTGCGCCCCAGGTTCGCGCGGGGATCGCGGTTCACGGCCACGACGTCCACGTCGCCCAGGCCGAGGCCTCCCTCGCGAAGGCACCAGGCGACGGATTCGGCGGGAAAGCCGGCCCAGTGCTTGAGGCGGCGAAAGCGCTCTTCCTCGACCGCGGCGACCAGGCGGCCGTCGACGACGAGGGCCGCGGCGGCGTCGGCGTGGTAGGCGTTCAAGCCGAGCACGTTCATGCGCGCTTCCTTCGCGCCCCCATGAGCTTGACGGAGAGGATCCCCTCGGCGACCGCTCGCTGCGCCGTATAGTACAGGCCGGCTCGCCCGTCGAGGACCAGGCCCCGCCCGAACAGGCAGTACAACATGACGGCGGGAGGGCCCAGGACCATCGTCGCGCGCAGGCGATCGGGCCATCCCATCTCGCGCATCGGGGACGCCGCCAGCTTGGCCGCCTCCTGTTCCGCATACGCCGCCTGGTTCCGCAGCCAGCGCCTCAGGCCCTTGCGATCGTCGTGCAGGATGGGGGTCCGAAGCGAGCCGCTCACGCCCGCGACCCGCACCCGCTGGGTGTGGCCGTCCTGCTCGAAGGCGGCGCGCTCCGTGCGAAACAGCACCTGCCGTGGAGGATAGAGCGAGCCGCGCAGCTTCCGGCCGAGGACCACGTACTCGAACGGCGCGAAGAACCCGCTCTCGGCGGGTTCCTCGGGCAACGCGGCGATCTCCTGCACGAGCGCCCGCGGGAGGACGTAGTCCGCATCCAGCGCCATCGCCCACGGGGTCTCGACGGCGGCGAGGGCGAAGTTGCTCTGCCCGGCGGGCGAGTCGAACGCCCGCGAGAGCACCTCGACGTTGGAGAACGAGCTCGCGATCTCGACGGTGCGGTCCGCGCTCCCGCTGTCGACGACCAGGACGCGCCTGGCCCACCGGAGAGCGTCGAGGACCCGGCCGATGTTCGGCTCCTCGTCCAGCGTCAGTACGAACGGGGTGATGGCCCACAGATTCATGTCAACGGGTCCGCACGCACTCCGGCGCGGCGCGCTCGCCGGCCAGCCAGCGGTAGACTTCGATCATCCGCCGTGCGATCACCGGCCACGCGAAGCGCTCGGCGACGAGCCGGCGGCCGCGCGCCCCCATCGCCCGCCGGTCGGCGTCCGGCAGCTCGGCGGCCTCGCGGATCGCCGCGGCCAATGGCTCGACTCCGACCTCGGTCCACCACCCGCAGCCGCGCTCGACGAGCGACGACCACGGCGCCGCCCGCGTCGTGATCACCGGCACCGAGCTCGCCAGCGCCTCGGCCACGACGGCGCCGAAGTTCTCGCTCGAGGTCGGCAGCACGAAGACGTCGGCCGTTCCATACAGATCCCACTTCTCCCCGTCCGACACGGCGTCGCGGAACCGGATCGCCGACTCCGCGCCGAGGCCGCGCGCCCGGCGCTCGATCTCCGCCCGGTGGCCGCGCTCGTCGGGACCGGCGATCACCAGCTCCCAGCCGGCGGGCCGCGCGACCCGCCACGCATCGACGAGCGCCTCGAGGCCCTTCTTGGGGTGGATGCGCGAGAGAAAGAGGAATCGCCGGGTCCTGTCCGGCGCGACGGGCTGACGCATCGCGTCCGGCGGAAGCTCGACGCCGTTGGGAAGGATCGCGATGGGAACGGCTATCCCGGCCGCACGGATCTCCTCGGCTTCCAGGTCGGATGTCGCGTGGAGCGCGTCCGCGGCAACCAGGTCGCGCCTCTGGTACGCGCGCCAGGCGATTCGCTTCCGCCATCCGCGATGGGCGAGAGACCACTCCGACAGCATGCCGCGCGGACTGACGATCCGTGCCACCGATCGCCTGTCGGCGGCCCGCGCCGCGGCGCGGTTGCTGTCGAGCCAGATCCCGTGGTCGTGGACCGCGACCGCCCGCGTCGCCGCGAGCCGCTCTTCGAGGAGCCGTTCGAAGGCGCCGGGGCGGGGCTGCACCCTGCCCCACCGGCGGGCCACGCCGGAGGCGTGCACGGGCACGCCGAGGTCGAACTCCGCGTCGCCCGTGACGATCTCGACGCGTACGCTCTCCTTCGACAGGGACCGGCACAGAGCGGCGACCGAGCGGGCCGGCCCGCCCTCGGCGCGCGCGAGACGCGCGATCGTGTGTACGACCGCCAGGTCGCTCACGATTCCCCGCGCACGCCGCGCGCGTCGAGGATGTGATCGAGCCGCTCGCGGAACCGCTCGGGCCCGAAACACTCGATCACACGTCGACGGAGCCCGACGGGATCGTAGATGGAGCGGTTGGGATGGGACCCGCTCAGAACCTCGACCGCCGCCGCGCCGAACGCCTCGACGTCGTCCGGGTCCACCAGCACGCCGATCTCTCCGTCCAGAAGCGCGTCCCGCGAGCCGTCCCGGTCGCCGGCGATCACCGGCTTGCCGCACGCCATCGCCTCGAGGTACACGATCCCGAACCCCTCGCGCTTGCTCGGCATCGCGAACGCGCTGCAGAGATTGTAGTAGTCGGGCAGCTTCGCGTCGGGGACCGACCCGACGAGCGTCACGCAGCCCTCGAGACCGAGCTCGCGGACCCGGCGCTCGATCCGGGCCCGGTCGCCCCCCTCCCCGACCAGGACGTAGTGGAGTCCAGGAACGTGCTCGCGCATCGCGGGCAGCGCCTCGAGCACGACATCGTACCCCTTGTGGCGATCCGCCCCGGCCAGCCTCGCCACCGTGAGGAGCACGGGCTGCCCGGGCTCGACGCCGAGGCGCGCCATCAGTGCGGCCGAGGGTTCGCGGGGACGGAACAGCTCGGGGTCGAAGGTTCCCGGCAGGAGCGCCATCCGCGACGGGTCGAGATCCTGCTCCTCGATCAGGCGGCGCTCGGTGTAACGGCTCACCGATACCACGCAGTCGGCCCTGGACAGCGCGCGCTTCAGCGCCGGCCGCTCGACGCCCCACGCCTCGATGCCGTGGGCCACGATCCAGAACGGGCTTCGCCTTCGCGGGAGCCACTCGAGGACGGGGGCGAAGTTCAGGTGCCCGACGACGATGAGCCGGGGCCGGTCGACCAGGACGCGGAACGCGACCGCGGCCGCGAAGGCGGGCGTCCGGATCCGGCGCGGCACCCCGCCGCTCGCGTGGACCCGCATGCCGGGGAGCGGCGCTCTCGTCGCCCGGTCGTTCTTGAGGAAGACCTCGTACGCGGGCTCCGGCCACGCTCGCTGGAACGCCGCGAGGAGGAACGTCGAATACCGCTGGATGCCGCCACGGGTCGCGGCCAGATCCGGCAGCCACACGTGGCACGAAACGCTCACCGCTGCCCGAGCACGTACGCGACCGCCCGCAGGGTGCCGTCCACCGCGCGCTCCGCGGAGTACGATGCGACGTGCTCTCGCGCACGGCGCCCCATCGCCGCCCGCGCTGCGCCGTCCGCGCTCATCGCGAGGAGCGTCCCCGCGAGCGCCTCGACGTCCCCGAAGGGGACGATCCGCCCGGTCTGCCCGTCGACCACCAGGTCGGGCCCGCACCCGACGCGGTCGCTGACGATCGCGGGCAGTCCGTGCACCATCGCCTCGTTGACGACCAGGCCCCACGTCTCCCCGAAGTCGGAGGGGAGCACGAGGCAGTCGGCCGCGACGTATGCGCGGCTGATCTCCGACTGGTTCAGGAACCCCGCGAACACCGCTCCCGACGCGTGACGCGCGGCGAACTCCCGGGCGGCCGATTCCATCTCCCCCGCGCCGACCATCAGCGCGCGAATCCGCGGATCGCTCCGGCGCGCCGTCCCGCACGCCGCGAGGAAGTCGAGGGCGCGCTTCTTGGGAACGAGCTTTCCGGCGAACAGGAAGCAGATCTCCTCCGGCGCGATACCCCAACCCGCGCGGATCGACGCCCGCTCCGGCGTCCACGCCGCCTCCTGCGCCGCGAATCGCTCGTTGTCGACGAAATATGGCACCGGAAAGATCCGCTCGGCGGGGACGCCGTTCCGCAGGTAGAACTCCCGGTTCGACCGGCCGATGGCTAGGCATGCGTCGAAGCGGGAGAGAAGGCGCCGGTGGAACGCGCGCACCCAGGGCGGTCTCCGGAAGAGGCCGCTCGACTCGGCGCGCACCAGGCACGGAATTCCCAGCCGGCGGCAGGCCCCGAGGGCCTGCAGGAGCGGGAATGCGTTCCAGCCGCCCACGATGACGGCCTCCGGGCGCTCGCGCGCGAGCGCCGCCCCCACTCGCGGCGTCCGGCTCGCGAAGAATCCGTCCAGCGACGGCTCGCGGGCGGTGTTCTCGAGCGCCTCCCATCGGTAGCCGTCGAGCAGGGGCACGTCCCACGCGAAATCCCTCCCGAACCCCACCCCCTGCTGCTCGGGGCCGGGAAGGAGCGCGTAGTAGACGGTGAGCTCCACGCCGTTCCGTCGCGCGAGCGCGCGATACCACGGAACCTGGTACTGGACCGGATGGGTCGCCGCGATCGCCAGCTTCAAGAACGGACGCTCGCCTCGCGCGCCTTGGCCGCGGGCGAGCGGCGTGGCGCGCCCTCGCGGACCCCCGGGATCGCCAACGCCAGTCCCAGGACGAGTCCCAGGACATAGAGGACGAGCGGGTCGCCGTAGATCTGATGCGCCACCGCGAACATGAGGGCGTTGGCGAAGAGGAACGCGATCAGGCCGTAGGCGTAGCGCGCTCTGCGGAATCCGCCTCCGCGCCCCGCCGCTCGCGCCAGCCGCCAGAGGTGCCTGCCGAGCGCGACGGCGAGGACGAGCACGATGGCGAGGCCCGGAACTCCGAGCTCGGCGACGACCTTCCCCAACCCGCCTTCCGAGGACGATCCGACTAGCCGCTGGCCGCCCCCGTAGTACTGCGCGCCCTGGCTTCCCGTCCCCGCGCCGAGCCCGAGCCAGCCGTTGCGCCGGATCGTGAACCAGACGGCGCGCGTGCTGAATCGGCGATACCGATCCACTTCCTCCAAGCCGATGCTCGCTCCCCGCTCGTAGTAGGGGGAGATCCCGAGGGCGTCGCCGGTGTCGGTGAATGCGAACAGGCCGACGCCGACGAGACACAGGCCGGCCAACACGAGCGCCGTCTTGACGGCCCGCTTCCGGAACCACGCGAGACACGCGAGGTAGGCCAGCACGAACAGGGCGATCTCGACCAGCCCCTTGCGCCTGCCGGTGAATACCAGCGCTCCAAGGAAATACAGACCCAGCATCGCGGTGGGCCACACGACCGCCAGGACTTTGCGCCGGGCGAGGAACAGCATTACTAGGAAGCAGGTGGCCATGGCGAGGTGCCAGGCTGCGACCTCGGGAGCGCGGAAGAAGCCGCTGGCGAGACTCAGGGGCTGGCCCGTGGGCGTGTACGTGACCAGCCCGACGCCGACGGCGTCGAGGACCTTCCAGTCGTAGCCCGCGCGCGCCAGGTAGATCCCCGCGGCCATGATCGTGACGCCGATCAGGTACCAGCGCACGAGCTTACGCAGATCCCGCGTGGTACGCGCGTA
This sequence comes from Gemmatimonadota bacterium, assembly GCA_035699465.1. Taxonomy (GTDB): domain Bacteria; phylum Gemmatimonadota; class Gemmatimonadetes; order JACCXV01; family JAHWKZ01; genus JAICNR01. The sequence continues at coordinate 14,168 of DASSPT010000001.1, forward strand.
CGCGAGGCCGAGCAGGACGCCGGGGATCGGCCCCAGGTACGCCATGAGGCCGATGGCGGCGATCACCGGGCTGCCCGTGTTCGCCAGCGCGGCCACGCTCTGGATACCGACCAGCAGCAGGAACAGGATCAGCGGGACACGGACGACCGAGCCACGCGCGAAGAGCGGCCGGAGCGTAAGCGGTACCCCCCGCAGGCGCGCGCCGAGGAGTGTCGCGCCGACGAGCGCGAAGACGAGCACGCTGAGGTACAGCGGCTCCTCCGGCACGAGCTTCCGCATCGGGTCGAGCGCCAGCCCGAACAGGAGCGTGACGATGACACCCGCCCGCCAGTGCGCGACGCACACCAGCGCCAGGGCTCCCGCGACCACCACGACGTCCCACGCGATCATGAAGCCGCCTCCGCCCTCGCGCCGTCCCGCGATCCTGCGGGCGCGAGGGTCAGCAGCCGCGGTCCGCGCGCCGCCAGGCCTACCGCCCACAGGAGGCCCAGCGTCTCGGCGACCAGCGTCACCGGAATCCACCACGGGCGCCGCAGGTGATGGCGGGTGCGGACCGAGCGAGCCAGCCGCCCGGCGATCTTCGCCGGCGCGGTGGCCGGCGCGCTCGTCCGGAGGATGCGGTAGAAGGCGCCAACCGAGTGACCGGGACGGATCGTGCGCAGATGGCTGCCGTAGGACCGCGTGCCGCCCGCGGGAGCCCGGAGGTGCCGGACCGTCGCGCCGGGCTCGAACAGCACTCGGGCGCCCGCCGCGATCGCGCGCGCGCAGAGCTCCGCTTCGTATCCGTACGCCGCGCGAACGAAGTTCTCGTCGATCCCCCCGATCCGGAGCGCGAGGTCGCGCCGGATGGAGAAGTTCGCGCCGATCGCCTCGGTCACCCAGCTGCGGCCGGCGGCGTTGAACCGGAACGGGGTGGGCGTGCCGGGCACGGGCTCTTCGCCGGGCTGGAGAACCTGGCCCGCCACCACCGACGCCCCCGACCTCGAATGGGCGTCGCGGTGCGCGGCGATCAGCCCGGCGCCCGGGATCACGTCGTCGTCGAGGAACAGGACGATCTCCGACCGCGCGCGGCGGAGGCCGACGTTCATCGCGGCGGGGATCGAGGGCCGGGGCAGCCGCACCCAGTCGATGGACCCCCCCGCGGCGAGGTCCTCGAGCTCGCGTTCGACTTCCAGCGAATGGCGCGGCGTCTGGTCCACGACGAGGAGCTCGGACGGCGCCGGATCCAGCTCCAGGACGCGGCGCACGGTTTCCGCCAGAACGCGATCGCGGCCATAGGTCACGATCACGGCCGAGACCCCGCCCTTCTCCCGCTCGAAACTCATTCGGCCCCGGCCCGCCAGCGCCCGATCGTCGATCCCGCGCCGGCCTGGACCAGGCGCACCCAGCTCGGCGCGTGGAGCGGTCGCAGCCGGACAGCCCGGCCGAGGTAACCCAGGCATCGAAGGTCTTCGTTTCGGCGCAGCGCTTCCCCGATGAAGTAGTTCGCGGCCGCGATCCGTGGCGCCTCGTGCGCGGATCCTTCGGGCCTCAAGGTCGACGCCAGCTCCAGCGCCTCCGTTTCCGGTCTTCCGCGGCGCCGAAGCTCGAAGGCGCGGCGAGCGAGTCGCCCCAGGTGGTGCTGGACGTCGCGGAACGAGGAGCTGCGGCTGGCCGGAAGCACCAGCGCGACGTAGAGGGCTTCGGGCAGGACCTGATAGCGGCCCGCTTCCGCCATCCGGAACCAGAGGTCGTGGTCCTGGGCGAGGTAGAACTCACGGCGATAGCCCCCCACCCGCTCGTAGACGTCCCGGCGGAACATCACGCTCCCGTGATGGGTGGGCAGATCCGCCAGCGTGGCTCTTCCGCCCTCTTCTACGACGACGTCCGCGGGCACGCGCGCCCTGCCGGAGTCTCGCGTCGTGTACAGGTACTCCATCCGCGGCCCGCGAACCTCCGTCCAGCAGGAGATGAATGCCAGGCCGGGATCGGCGTCGAGGGCACGCGCCTGGCGCGCCAGCCGTCCGGGACGCGAGAGGTCCGCGGCATCCTGCCGCGCGATGTAGCTCCCGCGCGCCTCAGAGCAGCCGAGGATCAGGGCCTCGGTGAGTCCGAGCCCTTCCTGGCGGAACACGCGCACGCGCCGATCGCGGGAAGCGAAATCGCGCAGGATCTCGCCGGAGCCGTCCGCCGACCCGTCGTCGACGGCCACCAGCTCGAGATCGACCTCCTCCTGATCGAGGACGCTCTCCATGGTCGGCGCCAGATACTCTCCCGCGTCCCGTACGCTCATGACCACGCTGACGGACACCCTCATCCGTCCAGCGCCCCTTCCGCGCGCTCTCTCCACGTGCGCACCGGATCGCCGAACCGCTCCTCCAGGATTCGCAGATCCTCGATACAGGTTCGAGCGAGCTCGCGCTCGACCGCCGCCGGCATGGGTTTCGGCTCCCCTCCGTGAACGACCCGAAACAGATCGGGAGACAGGACCGAGTCGTCCGCCGCGACTCCCAGGAAGTCGAAGATACGCGTCAACAGCGCGCGGGGATCGGAGCGGACTTCCTCCATGAACCCGGTGAAGATCCTTTCCGGCGGGAAATGGCGGCCCCACGACTCGAGCGTCCCCCTGTAGTCGCTCCGCCCAACCACCGCGGCGTCCCTGGCGAGCGTCAGGGCCGCCTCTTCCGAAAGTGGGGAGAGACCTCGGAGCCCGGCGAGCATCCGCACCTGCGACCATCCGCGGTCGATGGGATCTCTCATCAGAAAGAGGATCTTGAGATTCGGAAACGCGTCCCGGACCCTGCCGACCTCACCGGCTGACAGCAGGGCATACTCGGGCGTGATCTCCCCCGTGACGCGGGACGACCCGGCCCGGAAGAGGGACTCGTACCAGCCGTCGCTCCGCCTTCCCAGGAAGAAGCGCAGGTCCCACCGGAGAATCGCGGGATCGAGCGATCGCAGGTCGGCCAGGAGACGCGGCTTCACCATACGGCGAAGTCGCCGATTCACCCAATCCTTCCCACGGAGTCGCGCGGCGACTCCAGGATGCACGTCTTCGACGCGATGCGTGAAGTAGTGAAGCTCCTTGATCGGTGGAAGCCAGAGTCCCGGGTGAGCGCGCAGGCACCTGTAGAGCCATGTGCTCGCGGCCTTCTGAGCGCCGATTCCCAGAAAGTGCGGGAGCTCATGTACGGTCATATCCCCACCTGTCCATCGCCTCCCCCGCGACTTCCTCCACCGCTGCCCGGCTGGCGTGATCGAGGAGCTGGTCAGGCCTGGAGCCGGGACGTCGGACAAGGCTCGTGTCGAAGGCTACGGGGTCGAGGTCGAGATACGCAGCCAACGACTCCACACCTCGGCGCGGATCTTCGAGCAGGTCCTCGAATCGGATGACCTGCACCCGCGACAGGTTCCGCTCCATGCTCTCGAGCGCGCGCACCCAGTTCGCGGCCACCTTGGCCGGC
>DASSPT010000002.1:0-6775 GCA_035699465.1 Gemmatimonadota bacterium
GACGCCCCCGCGATGTAGTCCGCGCTCGTCCGCGTGTTCAGCGTGTCGTCCCGCATCCAGAAAAGCTTTTGACTCCGGGTGGAACACCATCGCGAAGTGCGCGCCGTCGCCGGTCGCGTGGCCGAGGAGGTAGTGCTCGAGCGCGGCGCGCACCGCCGCCTCCTCGGAAGGGGCCTCCTGAGCGATGCCCGATGTCGCGGCGCCGAGCACGAAGACAGCGGCGGCGAACGCGCTGCGTGCGGAAGCGATCATGGACGTCTCCGGTTGGGGTAGGGGCCAGCGACCTGCGGAGCGTCGTACCCGTTCCCGGCCGGAGAGTGCCCGAGTCCGATCGCTTGCCCGGCGCTCGTGCTCCTGGCGATACTGTTCCTCTACGTACGGGCCGGGGGTTCGCCCACCTGCTTTCCCGGAGACAATCGTGTCGCTTTCGCATCACCTCGCCGCGGTCTGGTTCGCGGACGTCGTCGGCTACACGCGGCTGTCCGAGGAGAACGAAGGCGAGGCTGTGCGACTGGTGCATGGCTTCCAACGGGTCGCGCGCGAGGTCGTGGCCCGGCACGGCGGCCGGGTCGTCAAATTCCTGGGCGATGGCGCGCTGGCCGAGTTCTCCTCCACCGACATGGCGGTACGCTCCGCAGAGGCGCTGATCCGGGCGTTCGCCGCGTCAGCCGAGGCCGAGGGACTGGCCTCCGACGAGCTCCGGGTGGGGGTCCACGTCGGCGACGTGGTGGCGACGGAGGACGGGGACCTCTACGGCGACGGCGTCAACGTCGCCTCGCGGATCCAGGCCGCGGGGGATCCGGGCGAGGTGTGGGTCAGCGAGGACGTCCGCCGCCAGCTCCGCCAGCGGCCGGAGTTCCGGTTCGAGTCCCGCGGCGAGCGGGAGCTGAAGGGTCTCAGGCGCCCGCTGGCGATGCACGCGGTCCACGTACTGGACGCGGCCACCTGGACGGCACCCGAGGCGCCGCCGGCTGCGCGGCCCACGGTCGCAGGAAAGCGGAACGGTGGCGTGGCCAGCGCCGGGAGGACGGAGACACCGGGACGCTGGTCCCGCCGCCGTGCGGTGTCTCTGCTCGGCGCCGGGATCCTGCTCGCGGTCGCCGCGATCGGTGCATCGACCTGGTTCCTGGGACGCGGATCCGACGCCGCCGGATCGGAGACGGTCCTCGCCGTCCTGCCATTCGAGAACCTCAGCGGCGACGAGGAGACCGAGCCGTTCGTCCTCGGCGTCCACGACGACCTCCTCACCCATCTGTCGCAGATCGGCGAGATCAAGGTGATCTCGCGCACGACCGTCATGGGATACCAGGGGTCCACGAAGAGTGTGCCCGAGATCGCGAAGGAGCTCGGCGCCACGACCGTTCTGGAGGGCGGCGTTCAGCGGTCGGGAGACCGGATCCGAATGAACGTGCAGCTGATCGACGCGCGTACGGACGAGCACCTGTGGGCCGAGCGCTTCGACCGGACGTTGACGGCAGGCGACGTGTTCGCGATCCAGGCCGAGATCGCGGAGCGGATCGCCGAAGCGCTCGCCACGGCGCTGACCCCGGAGCAGAAGGCGGACCTGGCGCGCGCTCCGACCGAGGACTTGGAAGCGCTCGACCTCTACTACCAGGGGCTCGAGCATTACCGCAGTCGTGCCGGCTTCGGCTACGAAAATGCGCGGCGGGCGGTGACCACGCTCGCGACCGCCGTCGAAGCGGACCCGGAGTTCGCGGTCGCCTGGGCGGCGCTCGCAAAGGCCCGCGCGTGGCAGCTCCGGAACGGCGTGGAGACCGACACCACGAACGCGCGCGAAGCGCTCGATCGCGCGATCGCGCTCGCGCCCGGGGCGCGCGAGACCGCGCTGGCCGAAGGCGTGTACCTCTACTACGCGAAGGCCGACTTCGCGGCGGCGGACGAACGGTTCCGCGAAGCCCTATCACATTGGCCGGACGACGCCGATCTCCTCGGGTGGCGCTCGCTCGTCGTGCGCCGGCTCGGACGCTGGGAGGAGTCGCTCGAGCTGGGGGAGCGCGCCCGCGCGCTGGATCCCCGCAACCCCGAGGTCCTCTCCTACCTTGGCGAAACGCTCGATAGACTTCGTCGCTACGAGGAGGCGGAGCGAACGTGGGACCAGGTGCTGGCGCTGAACCCAAGGGACGGCAGCGCCCGGTACTACAAGGCCCTGATCCTCCTCGATAGGAGGGGAGACTTTCCGCGCGCCCGCCGTTTCCTAGAGGCATCCGCGGACGTCCTCGGCCCTACGAGTGCCGCGCTGCTGACTGCCCGACTCTCGTTCTACGAGCGCAAGTACGAGGCCGGGATTAAGGCGCTCGAGGGGCAGCCGGTGGAGCCCGACTCACCGGCGGCCACGCCGTACTTCCTCGCGCTTCTATCCCACTGGGCTGGACGTGAGGATGAGACGCGGGTGTGGGCGGATTCGCTCCAGCGGGTGGCGGACCGGAGCATCGCCGAGCTGGAAGCGGGATTCGATCCGTTCGTCCAGCGCGCCTCGGATTTCGCGTTCCGAGGCATCGCCCACGCCCTCTCCGGCAGGTTCGCCGAGGCCGAGCGAGACGCGCGCAGCGCACTAGAAGTCTTGCCGGTCTCGCGGGACGCCGTCGACGCTGGTCGGGTCCATCTCGATATAGCTGTTGTCTACGTCCTGGCCGGGAATCGCGACGCCGCCTTCCGGGTCCTCGACTCGATGGCCTCCGTTCCCTCAGAGCTGTCGGCCGCGATGCTGCGGCTGAATCCCCTCTACGACTCGCTGCGTGACGACCCGCGCTATGCGGCGCTCCTCGAGAAGCTCGAGGCGGCCGAGCGAAGCGGCACAGGCAGCCTATGAGCGGGACTCGACACCGATGAGCGAGTCCAGGCCGTCCCACCATCTCGCAGCCGTGTGGTTCGCGGACCTCGTGGGGTACACTGCGCTCTCCGAGACGAACGAGGGGGAAGCGATCCGCGCCGTGAGCCGCTTCCAGGCCCTCGTCCGCGCGGTGGTCGAGACCCACGGCGGGCGGGTGGTCAAGTTCCTGGGCGACGGGGCGCTGGCCGAGTTCCCGTCGACCGAGCAGGCGGTGCGCTCGGCGGACACCCTGCGCGCGGACCTGGCGCGCGTGGCCGCTGCCGAGGGACTCGGGGTGAGGGAGCTTCGGATCGGCGTCCACGTGGGCGACGTGGCGGCGACGGAGGACGGCGACCTCTACGGCGACGGCGTGAACGTGGCGTCCAGGATCCAGGCGGCGGCGGACCCGGGCGAGGTGTGGGTCAGCGAGGACGTGCGGCGCCAGCTGCGGCAGCGGCCGGAGTTGCGGTTCGCGTCCCGGGGAGAGCGGACGCTCAAGGGTCTCCGGAGCCCGATCGCGCTCCATGCCGTCGGAATCGGCCAGAGCGCCCCGACGGAGGCGCCCTCCGTCGCGGAGCCCGCGCGCGTGGGCCTTCCCGCCGCTTCGCCGGCGGGCCGCGAGACCGCCGGGCGGTGGAGCCGTCAGCGCGCGCTGTCGCTCCTCGGTGCAGGGATCTTGATCGCGCTCGTCGCGCTCGGCGCTTCGACGTGGTTTCTGGGCCGGGGATCCGAAGCGGAGGACGAGAAGGCCGTCCTCGCCATTCTCCCGTTCGAGAACCTGAGCGGAGACGAGGCCACCGAGCCGTTCGTCCTCGGCGTTCATGACGATCTCCTCACCCACCTGTCGCGGATCGGCACGATCAAGGTGATCTCTCGAACGTCGGTGAGGGGGTACGCGGGGTCGACGAAGACCGTGCCGGAGATCGCGGAGGAACTCGGCGCCACGACCGTCCTGGAGGGTGGCATTCAGCGCTCCGGGGATCGGATCCGGATGAACGTCCAGCTGATGGACGCGCGGACGGACGAGCACTTATGGGCCGAGCAGTTCGACCGGACGTTGACCGCCGAGGATGTGTTCGCGATTCAAGCGGAGATCGCGGGCCGGATCGCCGAGGCCCTCGCCACCGCGCTGACCCCGGAGCAGATGGCCGAACTCGCCCGAGCTCCGACCGAGAACCTCGAGGCCCTCGACCTCTACTACCAGGGGATCGAGTACTACCGAGGCCGCGGCGGCGTCGGGTTCGAGAACGCGCGGCGGGCGGAGTCCGCGTTGGCTGCGGCCGTCGAGGCGGACCCGGAGTTCGCGGCCGCCTGGGCGGCTCTGGCGGAGGCTCGGGCGTGGCAGCTCCGCCTGGGGGACGAGACCGACACGACCGGAGCACGCGAAGCACTAGATCGCGCGACCGCGCTCGCTCCCCAGGCGCGGGCGACGATCGTGGCCGAGGGCGTGTACCTCTACTACGCCCGGGCGGATTTCGGAGCTGCCGACGACCGGTTCCGGGAAGCCCTCTCGCGCTGGCCGGACGATGCGGAGCTGATGGATCTGCGGGCACTCGTCGTGCGCCGGCTGGGGCGCTGGGAGGAGGCCCTGGAGCTGCATCGGCTCGCGCGCGAGATCGACCCGCGCGATCCCGACGTCCTCGCATCCCTCGGCGAGACGCTCCGGCTCCTGCGGCGATACGAGGAGGAGGAGAGGATCTGGGACCAGTTGCTGGCGCGGAACCCGCGCGACGAGACCGCACGATTCTGGAAGATGGGACTTCTCCTGCAACGCCAGGGGGACCTCCCTCGTGCGCGCCGGTTTCTCGACGCTTCCGCCGACGTCCTTGGCCCGGCCACCCACGCGCATTTCGCCGCTCTGGTAGCGATGTACGACCGCGACTACGAGGGCGGGATGGCCGCGCTCGAGGGTAAGCCGGTTCTTTCCGACCCGACCGATACGCCGGCCTTGCTCGCGCTCCTCGCCCACTTTGCGGGGCGCGAGGAAGACACGGCGGTCTGGGCGGATTCGCTCCGACTGGCAGCGGACAAGGAAATCGCCGAGCTGGAAGCCGGGCTCGATCCGTTCGTCCACCGCGCCGAGGCCTACGCGTTCCGCGGCATCGCACACGCTCTCTCCGGCCGACGGGCCGAGGGCGTGCGGGACGGACGCCGCGCGCTGGAGCTCCTTCCGCTCTCGCGGGACGCCGTGGATGCTCCAGAAATCCACCTCGAAGCTGCAAATGCCTTCATCCTGGCCGGCGACCGCGACGCCGCCTTCCGCGTCCTCGACGCTCTAGCCTCCGTCCCTTCGCCGCTGTCGTCCGCGAGGCTTCGACTCCATCCAGTCTACGACTCGCTGCGCGAGGACCCACGCTACGGGGCGCTTCTCGAGAAGATCGAGGCGGCCGAGCGGAGCGGCACCGGCACCCCGTGAGCGGGACTCGACACCGATGAGCGACTCCACGCCGTCCCACCATCTGGCCGCCGTGTGGTTCGCGGACCTGGTCGGCTATAGCGCGCTATCGGAGACGAACGAGGGTGAAGCGATCCGCACCGTCGCGCGCTTCCAGTCCGTAGTGCGGGCGGTCGTCGAGACCCACGGGGGGCGGGTGGTGAAGTTCCTGGGCGACGGGGCGCTGGCCGAGTTTCCGTCGACCGAGCAGGCGGTGCGCTCGGCGGACACCCTGCGCACGGACCTGGCGCGCGTGGCCGAGGCCGAGGGGCTGGGCGTGAAGGAGCTGCGGATCGGCATCCATGTCGGGGACGTGGCGGAGACCGGCGACGGCGACCTCTACGGGGACGGCGTGAACGTCGCCTCGCGCATCCAGGCCATGGCGGACCCGGGCGAGATCTGGGTCAGCGAGGACGTGCGGCGTCAGCTCCGGCAGCGTCCCGAGCTGCGGTTCGCGTCGCGCGGCAAGCACGCGCTAAAGGGTCTCCGTACGCCGCTCGAGCTCCACGCCGTCGGGATCGGAGAGAACGCCCCGGCAGAGGTGCGGTCCTATGCGAAGCTGACGCGCAACCGGGGCCGCCGCGGTGCGCCCTTGCTCGGGGCCGGAATCCTGATCGCGGTCGTCGCGCTCGGTGTCTCGACGTGGTTCCTGGGCCGCGGCTCCGACGCCGCGGGATCGGAAACGGTGCTCGCCGTCCTCCCCTTCGAGAACCTGAGCGGCGACGAGGGGACAGAGCCGTTCGTCCTCGGAATCCACGACGATCTCGTGACCCACCTTTCCCAGCTGGGGAGGTTCAGGGTGATCTCGCGGACGACCGTCATGGGATACGAGGGTTCGACGAAGAGCGTGCCCGAGATCGCCAAGGAGCTCGGCGCGACGACGGTCTTGGAAGGCGGCGTCCAGCGCGAGGGCGACCGGATCCGGATGAACGTCCAGCTGATCGACGCGCGGACGGACGAGCACCTGTGGGCGGAGCGGTACGATCGCACGCTGACCGCCGGAGACGTGTTCTCGATCCAGGCCGAGATCGCCGAGCGGATCGCGGGCGCGCTGGCGACCGCGCTGACGTCGGAGCAGAAGGCGGATCTCGCCCGCGCACCGACGGAGAATCTCGATGCGCTCGACCTCTACTATCAGGGACTCGAGTACAATCGCCGGTCCGGGGCCCTGTTGGAGAGCTCGCGACTAGCCGTGTCGGCGCTCGCCGCCGCCGTGGAGGCGGATCCGCAGTTCGCGGAGGCGTGGGCGGCGCTTGTCCAGGCGCACGCCTGGCGGCTCCGGACAGGGGTGGAAACCGATACGACGGGAGCACGGCAGGCGCTCGCCCGGGCCGTCGCGCTCGCGCCCGAGTCGCGCGAGACGCTGGTTGCGGAGGGCGTGTACCTCTACTACGCGAGGGCCGACTTCGACGGGGCGGACGAGCGATTCCGCGCAGCATTGACCCGCTGGCCCGACGACGCGGACCTACTGTTGTGGCGCTCGCTCGTCACGCGCCGACTGGGCCGCTGGG
>DASSPT010000003.1:0-2140 GCA_035699465.1 Gemmatimonadota bacterium
CGAGTTGTCGAGCGGCGAGCGGTACACGTTCGACAGCTTCGAGTGCGCCATCCACGCGCTCGCGCCCAGCTGCCAGAGTTGCGGCGTGCGGATCATCGGACACGGCCTGGAGAGCGACGGCCGGTTCTTCTGCTGCGATCACTGCGCCGAAAAAGCCGGGGTCGAGGGGCTCGAGGACCGCGTCTGAGAAGTCCGCCGGCGGGGACTTTCCGCCGGGTCGGGACCGGTGTACCATGCACCGGGTCATGGAACGATTCGCGCGCATGGCGTTCGTGCTCCTCTTCGCTGCCGTCGCTTGCCCTTCGCCCGACGAAGAGGCGGGGGAGCGCGTGGAGATCGAGGCCAATGCGCTCCAGCAGGCCTTTCTCGCCGACGAGCGCGCGGCGCGCGAACGGTTCGACGGCAAGGACCTCGTGATCTTCGGTGAGGTGGTGCGGGCGTTCCCGCGCTTTCGCGGCACGACGATGCAGGGCGAGGTCACGATGCCCTCCCATGTCGAGTTCCGGACCGTCCTCGACACGCTTCCCACCGACATCAAGTACGTCCAGGTCGAAGGCGCGTTCGACGTCCCGGATTCGCTCGCCTTGTGGGCGGTGGATCCGCGGATCCGCGTGGGCGACTCGCTGCGCGTGTCGTGCGCGCGGGCGGAGATCCGCTGGACCGATCCCGGCCTGTACGTCTCGGACTGCCGCATCGCGGACTGAGACCCGCCCGATCGCCTGCGCCTAGTCCAGTAGCCGCACTGCGGCCTCGAGCAGCTCGGCCAGCTCCCGCGCTCCCGGATCCGGCCCCTCCCCGATCGAGGTGTTGAAGACCAGCGCGTAGGCCCTCCTCCGGTCGGGATCGAACGCCAGGGACGCGCGGAAGTTCGCCTGGCTGCCGGTGTGACCGACCACGCGCCGGCCGGATCTGCGATCGAGGAAGAACGCGAGGGCGACGTGGCTCACCGCGGTGCCCGTCCCGTCCTCTGCCACCGCCATGACAGGCTCCCACATCTCCTCGAGCGATTCCCGTGACAGGACGAAGCCCCAGCGGCGGGCCGTCTCCGCGTCGGGCGCGGGGCCGGTGAGAAACGCCAGGTAGCGGGCCACGTCGTCGAGCGGAGCGTTCCAGCCGCCGTTGGGGATCGTGATCCCGGGATCGAAGTCCGCTCCCTCGTCCGCTGTCACCAGCCGGTCCCCGTCGGTGCGCAGCTCGTAGTTGTGCGACCGGTGGTCGGCCAGGTACCACGGAGTGCTCCCGAAATAGCTGCGTGTGATCCCGAGCGGGGCGAAGACGTTCTTCTGGATGTACGCCTCCCAGGGATCTCCGGTGATCTTCTCGATCACCCGGGCCAGGTAGATGAACGCCGGGTTCGAGTACGCGTAGCGCGATCCGGGCTCGAACAGAAGCCGCTGGTAGGGCATCATCGCCACCAGCTGCTCCCACTCCGTGGGCTCGAACGGCTCCCAGGGCTCGCCCTCGTCCCAGGGCCAGCTCGGATTCTGGAACCCCGCGGTGTGGGAGAGGAGCATGCGTAGCGTGATCGCGTCCGGCGACCCGTAGGGATCGCTCACCGCGCGAAGCTCGGGGACCCAGCGGGTCACGGAATCGTCGAGGCTCAGGAGCCCGCGGTCGCGCAGCTGCATGATCGCGATCGCCGTGAGCGTCTTGGTGATCGAGCCATAGTGGAAGATGGTGCGCTCGTCGACGGGCCGGCCCGCGCCCTTGTCGGCGAAGCCGACGTCGCGCCGCGCGACCACGACCCCGTCGCGCATGGCGATGGCGCCCGCGCCGACGATCCCGCCCGCCTCGACATAGGCGTCGAGCGCGCGCACGAACTCCGGCCACGCCGGCGGGGGCGCGGGCTCCTGCGCCCAGAGCTGCGCCGCGGGCGAGAAAGCGGAGGCCGCGGCCAGCCACGCCGTGAGGAAGCCGGCGCGCACGAACGTGTCGATTTCCATTTGGGACTCCTGACGGCTCGGGTCGCCCGCACTTCTAGCACGGGCGGGCGCCCGTGTCCATCTTCCCCCGCATGACCGAGCCCTGGCCCTGGTACGTCGCCGGCCCGCTGATCGGCCTGGTGGTGCCGCTTCTCCTGCTGCTCGCCGGGCGTGAGTTCGGCGTTTCCTCCAGCCTCCAGCACAGTTGCGCGGCCTGC
>DASSPT010000004.1:0-4389 GCA_035699465.1 Gemmatimonadota bacterium
CCTGCTCGGCGTTCTCCTCTCCGATCTCCACAATCCCTTCTTTGCCGAGGTCATCGACGGCATCCAGGCCGAAGCGGCGGAGCGCGGATACCGCACGATCATCGGGACGGGAGATCGCGTGGAGCAGTCCGAAGCGCGCGCCCTGGACACGATGCTCGAGCTCCGCACGGAAGGTCTCATCCTGGCGAGCCCCATCCTGCCCATGCGCAGGATCGCGGAAGCGAGCCGCGAGGTGCCGACGGTGCTGGTCGCGCGGGGGTCGCGGAGCTCCTCGGTCGACAGCGTGGCCAACGACGACACGGCCGGCGCCGCGCTCGCGGTCGGGCATCTCGCCTCGCTCGGGCACCGCCGGATCGCCCACATCGACGGCGGCGACGGCGCCGGATCGCGCGAGCGCCGCCGGGGATACGAGCGCGCCATGGAGCGGCACGGCCTGGCGGGCGAGGCGCGCGTCGTCGCCGGCAGCTACACCGAAGAGGGGGGTTGGAAAGGTGTCCGGGCCCTGTTCTCGCGCGGGCGGGCGCCCACCGCGGTCTTCGCGGCGAACGACCTCGCCGCCATCGGCACGCTGAGCGCGCTGGCGGAGCGTGGCCTGGGCGTTCCGGAGGACGTCTCGGTGGTCGGGTACGACAACACCGCGCTGGCGGCGGCGCACCACATCCATCTCACCACCGTCGACCAGCCGCGGCCGGAGATGGGCCGGACCGCCGTCAGGCTGGTCCTCGAGCGCCTGGACGGAAAGCGCGCGGCGGCGCGGCACCTCCTGATGCCCCCCTCGCTGGTCGTCCGCGGGACGACCGCGCCGCCCTCGAACTCACGGCGGAAGCGGAGTTCCCGATGAGTGCCACGACGGGCAGACGGCCCGCCGAAGAACGCGAACACCGTCTGGCCCACTGGATCGACGGGCGGTCCGAACCCGGCGTCGCCGAGCGGATGGGCCCGCTGTTCGATCCGTCCGAAGGCGTCGCAACCGGGGAGGTTCCGCTGGCGGGCGCCGCCGACGTCGATCGAGCGGTGGCTGCGGCGGAACGGGCGTTCCCAGGATGGAGCCGGACCCCACTCGGTCCGCGCACCGACATCCTGTTCCGGTTCCGCGAGCTGATCCGCGGACATGCGGGCGAGCTCGCCCGCACGATCGTCCGCGAGCACGGAAAGGTCCTCGCCGACGCTCGCGGCGAGGTGCAACGAGGGCTCGAGGTGGTGGAGTTCGCGTGCGGGATCCCGCAGCTCCTCAAGGGGGAGTTCTCGGAGAACGTCTCGACGAACGTGGACAGCTGGTCGATCCGTCAGCCCCTGGGGGTCGCCGCGGGGATCACGCCGTTCAACTTCCCGGTCATGGTCCCGATGTGGATGTACCCGCTCGCGATCGCGGCCGGAAACACGTTCGTCCTCAAGCCCTCGGAGAAGGACCCTTCGCCGTCGATCCTGGTCGCCCAGCTGTGGAAGGAGGCCGGTCTGCCTGACGGCGTGTTCAACGTGGTCCACGGCGACAAGGCGGCGGTCGACAGGATCCTCGAGCATCCCGGGATCTCCGCGGTGAGCTTCGTGGGATCGACGCCGGTCGCGCGCGCCATTTACGAGACGGGGACCCGGCACTGCAAGCGCGTCCAGGCGCTGGGGGGCGCGAAGAACCACATGGTGGTTCTGCCCGATGCGGACATGGAGCTCGCGGCCGATGCGGCCGTCAACGCCGCCTTCGGGTCCGCGGGGGAGCGATGCATGGCTATCTCGATCCTCGTCGCCGTGGGGGCCGCAGGAGAGGAACTCCTTCCGCGCGTCCAGGAGCGGATCCGATCGATCCGGGTCGGAGACGGCATGGAACCCGACGTCGACATGGGTCCGCTCGTAACCGGTGATCATCTCCAGCGCGTCACCCGGTATCTGGAAGAGGGAGTGTCGGAAGGCGCGGAGCTCGTGATCGATGGGAGAGGCGTCGAGGTGCGAAAGAGGGAGGGGGGCTATTTCCTGGGCCCCTGCCTCTTCGACCGGGTGCGTCCCTCGATGTCGATCTACCGCGACGAGATCTTCGGTCCGGTGCTGTCGGTCGTCAGAGCCGGCGCGTACGACGAGGCCGTCGCGCTCGTCAACGCGAACCCCTACGCCAACGGCGTCGCGATCTTCACGAACGACGGCGGGGTGGCGCGTCGATTCCAGAGCGAGATCCAGGTCGGCATGGTGGGGATCAATGTTCCGATTCCGGTGCCCATGGCCTACTACTCCTTCGGCGGCTGGAAGAGCTCGCTGTTCGGAGACGCCCACGTGCACGGCATGGAAGGGGTGAGGTTCTACACGCGCGGGAAGGTGGTCACGGCGCGCTGGCCGGAGCCCCGGCTCCGCGGCAAGGACCTGGGATTCCCCACGGTGTAGGGGCGCGGGCCTCAGAAGGGGGGGACGAAGAGGGCGTGGCCGAGGTCGCTCGCCATGCCGGCCTCGATGCCCGCCCGCAGGAGTTCGAGCTCCCCGCCGTCCAGCCATATTCCGCCGCAGGACGGGCAGCGATCCAGCACCACGTTGTAGACGATCTCCTTGGACATCGCCGCGCCGTCCATCGGGCAGACCCGGCGGTCCTCGGACTCCGCCCGGAGCCTGGCATTCAGGCTCTGTATGCAATCTTCGCAGGTCGGCAGGCCTTCGTAGGTCTCGCGAGTGCGCCGCTCCCCGCAGCGCACGCACTTCTCGCCCCACATGGACATCGGCGACTCCCCAGGCTGTGGTCCGGTGCACCCCGCGGCTGAACGTCAAGGTTACGTCGCCCGGGCCGGATCGCCAGGTCCCCGTCGCCCGGGACGAATCGCGGACGTTGCGTCGATCGGCGCGATCCCCCTAATGTCAATCACCAGCGATGCAGTGACGACCCGAGAAAGCCGAAAATCTCCAAGGGAGGTTCTGCGATGGTCCCGATCCTGTCGCTCCTGGCGCCTGTCCTGGTGGCCGCGGTGCTGGTCTTCCTGGCCAGCTTCATCCTGCACATGGTGCTCCCGTATCATCGGTCCGATTTCCGCAGGGTGGAGTCCGAGGACGCGCTGATGGAGTCCCTGCGCAAGCTCGGCGTGGGCCCCGGCAACTACATGATGCCGCACGCGGCCAGCCCGTCCGCCATGAAGGACCCGGCGTTCGTCGAGAAGAAGAAGCGGGGACCCGTCGCGGTGTTGACCGTCATGCGGGACCCGTCGATGGGAGTGAGCCTCGCCCAGTGGTTCGTGTACTGCGTGGTGGTGAGCGTGTTCGCGGCGTACATCGCGGGCCGCGCGCTGGGGCCTGGAGCCGAGTATCTGGAGGTATTCCGCTTCTCGGGCGCCGCAGCGTTCGGGGCCTACGGCCTCGCGCTCTGGCAGAACTCCATCTGGTACAAGATCGCCTGGAGCACGACGCTCAAGTCGAACATCGACTCGCTGATCTACGGGCTTCTGACTGGCGGTGCCTTCGGCTGGCTGTGGCCCGCCTGAGGACGGCGCGGTGCGGTCCCACCCCACGCATGCTAGGTTGCCGTGCGCATGAGGACCGCCTCAGCATCCTGCCGCCTCCGCTGACCTCCGCGACGACCTGCCGGGAATGAAGTTCCTCTTCGTCTCCTACGACGCGCTGATCACCGATATCGCGTGGCAGGTCGTCAAGGAAGGGCACGACGTCCGTTACTGGATCCGCGAGAAGAAGGCCAAGTCCGTGGGCGAGGGGTTCGTGCCCATGTCGAAGGACTGGAAGGCGGACGCCGAATGGGCGGACGTGATCGTGTTCGACGACGTGCTCGGCATGGGCGAGGACGCGGATCGCCTGCGACGCTCGGGAAAGGCGGTCGTCGGGGGGACTCCCTATACCGACCGGCTGGAGGACGACCGCGGCTTCGGGCAGACGGAATTGAAGGCGTTCGGCATCAACATCATTCCGTTCGAGGAGTTCACCTCGTTCACCGACGCGATCGAATTCGTGAAGGCGAACCCGGCGCGCTACGTGATCAAGCCGAGCGGGGAGGCGCAGAACATCAAGCGCCTCCTGTTCGTGGGCGAGGACGACGACGGGACGGACGTGATCCACGTGCTGGAGTCGTACGAGAAGGTGTACTCGCAGCGCGTCAAGAACTTCCAGCTCCAGCGGCGGAGATCCGGGGTCGAGATCGCGGTCGGGGCCTTCTTCAACGGCCATGAGTTCCTCTCGCCGATCAACGTGAACTTCGAGCACAAGAAGCTCTTCCCGGGGAACATCGGGCCGTCGACCGGCGAGATGGGGACCGCCATGTACTGGGGCCCGCCCAACAGGATCTTCAACCAGACGCTCGCCAAGATGGAGAAGAAGCTCCGGGAAGAGCGCTACGTCGGGTACATCGACCTGAACTGCATCGTCAACGCGCAGGGGATCTATCCGCTGGAATACACCGCTCGCTTCGGCTACCCG
>DASSPT010000005.1:0-2590 GCA_035699465.1 Gemmatimonadota bacterium
ACACGCCGGCCATCCCCTCGCAGGTGCGGATCACGACGTCCGACACGAGGAGCCGTCGGAGGGCCGGGTCGAAGGTGCGCCACACGCCACCCATCCGCATCGGTCGGGTCGGCAGGACCGGCAGGTCCATCCTGGCGACGACGAGCAGCGTGAGCGCGGCCAGGACGAGGGTCGTGGCGAATCCGATCCGCATGCCGGCCACGACGCCGAACGCGCCGATCAGGGCCCCGCCGACTAGCGGGGAGACGAGCCGCGGAACCCGCCGGAGGATCGACTGCACGGTGAAGCCCATCGCGCGGCGGCCGCGTGGAAGCGCGTCGCCGATGACAGCGAACGTGGCGGGGCTCGCCATGCTGTTCCACCCCATGGCGAGCGCGAGCCCCACGAAGACCCATGGCCAGGACGGGCTCACGAGGTACGCCAGGTAGCCGAGCGACGCGACACCGATGAACAGCGGGAATGCACGGCGGCGGCCGAGACGATCGGCGATCGTCCCGCCGGGGAACTGGTAGACCGCGTCGAAGAAGTCCTCCGCGGCGCCGTACAGGCCGATCGCCACCGCGCCCGCGCCGAGCGCCTCCAGATATTTCGGCACGAAGCGCTTCCACAGCTCCTCGCCGAACCCGAGCAGGAACACGGCCCCTGCCGCGGAGGCGACGTTCCGCTCCAGCGCCAGGCGCTCGCGCCATCTGCCGGTCCGCCCCAAGGATCCTCCAGCTTGCGTGCACAGGCTCGTCTGTGATACAGTTGAATCCATGAATGCTACTATTGAATCAACAGCCCGTCAAACACCGGCCCAGTCGCCGGCCAGGTGGCTCCTCCTCACCCACCAGCTTCCTCCCTCCCCGGCCTACTTCCGGGTGCGGATCCGGCGCCGGCTGGCGGCCATCGGGGCCGTGCCGGTCCGAAACGCGGTGTACGCGCTTCCGGCGAACGACGCCACGCGGGAGGACTTCGAGTGGCTGCTTCGCGAGATCCTCGCGGATGGCGGCGAGGCGACGCTCTGCGAAGCGGTCTTCATCGACGGCGACACGGACCGCAGGCTGCGCGCCGCCTTCGACGGAGAACGGACCGCGGCCTACGCGGCGATCGTCGAGGAGGCGGATCGGGCGCGCGCGGCAGGGGCCGGCTCCGCCGCGGCCCGCGCGACTCTGGAGGAATTGAAGCACAGGCTCCGCGAGGGGGAAGCGCGGGACTTCTTCCATGCCCGCGGACGAGCCGAAGCGGAGAACGCCGTGTCGATCCTGGAGATGGAGATGGCCACCGAGGAGGGCGAGATGGCAGGCGACGAGCGCACGATCGAACGAGTGTCGGGACGGACCTGGGTGACGCGGCGGGGCGCTCGCGTCGACAGGATCGCCAGCGCATGGCTGATCCGGCGATTCGTGGACCCTCTGGCGACCTTCCAGTTCGTCGATCCGGAAGGGTACGTGCCGGAGCCGGGCGAGCTGCGCTTCGACATGTTCGAAGGCGAGTTCACGCACGAGGGCGAGCGGTGCACGTTCGAGACGCTGGTGCGCCGCTTCGGGCTGACCGAGCCCGCGCTCCGGGCCATCGCGGAGATCGTCCACGACATCGATCTCAAGGAAGACCGCTTCGGGCGGGCGGAGGCTGCGGGGGTGGCTTCGATGATCCACGGGATCACGGCCACGGTCGAGCAGGACCACGAGCGGTTGCGGCGCGGTGGCGAGATGCTGGACGGCCTCTACGCGCACTTCCAGGCCACGATTCGACCCGCGGAGTGACGGGCTACAAGCCGTACTGCTTGAGCTTGCGATACAGGGTCCGCTCGCCGATCCCCAGCATGTCCGCCGCGCGGCGGCGGTTCCCGCCGACCGACGCGAGCGTCCGCGCGATCGCTTCCTTCTCGAGGTTCTCGAGCGACATCCCGACCTCGAAGCGAACTCTCTCCGCGGATCGAGGCGCGGAGACGGTGTCGGCTCGCGCAGAGACGGTGTCGGCGCGCGAAGGTGCGCCATCCCGCGGGGCGGGCTCGATCTCGGCTCCCCCGTCGGCCTCGACCTCGACGGCTTCCAGCCATTGGGGGGTCGACGATTCGCGGAGCAGGTCGCGCAGCCGGGCCTGCTCGTGCCGGACCGCGTCGAGGTCGCTCTTCAGATCGCGATAGAAGTAGCTGAGCAGAGTCTCGATCCGCCGGCTGGAAGTGCCGGACTCCTCCCCTTCTCCGTCGGCGAGCGTCACCGGCAGGAGCCGCTGGGGATTGGCGCGCGCGAAGATGTCCGCGGGGATGTCGCGCGGGCGGATCCGCGTGCCGGGCGTCAGCACGAGCATGCTCTCGACCAGGTTCCTCAGCTCGCGCACGTTGCCCGGCCAGTCGTAGTTCTGGAGAACCTCCATCGCTTCGTCGGTGATCCCCACGAACTCCCGGTCGTTCTCGCGGCAGAACTCCTGGACGAAGTGGTGAATGAGGAGCGGGACGTCCTCGCGCCGCTCGCGCAGCGGCGGCATGCGGATCGAGAGGACCGCCAACCGGTAGTAGAGGTCGCGGCGGAAGCGCCCGGCCTGCACCTCCTCGTCGAGGTTCTTGTTCGTGGCGGCGATCACGCGGACGTCGACCTTGATCGGAGCC
>DASSPT010000006.1:0-13898 GCA_035699465.1 Gemmatimonadota bacterium
CCGGAGGGCGTCCATCCCGCGGCGATCGTCGTTTCCGCGGGCAGGATCGACAGGGTGGCGCCCGTCGACGCCGCGCTCGACGCAGAGGCGGTGATCGATGCCCGAGATTCCGTCGTCATGGCGGGCCTCGTCGACACGCACGTGCACGTCGACGATCCCGGACGCTCCGACTGGGAGGGGTTCGAGTCCGCGGGGCGCGCGGCGGCCGCGGGGGGGACGACGACGATCGTCGACATGCCCCTCAACTCCTCGCCGGTGACGACCACAGTGTCCGCCCTCGAGGCGAAGGCCGCCGCCGCAACGGGCGCGTGCCTGGTCGACTACGGGTTCTGGGGAGGGATCGTGCCCGGAAACCTCGCCGAGCTCGCGCCCCTCCTCGACGCCGGAGCGCTCGGCTTCAAGGCGTTCCTCGTGCCGTCGGGGATCGAGGAGTTTCCTCCGGTGGACGATGCCACGTTGGGGGCCGCGATGTCGGCTGTCGCCGGGCGTGGCGCGCCTGTACTCGTCCACGCGGAAGACGCGGCCGAGATCGGGCGGGCGGCGGACGAACTGGCGGCGCAGCCGGCCTCGCATGTGGCCTGGGCGGCGTCGCGGCCGGCCACGGCCGAGGCGCGCGCCGTCGCTCGCGTGGCGATCCTGGCCGGCAGTACGGGCACGCGAGCCCACATCGTCCACGTGTCGTCGGAGGAAGCCCTGACCGAGATCCGCCGGGCCAAGTCGGCGGGCACCCCGCTCACCGCGGAGACGTGCCCCCACTACCTCTGCTTCGCGTCCGAGGACGTGGCCGACGGCGACACGCGCTTCAAGTGCGCGCCTCCGATCCGCGACGCCCGGCACCGGGACGCGCTCTGGCGGGGACTCCACGACGGGACGCTCGACCTCGTGGCGTCCGACCACTCGCCTTGCCCCCCCGCGCTCAAGCCCGCGGGCGACTTCGGCAAGGCATGGGGCGGGATCGCCGGGCTCGAGCTGCGCCTCCCGGCGACATGGACCGAAGCGCGGCGGCGCGGTGAATCGCTCGTCGAGATCGCCCGATGGCTGGCGGAAGCGCCGGCCAGGCTGGCGGGCCTCTCGGACCGGAAGGGCCGGATCCACGCCGGCCTCGACGCGGATCTCGTCATCTGGGATCCTGCGCGCGAGTTCGAAGTCGAGGCCTCCGCGCTCCATCAGCGGCACTGCGCGAACCCGTGGGAGGGCCGGACGCTCGCCGGGGTGGTCGAGACGACGCTCCTCAGGGGGCGGGTGGTCTACGACCGCGGGAGCTTCCCGGGGTCGGCGGACGGCCGCTGGCTCGCGCTCGGGACCGCCAGCGCGCAGCGCGCCGGATGAGCGGCTTTCACTCCCTGCCCGATCTGGCGTCCCGCCGACTCGGGGGCTCCGCGGTCGCCGCCAACGACGAGTTCTTCGCGCCCAAGGAGAACCTCCTGCTCGAGGGCGACGCCGCCTTCGATCCGGCGCGCTACACGGACCGCGGCAAGTGGATGGATGGATGGGAGACGCGCCGGCGGCGGGAGCCCGGCAACGACTGGTGCGTGGTTCGCCTCGGGGTTCCCGGCGTCTTGCGCGGCGTCGTCGTCGACACGGCGCACTTCCGCGGCAATCATCCGGAGAGCGCGTCGGTCGAAGGCGTCCGCCTCGACGTCGAGCCCGCGCGCTGGGACGACGTGGAATGGGCGCCGCTCGTTTCGCGCTCGACGCTGGAAGGGGACACGAAGAACGCGTTCGACGTGGACGAGCCGCGGCTCTGCACGCACGTCCGGCTCTCGATCTTCCCGGACGGCGGCGTGGCGCGGTTGCGCGTCCACGGAGATGCCACTCCCGACTGGGAGTCCATCGCCAGGATGGACGGCGCCGTCGAGGTCGCGTCGATACCCCGAGGCGGTTCGGTCGTCGGCTCGAGCGACGGGTTCTTCGGCGCCCCCCACCACCTGCTTCTTCCCGACGATCCCGAGGGGATGTGGGACGGCTGGGAGACCCGGCGCCGACGGGGCCCGGGAAACGACTGGGTCGTGGTCCGGCTGGGCCGTCGGGCGCGGATCGAGGGAATCGCGATCGACACCCGGCATTTCAAGGGCAACTACCCCGAGAGCGCGCGCGTCGAGGGGCTCGACGCCGACGGCGCGGGGCCGCCGGAGCTCCTGCGCGAGGACGCCGGCTGGCGGGAGATCCTTCCCCGGACGAAGCTCGCCCCCGATGCCGTGCAGGTCTTCGAGTCGCCTGCGCTCTCGCCCGTGGGCGCCACCCACGTGCGGCTGTCGATCTATCCCGACGGCGGCGTCGCCCGGCTGCGCGTCTACGGAGCCCTGCTCGGGTGACCGTCGGGCCGGGACTTCGCCGGCTGAACGCATTGACCCGGGACGCGGCGGAGGACGTATTGCGCGAGGTGTGCGGGGCGCGCAGGTGGGTAGCGGTCGTCGCGGCCGGGCGGCCGTTCGCCGAGCCGGCGGACCTGAAGGCCGCCGCCGAGTCCGCCTGGGACGCGCTCACGCGAGCGGACTGGACCGAGTCCTTCGCGGCTCATCCGCGGATCGGGGAGGACCGGCGCGTGTCGGGGGGCGAGGCCTCCGCCTGGTCTCGGGCCGAGCAGGCGGGGATGAGCGCGGCTGGGGAGCCGACGCGGATCGGACTCGCCAGGGCCCAGCGGGAGTACGAGCGGCGGTTCGGCTGGCCCTACATCGTGTGCGCGACCGGACGGACGGCCGAGGAGATGCTGGCCGACTGCGGGACCCGGCTCGCGAACGACCCCGAGGTCGAGATCGGCGTGGCCGCCGCGGAGGAACGGAAAATCGGTCGGCTGCGATTGGCGAAGCTCCTGACGGAGGTGGAAGAGAGATGAGCATCACGACCCACGTTCTCGACGTGGCGGGCGGCCTGCCCGCGGGGGGCATGGGAGTGCTCCTCAGCGTGCGTTCGGGCGAAGGCTGGCGGGAGCTCGCCCGAGCGAGCACGGACGCCGACGGCCGCGCGACGTTCGACGGTGCGGGCCCGCTGGACGTGGCCGCGTACCGGCTTCGCTTCGAGACCGGCGACTGGTTTCGCGGCGCGGGGCTGACCGGATTCTGGCCGCATGTCGAGATCGCGTTCGAAGTGGAGGACCCGGGCCAGCACCACCACGTGCCGCTCCTCCTTTCGCCCTACGGATACTCGACGTATCGGGGGAGCTGACCCGATGGCGCGACGTTCGAATCCGCGGAGGGGGTAGTGCCCGGCCTCGACTGGCTCGAGCTCGCGGTGCGGTGGATCCACGTGATCGCGGGGATCGCGTGGATCGGGACGTCCTTCTACTTCATCCGCCTGAACGCCGTGCTCGCACCCGCCGCCGATCCCGCCGAAGGGATCGCGGGGGAAGCCTGGGAGGTCCACGGCGGCGGCTTCTACCGGGTTGCGAAGTACACGGTGGCTCCCGGCCGGATGCCGCGCGAGCTCCACTGGTTCAAGTGGGAGGCCTACGCCACCTGGCTGTCCGGGGCCTCCCTTCTCGTGCTCGTCTACTACATGGGAGCGGACGCCTTCCTGCTCGATCGGAGCGTCGCGGACATCCGTCCGGGGACCGGGATCGCGATCGGCGTGGCTGCGATCGTCGGCGGGTGGTTGCTCTATGAAGCTCTCTGCCGTACGCCGCTGGTCGAGAGGCCGGGGCTCTTCGCGATCGTCGGGCTCGTCGTAGCGACGAGCGCGACGTGGGCGCTGTCGGCATGGCTCTCCGGGCGCGCCGCGTACGTTCACGTCGGCGCGGCGGTCGGTACGATCATGGCCGCCAACGTGTTCCTGGTGATCATCCCCGCGCACCACAAGCTCGTCGCCGCCATCGAGGCCGGCGAGGAGCCCGAGGCGTGGCGCGGCATCGCCGCGGCGCGACGCTCCCTTCACAACAATTACCTCACGCTGCCCGTCGTCTTCGTCATGATCTCGAACCACTATCCGATGACGTACGCGCATCCCCTCGGGTGGCTGATCCTGGGTGCGCTGGCCCTGCTCGGGGGCTGGGTGCGGCACTACTACAACCTGCGCCACGCCGGACGGAACCGGCCGTGGATGCTCGCGGTCGGGGCGGCGGGCCTCGCGGCGATCGCTCTCCTGGCCACCGCCGGGACGCCCGCGCCGACACCGGCCGGGGCCTCCGCCACGCCCGTCGACTTTCGCGAGGTCCGCGACGTGATCGCCGTCCGGTGCGCGGTCTGCCACTCGGCGCATCCCGTCCACGAGCTCTTCGACGCCCCGCCGGGCGGGATCGCGTTCGACACCGCGGAGGAGATCCGCGCGCGGGCGGAGCAGATCCACGCGGTGACGGTCGAGACGCGCATCATGCCGCTCGGGAACCTCACGGACATGACCGAGGAGGAACGCTCGCTGATAGGCCGGTGGTCCGAGGACTCGAATTAGACGTTGAATTCCGCTATTGTGAGAGGACGATGGACATCCCCCTGTTCAGCTACCGCAGCATCCTGACCATGCTCCACGGGCTCGGCGCGGGCGGGGGCGGCCTCCTGGCCCTGTTCGCGGCGCTCTTCGCTTTGCTGACCATGCGCACCGACGGGCACCCGGACGCGACCGTCGAGAGACGCTCGCGGAACCTCCGGTGGCTCATCGTTCTCGCCGCCGTCCTGGTGTGGGGGGCGGTAATCGGCGGTACGTACATCGTCTTCCCGCCCTACCGCGCGACGCCGCCAGAGGGATTGACGGATCTCACCGCGTACCCCCGGTCCCTGCTCACGTCGAATCCGGAGACCGACTGGCTTCATTCCTTCGCGATGGAGACGAAGGAGCACGTTCCCTGGATCGCGGCGATGCTGGGGACGGCGGCCGCGTTCGTCGCCACACGATACCGGTCGCGAATCCTCAGCGACCCCACGATCCATCGCATGACGAGCGCCTTGCTGGCGATCTGCTTCGCTCTGGCGGCGTACGCCGCGCTCCTCGGCACCTTCGTCAACAAAGTCGCGCCGCTCGAGTAAGGGAGAGTCGAATGACGATGGCAGGCAGAGAACCCGAGGGCGCGATCGCGAATGGTGCCGCTCTGGCGGCATCCCTGGCGGCGGGGATCGGGGCGTTCGGCCTGGGACTCGTCGTCTTCCTGAACGAGCTCGGGGTCTTCGAGGTCCCGGCCCTGTACGGTCCGGCGGGAGGAGTGACGGGTCGCACGGCGGCCGGCGTTGTGATCTGGCTCGTCGCGTGGGTGGTTCTCCACAGCCGGTGGAAGGATCGGCGGATGGAATCGTCCGGCGTGTTCGGCCTCTCGCTCCTCCTGATAGCGCTCGGCGTCGTCCTCACCTTCCCGCCCGTCTGGCGGCTCTTCTGATCGATTGCGGATGAGCGGGGCGTCCGTTGGCGGGGAGGGAGCGAAGGGGCAGCTTCCCCGCGCGGTTACGCATCACCGCTCCGGTTCTTTCTCCATCTCCCGCATGGTATCGAGGGCGACCACCGAGTGGGCATAGGAGTCGCCGGCTCACATCTCCGCGGCGCCTCACATGGCTTCCACGATCCCTTCGGAGGTCGCCCCGTGACGAACCGCCGCCCTGGTCTCGCCGCGGATCGGGTCGCCGCCAAGTCCGGCGTCGGTTTGACGAATACGTCAGTGGGTATGCATGATGCTCCTTTCGAATTCATGGGATGAGGATATCGTACGTGATGGAAATTTCCCCTGGTTCGCTCTCCGTCACACACGCACACCTGGCGATCGGGTTGCTGCATCCGCAAGGTGGCGTTCGCACGGTATGGTTCCGGGGAAGCGGCTATGACGGAGCGATTGGCGAACCGCCTCCCGCCGCTCGAGAGGGAGGAGACCCCGCTCTCCTTCTCCTCGTTCCCGATGAAACGGAACTGCGTTCGAACGTGTGGATGAGCGAGGCGCGTCGAGACCTTCGGAGACGGATCTCCGGCGGCGGGATCGCTTACGTTATCGTTCCCCCTCGCCATCGAACTGCCGTCCGAAGACGGATCCGCGCCATGGGGCTCGTGTGCGACCCCTATGTTCACTCCCAACCGGGAGCCCGCCCGAGCTTTTCGCCGATGACCGCGGTGGCGCTCCGGGCCGCGGTGGCTCAGACCGTATGGCTCACCCCACGCATGCGCGTGCTGTGCGGGCGTGCCTTCCGTCTGTCGCTCATGCGATCGGGGCTCGAGCGGTTCGCCCCGACACTCGGCTATCTCGTCCACGCTCGTGAGCAGCTTCCGTTTCAATGGCTGTCTCGGATCTCTCCCGATCTTCCCGGCTCGTATGACGTGGTCGTCCGGCCTAGCTGGCGGGGCGGTTCGAGTCCGAGCATGCTGCAATGCGTCTCACGCCGCCGTGACAGGCCGTCGCTGGTCGTCAAAGTCGCGCACCTCGAGGGCGCCGCGGACGCGGTGCGTAGGGAGCACGAGAACCTGGAGCAGTTGGGGGCTTCCGCCACAGGGGCAGGGGCGCGGGTCGCCCGCGTGATCGCGGCGGCGAGCGTCGGCGGTCTCCGTGTCCACGTCCAAACCGCGCTCGATGGTGTGCCGGCCGCTTTCGCATTGCGACATTCGCCGGATCGTATCGTCCCCGTCATTGACCTGCTCGGTACGTGGCTGCATCGCTGGAACGGGTTGACGGCCGTCATAAAGAAGGTGACCGAGGAGCACGTCGCACGATGGTTATGGAGCCCTCTGGAGCGCCTCCGCGCCGACGTTGACCCGCTGGGGAGCTACCAGCTGCGATTAGAGGGACTGATCGCCACGATATCGGGAACGCGTCTTCCGGTTGTGGCGGCGCACTCCGATCTCACGATGACGAACGTACTCCTGCTCGATCGCTCGCGTCGCCTGGGGATCGTCGACTGGGAAGTGGCCGAGACCGAAGCGCTTCCGCTCACGGACTTCTTCTACGCGGTCACGGACGCGATCGTGGCCGCGCACGCGATGAGTCGGCAGGACGCGTTCCGTGCCGGCTTCGCGCGAACCGGGCGATATCGGCGCCTCACCGGGCGGTGGCTCGTCCGCCTGGCAACCGGGCTGAACCTTCCGGGCTCCGCAGTCGAGCTGGCGCTCCATGGCTGTTGGCTGCACCATGCGAGAAACGAAGCCGCGAAGCGGACAGCGACGGAGCGACGGCCCTATGTGGACTTGTTGTGCTGGCTGGCGGGCAATCCGGATGCCGTCCCGCTGCCCGGAGTCGAGGGCGGGGTCAACGAAGCATAGGGGGGTCTGATTCGACGCAGTTTGTCGCTGCGCGTGTGGTTCCGCCGGTCGGTGGGGCGACCGGTCCCCGGAGGACCCCGAGCGTCGTCACGGCCTCGCCGGCTGCCAGTAGCGGAACAGCAGGAAGTGCATCGCGGACACGGATCGGCGATCCCCTCCGCGCGCAGCGGCTCAGGGCGAGCGGGCCCTCCAGGGCGACCTGCGCGAGCAGCCGAATTCGATCGTGCGAATGGCGAACCAGACCGGCGCGCCTTCTGCCTCTTCGCCAGCAGTCGGCGAGCAGGCTCGCGGCCGCCGCAGGGTAGTCGTGCGCGGTGAGCACGTCCGGCGCCCAGGCGATCGGCACCCCGGCCGCGATAAGCCGGCGATTCAGCCGCGTGTCCTCGCCCTGTCGGAGGTCCTCGGCGAAGGGACCGTAGCGCTCCAGCAGGTCCCGGGAGTAGGAAAGGCCGTGGTAATAGCGGGGGCCGCTTTTGAGATGGGGCATGCGCGAGCTGTGCTGCAGAAGATACGAAGCGACCGCAGCCGTCGTGGGCGCCGGCGGCGCCATCGCGCTCGCCACCGCCGGGAAGCCGTGCCGGTGTCGCTCCAGCCGCCCGGCCGCCCAGCCCGGCAGGGCCGTGCAATCGGCGGCCAGAAACGCGATCCATGGGGCCCGAGTCGCTTCGATCCCCGCGTTACGCGCTGCGCCCGGGAGCCGGCGCGAGTCCGACTCGATCAGGCCGACGCGATCCACGTAGGGGACGAGCAGGCTCGACGTAGGTCCTCCGCCGGAGTGGGAAACCACGATCTCGAGGGGCACGTCCTGGTCCAGCAGCGAGGCGACAGCGCGCAGGATCGTCGCCTCGTTCCGGTACGAGAGGACGACGACGCAGAGATCCGGCGGTGGGGTCATCGATCGCTAGCCTCCGCCTCGATGGCGACGGTCCCAGGTTGGCGCGAAGGGCTGTGCCACCGGGTGGGGCGGCGGAACGCGTGAAGAGCCGCTGCCGCGACCGAGGCGGAGGCGTCGATCGGGAACATGACGGCGGCGGCGGCGAGGTACGGAAGGGGACGGGCGCGCGCAATCCGCAGCGCAGCGTACGCCTCGACCCCGGCGAGTGACAGGTATGCGGCCGGCAGCCAGGGGGGGAGAGCGTCGGCCGCCGCCAATCCCACCGCGGCGAGCAATGCGACCCGGTCCAGATAGCTGGCCGAGAGCGCGTACGTCTCCACCCTCCGCGCGAGCTTCCGTCCGGGCGTGAGGCGGGCACGTTCTTTCGGCCTTCGACCGACCGGTGCAGTGTCCACCTGGGGCGGCGCGATCGCACTGAAGCTTCCGCGGGACCAGCGGATGTGCTGTCGCCAGTACTCGCCGAGCGTCCGGACGCTGCTACTCTCGGCGACGGCATCCGCCACGAAGCGCGTCGTCCAGCCAGCGCGCGTGAGCGCGATCGTGATCCCGACGTCCTCGCCCTGCGAGACGGGGGGAAAGAAATGGACGTCGCGGAGCGCTTCGACCCGGTACGCGCTGGCACCGAGCGTCGGCGGGTTCAGCCCCAGCCGATCCTTTCCCGCCGACGTGACGAGTTGGTGCAACCAACTTTCCAAGGCCGCGTACCGGGTGACGAGGTTCTTAACGGCACCGTCGGGAAGAATGAAGCCGGCCACGCCTCCGACGCTCGGATCTCGGAACGGCGTGACGACTCTGCGCAGGAAGTCGGGTCGTGGTCTAAGGTCCGCGTCGAGGACGACGGCGATCTCGCTGTCCACCTTAGTGAGCACCTCGTTCAGAGCACGGGCCTTGCCGACCTGCTGCTGCAGCACGATCGTCCGGCACCGTTTGCGCCGCTCCGTCCAGCTGGTGAATCGCTGGACCGTGGCATCTGTCGAACCGTCGCTCAGGAGCATGATCGACAGGCGTTCCGACGGAAAATCCAGCCGTTCCAGCGCACGGAAGAGTGATGCGCTCGCGGTTGCCTCGTTGTGGGCTGGGACGACGAGGGTTACGTCCGGGAGATCGGCATCATCGCAGGCCGGCAAACCCGTCGTGGTGACCCACGCCGCAATCAGCAGGATGAGACGCCGCACCGCAAGAAACGCGAGCATGGCGGTGACGGCGGTCGCCAGGAGAGCGAGAAGCACATCCAGGCTCAACACTTCCAACGTTCCTCCAGCCGCAGGCAGAGGCCAATATAAATGCTCGATAGGATCGTGATACCGGTTCTGAGACGCGGTGTGCGGCTCTGGCTCAATGCGCCAGGGCTGCGGCTTCGGCCCCGGGCACGGATGCTCGCGCTGCTGGCGGTCCGGAATCAGCTCCAGTACTTGCCCGGGTTCGTGGCAAATGTCGCGCCGCAAGTGGACGGAATCCTCGCACTCGACGACGGATCGACGGACGGTTCCGCAGAGTACCTCCTCTCTTGCCCCAGCGTGCTCGAGCTACTGCGGGTTCCGCCCGATCGCCCGCGCTGGGACGAGATGGGCAACCACCGGCGGCTCATCGCCGCTGCGCTCCGGCGGCGCGCGGAGTGGGTGCTGTGCCTGGACGCTGACGAGCGGATCGAGCACACGTTTCGCGCGCGCGCCGAGCGTGTGATCCGCCGCGGAGGGTTGCTCGGCATCGGCGCGTACGCGGTCCATCTGCGCGAGCTTTGGGACTCTCCCGGAGCGTATCGCGTCGACGGGATCTGGGGGCGGAAGACACGAGCGCGCCTGTTCCAACCGCGACCGGACCACAAGTTCGATCCGCGCGAGCTCCACGGCCTCAAGGCGCCGCTACAGGCTCGACACATGGGCGTCTACCCACTCGCCAATCTGAATATCTATCATCTCGGAATGCTCTGGCCGGAGGATCGCATCGCGCGCCGATCTCGATACGAGCGGACCGATCCTGACGCACGCTGGCAGCCCAACCTCGGCTATGCATACCTCACGGACGAGCGTGGTTTGCGGCTCCGGAGGATCCGTCCGAGACGCGACTACTGAGCTGATTCCGTTTCGCGATCGAGCTGTCGCTCCGTCGTTGGGCCACGTCGGAACGACCTATGGCCCCAGCGCAAACGCGAGAGCCCCGAGGGAACGAGGCCCATACCCCCGGAAGCGACACACGCTCGAGCGGATCCGGGAACCATCACGCGAACCGCAGGCCGCCGCCGCGTGCAGCAACAAATCTGCCGCGATGAGGCACGGCGAGAACGGCCCCAGAAGGACCTCCCCCCGTCGCCTCCTACGCCCACGCGCGTACCGATCCTTCCGCCAGGCGACCGGATGCACTGGGTTGCGATGAGCCGCAGGGACGTCCAGGTCGCCCCGAAAGAGTATCTGGAGCGCGGAATCAGCCCCGGCGCGTTGGTCGCCCTCCCCCGCGGTCGCGCAGGATCGCGGGAAAGGAACGGGTCGCGAGCTCGTCGTGCGTGAGGCCGGTCGCCGCGGCCTCGGCCTGGGTGATCGCCCCGCACGCCAGCCCCCGCAGGAAGAAGTTGAGAAGCGCCTGCCCCGTGGCGGCATCGTCGAAGACGTCGCCCGTCAGAGTCGCGCGCGCGGCCCGCTCGACGAACCGCGAGAGCCGCTCGGTCGCCGCGTCGAGCGCTTCCAGGTAGAAGGCGTACACGGCAGCGTAGCGAGTGGGGAGCTGGGCCGGGTGCAGGTCCCAGCCCTGATAGTAGCCGTGCCGCAGCGAATGGCGGACGTGGCGGTAATGGAGCGCCCAGCCGCGGTGGACGGCGTCCCGGTTGCCGGCCGCTTGCTCCGCCGTCAGCGGGGCACCCTCCTCGGCGCGGTGGGGCCCGGCCGGCATGACGTTCGTGGCTCCATCCGAAAGCCATATCCCTGAACCAGATAGAGCGACCTGCATAACGTGGCGCGCGAAGTCGCAGGCCGGATGGTCCAGGTCCTGGTGGAAGGCCGTGATGCCGAGCGAGGCCGTGTAGTCGTACACGCCGAAATGCGCCGCGGCGCACCGGCCCCGGCCCGCGGCGACCAGCGACGGGAGTGGGCAGCTCCCATCGGGGCCCAGGATCGATCCCGGAGTCTCGACCATGATCTCGAGCCGGATCGTGCCCGGGGCGAGCCCGAAGCGCTCCTCGATCCCGTCGAGGAGGTCGGCGAGCGCGGCGACCTGCTCGGGGACGACGACCTTGGGATTCGTGACGAAGAGCCACTCCGGCAGTCGCCCGCCGCTCGCCTCGAGGAGGGAGGAGAGGAACAGGTCGAGCGTTCGCGCCGCGCGGTGCGCGAGCTCGGCGGAGAACGGCTTGACGCGAATGCCGATGAAGGGCGGAAGCGTTTCCTCGGCGATGCCCCGCGCGGTCTCCCGGCCGGCATGAACGGCCGCCTGGTCCTCCTCGTCGTCGGGCCGGTTGCCGAAGCCGTCCTCGAAGTCGATCCGGAAGTCCTCGACCGGCTCGACCTCCAGCTTGGCCACGACGCGCGCTCGCACCGTTTCCGCGAGTTCCGCCCCCAGTCCGATGGCGCTCGCCAGGGTCGCGGGATCAGGGGCGTACGTCTCCAGCGAGCGGAGCGCGAGATCGCCGAGCCGTCGCGCCGTGTCCGCGCGGAAGAGGTCCGCCCCGCCGTAGACCGTGTGGACGGGCTGCCGGATCGGCGGGTCGCCGGGGTGCATGCGCGCCCACGCGCTGTACGCATCCGCCGCGCGGGAAAGGGAGGTCGATGGATCGGGCATTCGCGGCGCGAAACCTAACCGGCGCGTCCGGCCCCGTCCCGCACCGCGTCGAACAGCACGCGGCCAAGGACGCGCGCGCGGTACTCGGCGGTCGAGCGGATGTCGTCGATCGGGGAGACGTCCTCACGGAGCGCGGCGTCGAGATCGTCCGGCGCGTTCGGGATCCCGCTCTCCGCGAGCAGTCTCTCGACCGCGGGACAGCGCCGGACCGTGGGCGCCACGCTCGCCGCCACCACTCTCCAACCCGCCTCGGAGCGTGTCACGGCCAGGCCCACTTTGGCGATCGCCTGCGCCTTGCGCGGGCCGACCTTGACGAAACGCTGGAGGCCGCGCGCCATGCGCGGAATCCGGATCGCCACGATCAGCTCCTGGGGCCGGCGCGCGCCCTCGCGGTACCCGGTGTAAAAGCGATCGAGCGGGACCTCGCGCTTTCCATCGTGGGAAACCAGGACCACGACGGCGTCGCACGCCATGAGCACGGGCACGCCGTCGGCGGCGGGGGAGCCGTTGACGACGTTTCCCGCCCACGTGCCGCGCGACTGGATCTGGATCGCCCCCACCTGCCGGGCCGACGCGACCAGGATCGGCAGTTCCTCCACGGCCCGCCGATCGACGATCACGTCCCAGTAGCTCGCCAGGGCGCCCAGCTCGAGCGCTTCGTTCGACCAGCGGACGCCGCGAAGCTCGCCGAGCGCGGTGAGATCGAGGTACTCGCGGTCTCGGGCGTCGGGCCGCACGGGCCAGTGGACCATGAGGTCCGTTCCACCCGCGATCGGGACGAGAGGGGAGTCGGATGGCCGCTGGGCCAGGAGATCGAGAGCGTCCGCGAGATCCGCCGGGCGAACCGCCTTCACAAGACCCGCCTCGATGGGGAACCCTCGGCCCGGCGGTCGGTCATCGCCGCGTCGATCCCCTCCACAATGCCGTCGTAACCCGTGCACCGGCACAGATTTCCTGCCATCAGCTCGCGCACCGTATGAGTGTCGAGCAGGCGCGGGTTCTCGAGGATCCAGAGGGCGGTCATCACGACGCCGGGCGTGCAGGCGCCGCACTGGGTCGCCCCCGCCGAGCGGAGCGGCAGGACCCGCTCCGGGTCGACGGACTCGATCGTCCGGACGTTTCGTCCCTCGACCTGGAACGCGGGAACGAGGCAGGAATCCGCGGGAAGGCCGTCCAGCCACACCGTGCACGCGCCGCACTCGCCCTCGCCGCAACCCTCCTTGGTGCCGGTCAAGCCGAGGTCGTAGCGCAGCACGTCCAGGAGCCGAGCGTGAGGATCCACCGCGACCGACACGGGCCCGCCGTTCAGCGTGAACGAGACGGGAATCTCAGGCGATCCGTGCACGCCGGGCCCCGTCGTCGTCGAGAAGAACCATGAGTCGCTCGGGCGTCAGCGGGATCTCGCGCGGATCCGCTCCGACAGCTCGCGCGATCGCGTTGACGACCGCCGGAGCGGGTCCGTCGATGGGGAGCTCGCCGAGGCCCTTCGCGCCCAGCGGACCGCCGGGCCAGGGCGTCTCCTCGAAGTGGACGCGGAGCGCGGGAAGGTCGTCGGATGTAGGGATGATGTAATTGGTGAGCTGCGCGTTCTCCATCGCGCCGTCCTTCCAGCGGCACTCTTCCATGAGCGCCCAGCCGATCCCCTGCGCCACGCCGCCCTGGACCTGGCCCCGCGCGAGCGTGGGATTGAGCACCGTGCCGACGTCCTGCACCGCGACGAAGTCGATCACGCGTGCCGCGTAGGTCCTGAGGTCCACCTCCACTTCCGCCACGTACGCCCCCCACCCGTATGCGGCGTACGCGTCGCCCTTATAGCTCGCGTCGTCCCAGCGGACCCCCGGAGGCGGCTCGTACATCGCCCCGCCGACGATCTCCGAGCCCGGTCGCTCGGCGGCCCACCGGATGAGCGTCTTCGTGAACGCGTCACCTCGCGCGCCCGGACCGAGCCCAAGCCGCGCGCGCAGGTCGCCGCACGCCTCCTCGACGAGCCGACCGACGACCATGGCCGTCCGCGAAGCGACCGTGGGCCCCGAGTTGGGAACGCGCCCCGTGTCCGCCTCCGCGATCGTGACCATCG
>DASSPT010000007.1:0-5058 GCA_035699465.1 Gemmatimonadota bacterium
CCGGAACCCGCGGCCCGTGAACGCCAGGGCCAGCGGCAGCCCTACGTACCCCAGGCCGATGACGCCTATCCGCGCCTCCTTCGACTCGATCGCCCGATTCAGCCGTTCCGCGTTATCGACCATCGCATTCCTTTCGTTGACCAGGTCACGTCCCGGGGGACTGTTCCAGCATCACCCGTCGATACCACTCCACGAACCGCCGCAGCCCTTCGTCGATTCCGACATGCGGATCGTACCCCAGCAGGCGGCGGGCGCGGGAGACGTCGGCGAAGGTCCGGTCGACGTCCCCGGGGGGGACCGGCCGCCGGTCGATCGTGGCCTCTCGGCCGGTGGCCCTCTCCAGCGCCGACACCAGTCGCGACAGGCGAATCGGCTCCGACTCACCGAGGTTGACGATTTCGAAGGTCTGGCTCCTCAGCACGTAGTCCAGAGCGGACACGACACC
Organism: Gemmatimonadota bacterium; assembly: GCA_035699465.1. GTDB lineage: Bacteria > Gemmatimonadota > Gemmatimonadetes > JACCXV01 > JAHWKZ01 > JAICNR01. Next base: position 446 of record DASSPT010000007.1, read on the forward strand.
GTCCACGACATCGTCGATATACGTGAAATCGCGCTCCATCGAGCCGTCGCCGAAGACGGGGATGGGCTCGCCCGCGAAGAGCCGACGGGTGAAGGCGTGGATCGCCATCTCCGGGCGCTGGCGCGGTCCGTAGGCGGTGAAGAACCGAAGGGCGAGGACCGAGAAGCCGTGCACGGCATGGTAGACGTGGCACAGCTCCTCGCCCGCCTTCTTGGTCGCCGCGTAGGGCGAGATGGGAGCGTCGACCCGATCGTCCTCGTGGAACGGCACCTTGCGGCTGTTTCCGTACACCGAGCTGGACGAGGCGAAGACGAGCCGCAGGCAGCCCGCCTCCCGCATCACCTCCAGCAGGTTCGACGTGCCGATCAGATTCGTCTCGTAGTAGGCCGCTGGATCTGCCAGCGACGGCCGCACGCCGGCCTTGGCGGCGAGATGCATCACCGCGTCGAACCCGCCGTCGGAGAACAGCGGGGACACGTCCGAGCGGTTCCGCAGATCGCCCTCGACCAGGCGGAACGCGGAGGTTCCGCGCGCGGTCTCGAGGTTCCGCTCCTTGAGGGCCCGGTCGTAGAAGGGATCGAAGTTGTCGAATCCCACGACCTCGACGCCGCGCTCGAGGAGCCGCTCGGTGAGCCAGGACCCGATGAACCCGGCCGCTCCCGTGACCAGGACGCGTCTCACCGGCACCCCGCGCGCTTCACAGCGAGCTCGCCTCGAGGGTCTCGAGATCGTCGGCGGTGATCAGCACGTCCCGCGGCTTGGTCCCGTCGGGAGGCCCCACGATGTTCGCCCGCTCGAGCTGGTCGAGGATCCGCGCGGCGCGCGAGTACCCCACGCGCAGGCGGCGCTGCAGGAGGCTGGTGGATCCCTGATCGTGGTCGACGACGACGCGGGCGGCGGCGAAGAACAGCTCGTCGCGCTCGTCGAGCGCCGCGATCTCGAGCTCGGACGCCTCCGCGATGATGTCCACGGGAGGAGCGATCTCCTCGGCGTTCAGGCGACGTCCCGCCTCACGCAGCCAGTCGACCACGCGGCCGGTCTCCTCGCTCGAGAGGAACGCGCCCTGGATGCGGAGGGGCTCGGCGCGGTCGGCGGGCAGGAACAGCATGTCGCCGTTGCCCAGGAGCTGCTCGGCGCCGTTCATGTCCAGCACCGTTCGGCTGTCGATCTTGGAGGAGACCTGGAAGCTGATGCGTGAGGGGAAGTTCGCCTTGATGACACCGGTGATCACGTTCACCGACGGCCGCTGCGTGGCCAGAACGAGATGGATCCCCACCGCGCGCGCCATCTGGGCCAGGCGCGCGAGGGGCTCCTCGATCTCCTGCTGGACGGTGAGCATCAGATCGGCCAGCTCGTCGATCAGCACCACGATGTACGGCAAGGGGCGCTGATCGTCTTCCCCCCCCGCGGGGTCGACCAGATCGCCGGCCTTCACCCGGGCATTGAAGTCCGCCAGGCTCCGGATTCCGTTGGCCGCCAGCAGACGATACCGGCGCTCCATCTCGGACACCGTCCACTTGAGGGCCTTCGCGGACTCCTTGTGCTCGACGACCACGGGGTGGAGCAGGTGCGGGATGCCGTTGTAGACGACCAGCTCCAGCATCTTCGGGTCGATCATGATGAAGCGCACCGCGTCGGGTCCGTAACGATACAGCAGGCTCGTCACGATCGCGTTGATGCAGACCGACTTTCCCGAACCGGTGGCTCCGGCGATGAGGAGGTGGGGCATGCGGGTCAGATCGGCGACGATCGGCGCCCCCGCGATCTCGTGCCCCAGCGCCACCGGGACTTTGCCCGCGAATCCGCTCCACAGCGGGCTCTCCAGCATCTCGCGCATCCGCACCACGCGCGGGCGAGGGTTCGGGATCTCGATGCCGACCGCGCCCTTGCCCGGGATGGGGGCCACGATCCGGATCCGCTGGGCCCGCATCGCCAGCGCGAGGTCGTCGGCGAGGTTGGCGATCTGGTTCACCTTGACGCCGGGCGCCGGCGTGACCTCGAACTGGGTCAGGACCGGCCCGGAATGGATCGCCGCGATCTCCCCCTCGACGCTGAACGAGCGGAGCTTCTCGATCAGCACGCGGCCGAGCCGGTCGAGATCGTCGGCGCTCTGGCCGGTGTCGACGTTGGCCTGCGCCTCGAGGAGCGACAGGGGCGGAATCCAGCCGGCTCCGGCGTCGGTCTCCCTGCGGGGCCGGCGGGGGGTCGCGCCGGTGACGCGGCGCGGCCGTTCGGGCGCCTCGACTGGAGCCGGCGGCGTTGGGACGGCCACCGGGGCGGGCGGCTCTCCGACCGAATCCCCGCCCGCGCCGGGAGCGCCTTCGTCCGGGCGGGACCGGCGTTCCTCGCTCCAGTCGGCCAGTCGGCCGCCGATCCGGTCGAACCGCTGGCGCGCGCGCCGGCCGCCGGCGCGGCCCGCCTCGACTCCGGCCCCCACCGTGGCCGCCAGCGAGAGCCGGAACGTCGCCACGGCGAGGACGATCGCGGCGACGACGCAGAAGATCACCGCCCCCGCCAGCCCCACCGCCCGAATCAATCCGGACGCCGTCGCCATTCCCACCGCGCCCGCTCTCGTCGCCCAGGGCGAGGGTCCGGCCGTCCACACGCCGCTCACTCCGAAGAGTGCCAGGAGCAGCCACACGGCCGTCAGCGCGCCCAGCCCGAGCGTCAGCGCCTTCCGCGTCACGCGGTCGAACAGGAGCAGGACCCCGAACGCCGCCAGTCCCGCGCCCAGCGCCAGCGCTCCGTAGCCCAGCGCCCGGTAGAGGTGGAAGGCGCTGTACGCGCCCAGGATCCCCACGCGGTTGAGGGTCTCCGGGCCCCGGGCGAGCCCCGGGTCCCATGGCCACAGGGCGAGCAGGACGAAGCCACCGGTCGCGGCCATCAGTACGCCCAGGATCTCGCGCTTCAGCCGCGTCGCGTCTTTTCTCTTCTTTCGGGGCATGGAGGGAAGCTAATACCGATCAGACGGTTGCGGGCGCGGGGGCGTCTTCGTGGAGCCACTCTTCGACGAAGCGCGTGTGGACCTTGCCCGCCAGGAAACGGGGCTCCTGGATCAGCTTGCGGTGAAGCGGAATCGTGGTGGCGATCCCCTCGACCACGAACTCATCCAGCGCGACTCGCATCCGGGCGATCGCCTGCGCGCGGTCGGTGCCGTGGGCCAGCACCTTCGCGACCAGCGAGTCGTAGTAGGGCGGGATCACATAGGATTGATAGGCCGCCGTGTCCACCCGCACGCCCGGACCGCCGGGCTGGTGGAAGGTCACGATGCGGCCCGGAGTGGGCATGAATTTCCGGTCGGGGTCCTCGGCGTTGATCCGGCATTCGATCGCGTGTCCGCGAAACCGCACCTGGTCCTGTCTCAGATCCAGCGGCTCGCCCGCGGCGATCGTCAGCTGCCGCAGGACGAGGTCCTGCCCGGTGACCATCTCGGTCACCGGATGCTCGACCTGGATGCGGGTGTTCATCTCCATGAAGAAGAACTCGCCGCTCTCGGTGACCAGGAACTCCATCGTTCCCGCCCCCAGATACCCGATCCGGGCCGCGCCCCGGATCGCCGCCTCCCCCATCCGCTGCCGAAGGTCGTCGGTGATCCCGGGCGACGGCGCCTCCTCGAGCAGCTTCTGGTGCCGGCGCTGGCAGGAGCAGTCGCGCTCTCCGAGGTGGATGACGTTTCCCTGGCGATCGCCGAGCACCTGGATCTCGATGTGCCGCGGGCGCTCGAGGAACCTCTCTATGTAGACGCGGCCGTCTCCGAACGCGGCTTCGGCTTCGCGCCGGGCCTGCGGGAACGCCGCCGCGAACTCCTCGGCGTCGCGCGCGATCCGCATACCTTTGCCGCCGCCTCCGGCGGCCGCTTTGACCAGCACCGGGAAGCCGATCTCCTCCGCCGCCAGCCGCGCCTTGCGCTCCTCTTCGATCGCGCCCTGCGATCCCGGAACCACCGGCACGCCGGCCTCCTGCATGAGGCGCCGGGCTTCGGACTTGTCGCCCATCTCGCGGATCTGCTCGGGGGTCGGACCGATGAACACGAGATTCGACTCCCCGCAGATCTGGGCGAACTCCGCGTTCTCGGCCAGGAAGCCGTACCCCGGGTGGACGGCGTCCGCGCCCGTGACCTCTGCCGCGGCGATGAGCCGCGGGATGTTCAGGTAGGACTCTGCGGACGGAGCGGGGCCCACGCACACCGCCTCGTCGGCGAAGCGGACGTGCAGGGCTTCCGCATCGGCCTTGGAATGGACCGCGACCGTCTTGAGCCCCAGCATCCGGCAGGCCCGGATCACGCGCAGGGCGATCTCCCCGCGGTTGGCGATCAAGACCTTACGGAACAATTCGGCGCCTCCGGGGGAAAGCGCCCGCGCTCAGCGCTTGTAGCCTTCCAGGGCTCGCACGTACCCCTGCTCGATCAGGTACTCGATCACCCGGCGCGCGTTGTCCTCCGGCGAGTGAGCGGTGGTGTCGAGGGTGATCTCGGGGTGCTCCGGGCGCTCGTAGGGATCGTCGATGCCGGTGAAGTTCTTGATCTCGCCGCGCCGCGCCTGGGCGTAGAGCCCCTTCACGTCGCGCTTTTCGCACTCTTCCACCGGGGTGCTGACATACACTTCGATGAACTG
>DASSPT010000008.1:0-8323 GCA_035699465.1 Gemmatimonadota bacterium
TGAAGGAGGAGATCCGCGCGGCGGGCGGAGCGCCGCAGGTGATCGCCAAGCTCGAGAAGCCGCAGGCGGTCGAGAACCTGGACGAGATCCTCGAGCGCGCCGAAGGCGTGATGATCGCCCGCGGAGATCTGGGTGTGGAGCTGCCGCCCGAAAGGGTGCCGATCCTTCAGAAGGAGATCATCCTCCGCGCGAACCAGGCCAAGCGGATCGTCATCGTTGCGACCCAGATGCTGGAATCGATGACCACCAGCCTGCGCCCGACTCGCGCCGAGGCCTCGGACGTCGCCAACGCGATCTTCGACGGGGCCGACGCGGTGATGCTCTCGTCGGAGACCGCCACCGGCGACCACCCGGTCGCGGCGCTGGAGATGATGGAGCGGATCACGGTAGCGGCAGAGATCGAGATGGAGCGCAACCCGTGGAAGCCGTTCCAGGGCGTGGCCAGGGTGACCGATTTCGCGGACGCGGTGTGTGACGCCGCGACCCTGGTGGCGGCGGAAGTCGGGGCCCGCTTCATCGTAGCCTTCACGCAGTCCGGCTCGACCGCGCAGCTCTTGAGCAAGTACAGGCCGCCCTCGCCGCTGCTCGCGTTCACGCCGTACCCGAGCGTGCGAGACAGACTCGCGCTGAGCTGGGGCGTCACGCCGATGGTGATGGAGATCCCGGTGACGATCGATCGCCTGATCGCGGACGTCGACAAGCTGCTCCTCGACAAGAAGCTGGTGGAGGAGGGCGACGTCGTCGTCCTCGTCTGCGGCGCGCCGCTCGACGTGGGAGGGCGCACGAACCTGATGAAGATCCATCGCGTCGGAGACAAGCCGCGGCTCGGCAAGGGCCGTGTTTGACGCCCCCGAAAGCCGCCGATAGCTTGCCGAACTCCATGACCGAAACCGTTGCCGCTCAACCCAAGGCCGCCGGCCTCGAAGGCGTCGTCGTCGCCGACAGCGAGATCTCGTACGTCGATGGCCAGGCGGGGCGGCTCGCGTACCGGGGCTACGCGATCGAAGAGCTCGCCGAGCGCTCTTCCTTCGAGGAGACCACGAAACTCCTGCTGGACGGCGAGCTGCCGGATGGCCGGGGGCTGCGAGAGTTCCAGCGCGAGCTGGCCGCCCAGCGGGAGCTCGACGGCGAGACCCTGGAGGCCGTGCGCCGGTTTCCGCCGACCGCGGATCCCATGTCCGCCCTGCGGACGGGGGTATCGCTCCTCGGCTTGACCGACCCCGAGCGCAGCGACGACGGCCGGGAGGCGACCCGTCGGAAGGGGATTCGCCTCATCGCCCGCGTCCCGACCCTCGTCGCGGCGTTCGATCGCGCGCGCCGCGGCTCCGAGCCGCTCGTGCCGCGCGGCGACCTGGGACACGCCGCGAACTTCCTCTACATGCTGCGCGGAAGCGCGCCCGACCCGGAGGATGCGCGCGTCCTCGACGTGTGCCTGGTGCTGCACGCCGAGCACGGCATGAACGCTTCGACGTTCGCCGCCCGGGTGACGGCCGCCACGCTGTCCGACATCCACTCCGCGATCACGTCCGCGGTGGGAACGCTCAAGGGGCCCTTGCACGGCGGCGCCAACGAGGCCGTGATGAAGATGCTCCTGGAAATCGAGAGCCGGGGCGTGGAGCCGGCCGCGCACATCCGGGAGATGCTCACCGCCGGCTCGAAGGTGATGGGCTTCGGACATCGCGTCTACAAGACGATGGACCCTCGCGCCCCGATCCTGCGGGAGTTCTCCCGCAAGCTGGGAGAGCGGACGGGGGACGACCGCTGGTACCGGATGAGCGAGGAGATCCTGACGACGATGCAGGGGGAAAAGGGCATCGACCCCAACGTGGACTTCTTCAGCGCCTCCACCTACCACGCGCTGGGAATCCCGGCCGATCTCTTCACCCCGATATTCGCGATCGCGCGCATCTGCGGGTGGGTCGCGCACGTGGAGGCGCAGTACGCGAACAACCGCCTCATCCGGCCGCGCGCCAGGTACGTGGGCAAGCGCGACCTCCGCTACGTCCCGGTCGGCGAACGCGGCTGAAGCCGCGGCCGGTCTCACGGCCGGAGCGCGGTCCCGAATCTTGCACAGGTCGGAAAGGAGCAAGCGATGGCGTACGAACGCCTGACGCCTCCCACGTCGGGCGGGACGATCGAGTACGAGCGCGCTTTCCGGGTGAAGGCGCCCGATCGGCCCGTGATCCCGTTCATCGAGGGTGACGGAATAGGCCCCGACATCTGGGCCGCCGCCCGTCGAGTATTCGACGCCGCCGTTGCGAAGGCATACGGGGGCGCCCGCGAGGTCCAGTGGTTCGAGATCTATGCCGGCGAGAAGGCGGTCGCGAAGTATGGGCCGGATATGTATCTGCCCGAGGACACGCTGAAGGCGATCCGCGAGTGGCGCGTGGCGATCAAGGGACCGCTGACGACGCCGATCGGCGGCGGGTTCCGCTCGCTGAACGTCACGCTGCGCCAGGAGCTCGACCTCTATTGCTGCATCCGGCCATGCCGCTGGTACGAGGGCACGCCGTCGCCCGTGAAGGAGCCCTGGAAGGTCGACGTCGTCGTCTTCCGCGAGAACACCGAGGACGTGTATTCGGGAATCGAGTGGAAGGTGGGCACGCGCGAGCAGGACAAGATCCGCCGCTTCCTCAACGAGGAGATGGGCACCCACATCCCCTTCGACGCCGGCATCGGGGTCAAGCCCATCAGCGAGCGAAACACGAAGCGTCTGGTGGCCGCCGCCGTCCAGTACGCGATCGACAAGGGCCGCAGGTCGGTGACGCTCGTGCACAAGGGGAACATCATGAAGTACACCGAGGGCGCGTTCCGCGAGTGGGGATACGAGGTCGCCGCCGCGGAGTTCGGCGACCGCACGGTGCGGGACGCGGAGCTGTGGGACGGCGACAAGCGCCGCGACCCGGGGGGCAGGGTCGTGATCCAGGACCGGATCGCGGACGCGATGTTCCAGCAGCTCTTGCTGCGCCCCGACGAGTACGACGTCATCGCGCTTCCCAACCTGAACGGCGACTACCTGTCGGACGCGGCGGCCGCGCAGGTGGGAGGTCTCGGCATGGCGCCGGGCGGGAACGTGGGCGACATGGCGGCCGTGTTCGAGGCCACGCACGGAACGGCGCCCAAGTACGCCGGTCTGGACAAGGTCAATCCCGGCAGCCTGATCCTATCGGGGGCGGCGATGTTCGAGTACATCGGCTGGGACGAAGCGAAGGCCCGGATCGAGGCCGGCCTCGAAGCGGCCATCCGCGACCGAATCGTGACCTACGACCTGGCGCGGCAGATGGAAGGCGCGACGGAAGTGAAGTGCTCGGAGTTCGGGGACGCGATCGTCGCGAGGATGTAGACCGCTGGAGGCGACGAATTTCTGCGTTGCGTTCCTCGTTCGTCCCCTCGACCGGTCTACAAGCCGCAGCTCCTGAAGGTTCGCCATTCGCCACAGTCGCAGGGGTGCATGCAGTTCATCGACGAGGCGGTGATCGACGTCGAGGCGGGGCGGGGGGGGAGCGGGGTCGTCTCGTTCCGTCGGGAGAAGTACGTGCCCAAGGGCGGTCCGGACGGAGGCGACGGCGGCAAGGGCGGGGACGTCGTGATCGAGGCCGATCCCAACCTTTCGACGCTTCAGGACTTCCGCTACCGGACCCGCTATCGGGCGGGCCGGGGGGAGCACGGATCGGGGAACAACCGGACGGGCGCCGAGGGCGGGGACGTGGTCCTGCGGGTGCCGGTGGGGACGCTCGTCCGCGAGCCGGAGAGCGGCCAGCTGATCGCGGACCTGACCCAGCCGGGCCAGCGCGCGGTGGTCGCCCGCGGCGGGCGTGGCGGACGCGGCAACGCCTTTTTCGTACGCGCCACGCGGCAGGCGCCGCGCCACGCCCAGGAAGGCGAGCCCGGCGAAAGCCGCCGCATCGCGCTCGAGCTCAAGCTCCTCGCCGACGTGGGCCTGGTGGGGAGCCCGAACGCCGGCAAGTCGACCCTGCTCTCGCGCGTCAGCGCCGCCCGCCCGCGGATCGCCGATTATCCGTTCACCACGCTGACTCCCAATCTCGGCGTGGTCGCGGCCGATCCGGAGCGCTCCTTCGTCATGGCCGACATTCCGGGGCTGATCGCGGGCGCGTCCGAAGGCAAGGGCCTGGGGGCCCGCTTTCTGCGGCACATCGAGCGGACCCGCGTGCTCTGCTTTCTGATCGATGTGCTGAGCCCCGATCCGGCCGCCGAGTACGAGAGCCTCAAGTCCGAGCTCGAAGCGTGGTCGCCGAGGCTCCTCGAGCTCCCCCGCGTGGTGGCCTGGACGAAGGCCGACCTCGCGGAGCCTCCGGCCGACGTCACGTTCCCCGACGCTTCGTCCACCCACGTGATCTCGTCCGTGACCGGCCGCGGCCTGGACGCGCTCGTAAACGACCTCTGGGCCCATGTCCGGGATGTGGGCGGAGGTGATCAGCGGACCTGACGCCTGGACGCCGGCGCTGGAGATCCCCCGGCCGGACCCACGCTACCCGGAGCTCCTGCGTGCGCTCGAAGACGCCCCCGACGTCGTCTACGTCCGCGGTGACGAACGCCTTCTGCGCGAGACAGCCGTCGCGGTCGTGGGGGCGCGGAAGGCGACGGGCATGGGCCTCCAGATGGGCGAGCGGCTGGGCGCGGGTCTGGCAGCCGCGGGGGTCGTGGTCGTGAGCGGCTGCGCGATCGGGATCGACGCGGCCGCGCATCGGGGCGCGCTCGAAATGGCCGGCCCGACGGTCGCCGTGCTGGCCGGTGGGCACGACGTGGCGGTGCCGCCGTCGAACCGCGGGCTCGCCGCCCGCATCCTCCGCGGGCACGGCTGCATCGCGGGGGAGTTCCCGGACGGCGTGCCGGTCGCGCGCTGGTCGTTCCCGCGACGCAACCGCATCATCGCGGGGCTCGCGCGGGTCGTCGTGGTCGTCGAGGCGGCGCGGCGCTCGGGTGCGCTGATCACCGCGCGACTCGCGCTCGCGGCGGGCCGCGAGGTGATGGTCGTGCCGGGGCACCCGCTGCAGCCCGCGCACGCGGGATCGAACGAGCTCCTGGCCGATGGAGCGCATCCCGTGCTGCGGGTCGAAGACGTTCTCGAGGAGCTCGAGGGGCTGCCACGGCTCGAGCGCGATGCGTCGCGCGTGGACCCGACCGGGCACTGCGAGGACCGCGACCGCGTCCGCGCTTCGCTCGCGAGGGAGCCGCGCGCGCCCGAGGCACTGGCCTTCGAGCTCGGATTGCCGATCGGAGTCGTGCTCGCGTCCCTGACCGAGCTCGAGCTCCTCGGTCTGGCGCGCGCGTCTTCGGGACAGCGCTACGCGCTTCCGCCGCCGCCGGAGGAGGAAGCAGACCGCCAGGGTGGCGCGGCGAAGGGCGGCGGGTGAGCTTTTTGCCGCATGCGGCATGCGCTCCTCGTACCGACCATCGTTCTCGCGCTCGGGCGCGTCCGCGCGCGCCGGTAGGAGGCCAGCCATCGCCCGCTCGCTCCACGTCTACGTCCATGTCCCGTTCTGCGCCCGAAAGTGCCCCTACTGTCACTTCTACAACCTGGGCCACGACGACGGCCGCGAGGCTGTCTGGCTGGACGGGCTGGCGCGCGAGATCGCGGTCTTGCGAGGCTGTGGCGCGTTCGAGGGAGGGCGCCTCGCCACCCTGTACTGGGGCGGAGGGACACCGTCGCTCCTGGGGCCCGACGCGTTCGAGCGGGCCGCCGCGCTCGTGCTCGGCATCGCGCCGCGGAGCGAGCGCCTGGAGTGGACGCTCGAGCTGAACCCCGACGACGCCACGACCGATCGGCTCGGCCGCTGGCGCGACCGCGGGGTGACGCGCATCTCGGTCGGCGCCCAGTCGTTCGATCCGTCCCGTCTCGCGTTCCTGGGCCGGACACACGGGCCGGACGCAGCCGCCCGCGCCGTCCGCGCTGCGGCGGAGGCGGGTTTCGAGGAGATCTCGCTGGACCTCATCTTCAACCTCGAGGTTCCCGGCACGACGCCCGCCGCTCGCCGCAGGTCGTGGGCGCGCGACCTGGCGACGGCGTTCGCGCTCCCGATCACGCACCTCTCTCTCTACGGCCTGACGATCGAGCCCGGCACCGCCTTCGACGCTCGCGTGCGCAGCGGCGCGACCCTCACCGCGCCGGATGCGGCCTATGCGGCCGAATACCGGGCGGCATGCGGCGCCGCGCGCAGGGCGGGCTTCGAGCACTACGAGGTGTCTTCGTTCGCGCTCCCCGGGCATCGCTCGCGCCACAACAGCGCGTACTGGACGGCCGCCCCGTACCAGGGACTCGGTCCGGCGGCGCATTCGTTCGATGGGCTCCGCCGCTGGGCGAACGTGTCGTCCCTGACCGGCTGGGCGGAGGCGCTCGCCACCGGCGGCGATCCACGCGCGTTCGTGGAGCTCCTCACCCCCACCCAGCGGCAGCTGGAGACGCTGTATCTGGGTCTGCGGCGCTGCGAGGGCGTGGAGCGCGGTCATGCGCTCCTGGCCGGGAGGGCGTCGGAGATCGTCGAAGCCCTGGTTCGCGAGGAGCTCCTCGTCGAGCAGGGCGCCCGGCTGGCCTGCACGACCCGCGGGTTCCTCGTGCTGGACGGCATCCTCGATCGGCTGGCCGGAGAGGCCCAGGGGAAGGGCGTGGCGCCCCGCGCCTCCTGGCCCGGGATGGAACGCCGCGACTCGTTTGACAACGTTCTGGGCCGCCGATAGAGTCACCCGCGAAATGAAGGCAGAGCACGATCTCAACGAGCGCGAGGCGCTGGTCCTCGAAGCGGTCGTGCGGACGTTCGTCCAGACCGCCGCGCCCGCCGCGTCGCGCACGGTCGCCCGGCAGTTCGACCTGGGCGTGAGCCCGGCCACGATCCGCAACACGATGAGCGACCTCACGCGCAAGGGGTACCTCACGCAGCCGCACGCCAGCGCCGGTCGGATGCCGACCGACAAGGCCTACCGCTACTACGTCGACACGCTGATGCGACCCGACAGGCTGACGTCCGACGAGACGCGGCGGATCGAGGCCGCGCTCGACCTGGCGCGCACCAGCGCCGAAGAGCGGATCCTGGCCCGCGCGGTCAAGGCGCTGTCGGTCGTCACCCAGGAGCTGGGGGTCGGGCTGGCGCCGCGGATGGAGGAGGGCGTCCTCGAGAAGATCGACCTGGTGGGCGTTTCGCGGGATCGCATCCTGATCGTGCTGGCGATCCGGTCGGGGCCCGTGCGCACGATCTTCGTGGAGGGCGAGTGGGCCGACTCCGAGGAAAGGCTCGGCTCGGTGGCCGGATTCCTGAACGAGCGCCTGGCGGGCCAGACGCTGCGCGAGATCCGGGAGACGTATCGCGATCGTCTCGCCGACGGGCCCGCGGAGCACGCGGACCTCGTCAACATCTTCCTGGAGCAGGCCGAAGGGCTGTTCTCCCCCCGGCCTCCGGCGGGCGAGGACGTGCTGCTGGGACCCACCGCGGGTCTCGCGGCGCAGCCCGAATTCGCCGACCGCGAGCATCTGCGGACGCTCCTCCAGCTGACCGAGCAGCGGGACGTTCTCGCCGAGGCGCTTCGGGATCGGCGCGCCGACGGCATCGTGATCTCGATCGGGGGAGAGCACGCGGTCCCGCCGCTCGTCGACTTCAGCATGGTCACGGCGGAGTACGAGATGGGGAGCGTGCACGGCACGATCGGCGTGATCGGGCCGACCCGCATGCCCTACGACCGGGTGGTCTCGCTGGTGGAGTACACGGCGCGCCTGCTCTCGACGCTGACGCCCGACTGACGGAGCACGGCCCTGCGCGTCACGGGCCTTGCATCCGGACAGCCTGAACTTCGTGCCAACTTTGCAGACGAGCTGAGTGAACCATGGCGGAGCGCGACTACTATGAAGTCCTCGGGGTCGACAGGACGGCCCCCGCGGAGGAGATAAAGCGCGCCTACCGCCGGCTCGCGATGCAGTACCATCCGGACCGCAATCCCGACGATCCGGAAGCGCCCGAGAAGTTCCGCGAGGCGACGCGCGCGTACGAGATCCTCCACGATTCGCGGCTGCGTTCCCGGTACGACCAGTTCGGACACGCAGGGGTCGGGGCCGAGACGCGTGGCGGGTTCGGCGACTTCGATCTCTCGGACGCGCTGCGCGCGTTCATGCGGGATTTCGGCGGCTTCGAGGACCTGTTCGGCCGCTCGCGCGGCAGGAGCGGCAGGTCGCGCGGACCATTCCGGGGCAGCGACGTACAGACCCGCCTTCGCGTCTCGCTCGAGGAGGTGGCGACCGGCGTCGAGAAGACGATCCGCGTGAAGCTCCTCCAGCGGTGCGGGACCTGCGCCGGCAATGGCACCACGAGCGGGGAGG
>DASSPT010000009.1:0-16590 GCA_035699465.1 Gemmatimonadota bacterium
GCGAGGCGGCTCCTTTCCGACCCTCTCGGCGGGGAGTACTCTAGCCGTGTGGCAAAGCTGGATCCGAGCAAACGGGCGCACCTTCCGAACAGCGCGTTCGCTTACATCGACTCCCGCGGCAAGCGGCGCCTGCCGATCCACGACGAGTCGCACGTGCGGAACGCGCTCGCGCGGTTCAACCAGGTGCGGTTCGAGGACGACGCGGCGCGGGAGCGGGCGCGCAAGCGGCTGCTCACCGCCGCCAAGCGATACGGCATCGTCCCGATCGGGTTCATCACCGGTCAGATCGAGTCCGAACGCACGCACGCGGTCGCCGGTCGACTCGTCATCGAGCTGGGCCGCGGGGGTGCGCCGGGCGAGCTCGAGCAGAGGCTCCGGAGCGTCCTCCGCGATCCCACGCTCGCCGTCCTCCACTGGTCGCAATCGTCGGGCGCGTACCTGGATGCCCACGGCAGGCCGGTCGGGCTGCCGGCGGAGGGCGACGCGCGTGCGGTCACGTATCTGGAGCGTGAGGGCCGGCCGCTGACTGCACTCGTCCATGATCCCCGGGTGCTCGAGGACCCGCGGCTCGCCGAGACGGTGTTGGCCGCGGTGCGATTCGTCATCGAGAAGGATCGGGGGTACGGCAAGGTCGACGCGACCGCGACGAGCGCGGCCGCGCTCCCCGCCGGGTTCGTCACCCTTCTCATGAGCGACATCGAGGGCTCGACCGCGCTCCTGCGCCGCCTCGGCGATCGCTACCGGGATCTCCTGAACGACGTCCGAGATATCCAACGCGCCGCCGTCTCGCGGGCGCGTGGCCGAGAGATCGACTTCCGCGCCGACGAGTTCTTCGCAGTGTTCGAGCGTGCGGGGGACGGCGTGAAGGCGGCGGCGAAGATGCAGCGGGCGCTGCGCGAGCGGGACTGGCCGCAGGGACTCGACGTCCGGATCCGGATCGGAATCCACAGCGGCCGCCCGACCCTGACCGACGCGGGCTACATCGGCCTCGCGGTCCACACCGCAGCCCGCGTGTGCTCCGCGGCGCACGGCGGGCAGATCCTCATCTCGGGAGCGACACGCGAGGCGGTGGGGAGCCCGGTGCCCGAGGGGCTCCGGTTCCGCGACCTCGGCCGGCACCGCCTCCAGGGTCTCCCCGACCGGGAGGCGCTCCACCAGGTCTTGGGCAAAGGACTCCGCGCGAGCTTTCCGCCGCCCCGAACCGGGAGTCGCTCGCGGAATCGTGCCGGGACCGCCAAGCGCGGAGCCGCGCGACCTTCCCGCTAGACGAGAATCGCCGGTAGGCCCAGGAACTCGCCGTATCTGCGCGCCGCCGCAGCCACCGCGCGAGAACGGGCCCGCGTCAGAGAGTCGAACGGGCGGGTCTCGATCGTAACCGCCTTCGCGCTCAGCCTCCGTTTCCAGGTGCCGACGATCCGGCCGTCGATCGCGATGACCGCGGTCAGCGCGTTTCCCATTCCGACGAGCTTCCTGGCATGCTCCGGCTCCACGCTCGCGCGGCGTTCCTTGTAGGAGGAGATGAGCTCGTCGTAGATGGAGAGCAGGTAAGCGGTGGAGGACGGAGCGCGCGCAGGGCGATCGGCGGGAAGCCAGAGCGTCGCGCCGTCCGCTTCCAGGCTCCGCAGCCCCTCCTTCACGGCCTCGAGGCCCTGCCGGGCGTCGGCCACCGTGAGCCCCGCCCACTTCGCGAAGTCCTGGACCGACGCCGGGCCGCGGCTCCGGAAGTAGCGGGAGGCGAGCGCTGCGAGCGCCTCGTCCCGCTCGAGGGACGGTCCGCGCGGCGCCCGGTCGTCCAGGAGGGCGTATGTGAACCGCTTTCCCTTCCGCGGACCGCTGCAGACGATCCCGTCGAGCTCCGCCATTGCCATGATGTGCGTCATCCGTTCGACTCCAAGGGAACCGATCCCGGCCCGACCGAGCACCTCCCGCAGCTCGTCGCGCGTCCGCGCAACTCCGTCCAGGAGCGACGTTCCGATCGCCGCAGAGGCGCGGCGTAGCGTCCGCGCGTCCAGGTCGAGCTTCTTGTGTCGATACGACAGGCCGGCCTTGATCCGCGGAGCCGTGAGCTCGAGCAGCCAGCGGATGTCGGCGGGCAGGACGAAGTGCCATGTCGGCCTCAGGAGGTGGGTCCGGAGGATGGCGCCCTCGTTGAAGGCCCGCTCGACGTCCTCGTCCACGCCCGACCGCATCCTCGAGCCGAGGGCCCACTTGGCGGCCGGATAGTCCTGCGCCTGGACGGCGCACAGCCACCCGACCACGGCGGCGGGCGTCTTCAGCGTCGGCCGGCTGAGGTGCTGGTTGTGAAGCCGCCGCCGGAGGATCTCCGAATGAACCTGGTCGGTGCGCGTCAACGCGCGGTGGCCTCGCCGGCCATCGAGGCGGCCCGCTCGATGAGCAGCGCCCGCTCGCGCGCGTTCCTCGTCAGCGACGCTGCTCGCTCGAACTCGGCCCGGGCCTCGTCCATGCGCCCCAGCTTTGCCAGCAGGTCCCCCCGCACGGCCGGCAGCAGGTGGTAGCTGTTCAGAACCGGCTCCGAGGCGAGCGCATCGACGAGCTCGAGTCCGGCCGCGGGGCCGAACGCCATCCCGACCGCCACCGCCCGGTTCAGCTCGACTACGGGAGACGGCGCGATCTGCGCGAGTGCGGAATAGAGCGCCGCGATCCTCCGCCAGTCCGTTTCGGCGGCGGTGCGTGCGCGCGCGTGACAGGCCGCGATCGCCGCCTGGAGCGTGTAGGGGCCGGGCGCCGCACTCAGCCCCTCGGCGCGCGCGAGCGCCCCGAGGCCGCGCCGGATAAGGAGCCGGTCCCAGCGTGCGCGGTTCTGGTCGAGGAGCAGGATGGGCTCACCCGCCGGACCCACCCGGGCACTGGAGCGGGACGCCTGGATCTCCATCAGGGCCACCAGCCCATGGACTTCGGGCTCCTCGGGCACGAGCCCAGCAAGGATCCGGCCCAGCCGCAGGGCGTCCTCGCACAACGCCGGCCGCATCCAGTCCGCGCCGGCCGTCGCGGAATACCCTTCGTTGAAGACGAGGTAGATGACCTCCAGCACCGAGGGCAGGCGCGCCTCGAGCTCCGCGCCGCGAGGAACCTCGAACGGCACGCGCGCCCGCGCGAGCGCCCGCTTGGCGCGGACGATCCGCTGGGCGATGGTTGGCTCCGGAACGAGAAAGGCGCGCGCGATCTCGGCCGTCGTGAGACCGCCGAGCAGGCGCAGAGTCAGCGCCACCCGCGCTTCGGTGGAGAGGACCGGGTGGCAGGCGGTGAATATCAGTCCGAGGAGGTCGTCCCCGACGGGATCGTCGAGGGCTTCCGCGAGCTCCGCCTCGGGCGAGCCTTGCCGATCGCCGATCTCCCGCCCCAGCTCGGCATGCTTCCGCTCGAGGAGCTTTCTGCGCCGCAGGCGATCGAGGGCCCGGTTCTTCGCCGTCGTCATGAGCCAGGCGCCGGGATTCTCGGGCACTCCCGACTCCGGCCAGCGCTGGAGTGCCGCGACCAGGGCGTCCTGCGCGAGGTCCTCCGCCACGCCGACGTCGCCGACCATGCGCGCGATCCCGGCGATTATTCGCGCCGACTCGATCCGCCAGACCGCCTCGATGGCGCCGTGCGTGTCGGAGCCGCTCATGGGAACAGTGGTGCGATCCGCCGCCTGTGAACGGGATGGAACAGGATCGCTATACCGGAAGACCACGACCGCGACTCAGCCGTGGCTGGCATCCGCCTCCCGCTTCGTGTGGTGCACGGTGCCGTCAGCGTGCTCGGGAGGACTGTACAGCGTATACAATCGGAGGGGTTCGTCATCGGAGGTATTCACGACGTTGTGCTCGACGCCGGCAGGTATGACTACGGCGCTGCCGTCTTGGAGGTCGGTTCGCTTGCCGTCCAGCTGAACATATCCTCGACCCGCTTCGATCCGGAGGAATTGATCGAGGTCGTCATGCGTCTCGAGGCCGATGTCCTCTCCGGGGCGAAGAGTCATGAGGACGAGCTGGGTGTTCGGTCCCGTGAAGACGACACGACGGAAATCGCCGTTGGCGATCGTGTCTTCCTCGATGTTGGTCACATATCCGGCCATGACGCCTCCTTTGTGAGCGGTTCGGCGGCAAGTATGGAAGCGTCCTGCGCGTGCGGCCACCGTCGAGTGGTCGAGGCATGGACATTACGCTGGGGCTGGCGGGATGGAACGGAGGGTTTCGACCCGGGACCGTGCGGCGCCGGGACGTCGCGCCCGAGGTGAGCGTGACGCCCGGCGCCCGACCGGTTACTGCTGCGACGCGAGGCCCAACTGACGGAAGCGCGTGAGCGCCTCGCTGGGACCGAAATCCTCGAGCTCGTACAGCTGGCGGATCTCGATCTCGGCCTCCGCGTCGTCCCCCATCGGGTTCGGGAAGCGCCGGGCCCACTCCAGCGCCTCCTCCCGCGATTTCACCTCGATCAGCGTGTAGCCGGCGATCAGCTCCTTCGCCTCCGCGAACGGCCCGTCGATCACGGTCCGCTCGTCGCCCGAGTATCTGATCCGCCAGCCCTTCGAGCTGGGCTGAAGGCCGGAGGCGTCCAGCAGCACGCCGGCCTTCGTCAACTCCTCGTGGTAATCCGCCATCGCCGAGAAGAGCTTCTCGTCGGGCTGGACTCCCGCCTCGGTGTCCCTGGTCGCCTTTACGATGATCATGAAGCGCATGGTCGTGTCTCCTGCAGGTTCAGGGTCTGGTGCCGGGCGGGGATGCGACCCCGCCGGGCGGCGTTCGGCGGAACGCGGTCTTCTGCGGGACCAGCCGCCAGCGGCCATAGATGACGAACGCGAGGAGAATACCGGTCACGGCCGGCAGGATCGCCCAGGTCCAGGGCATGCTCGTGAGCGTGACCACGATGGCCCCGATCATGATCACCAGGAGCCCCAAGGCGGCCAACGGCGTGAGGCCGGGCCGGATCTTGAAGAGTCCCGGGAGGATCAAGCCGAAGGCGCCGAGGATCTCGCAGACGGAGATGAACCGGAGGAACCCTGCAGACAGAGGGCCCGCCGCCGTCAGCTGCTCGTCCGGCATCATGAGCTTGGACACTCCGGCGAACACGAAGAGCGCCGCCAGCAGGATCTGGACGATCCAGAGCGCGCGGTTCATGAGCGCTTCGCGTGCTCCTCACGGAGGTGCTGCTCCTTCTCCCGCATCCACTCCGCGGGGAAGTCTTCCGCCCCGATGATCTTGCGGATCTCCACCACGCCGTCTTCTTTCGGGTCGTTCGGCACCGGGAGGCGCTTGACCCAGCCGATCGCATCCTCCAGCGACTGCACCTCCCAGATCCAGTAGCCGGCCACGAGCTCCTTCGTCTCCGCGAAGGGCCCGTCGATCACGGTGGGCTCGCCCTTGACCGGCAACTTGACGCGCACGCCCTTCGAGCTCGGATGGAGGCCCTCCCCCTCGACCCACACTCCGGCCTTCACGAGCTCCTCGTGAAACTCCATCATCCTGCCGATGTACTCCTCGTCCGGCATGACTCCGGCCTCGGACTCCTTGTTGGCCTTGATCAGGATCATGAACCGCATCGGTCGTCTCCTTTTCGGGTGATGGATCGAGGGGCCCATGCCCCTCCCTCCATCCAGGCGACGAACGGGGAGCCGCGAAATCGACACGCCCGCCCGCTCGGACATTGGACAGCGACTGCGCCAAGGGCTGTCAACGCTCTGACAGGTCCGCGTCCGCGCCAGCGGAGAATCTCCGGTCGATCTCATCGAAGGGGACCGCTTCTCCCAGGCGCGAGAACGTCCCCCGCTCGCGGATCTCCCGGGCCGCTTCGAGAAAGCCGGACCAGGCGGCACGCGCGAGCGCGCCCCCGACGCTGATCCGCCGCACCCCCAGCTCGGCGAGCTCGGTCACCGTGGCGAAGCCGCTTCCCACCAGCACGTTGACCGGCTTGGGGGCCACAGCGGCGACCACCGCGGCGATCTCGTCCCGGGCGCGGATTCCGGGCGCGTACAGGCAGTCGGCGCCGGCCTCGGCGTACGCGGCGAGACGCCGGATCGTCTCGTCGAGTTCGGGCCGCCCGACGATGAACCCTTCGGACCGGCCGGTGAGCAGGACGCCCGTCCCGCTTGCGTCGATCGCGCCGCGCGCCGCTCGGATTCGCTCCACGGCGAGGGGGAGGTCGAACAGGGGACGCGACGGATCGCCGGTCGAGTCCTCGATCGACAGACCCGCAACGCCCGTCTTCAGGGCGGCCGCCACATTGGCGGCCACGACTTCGGGGTCGACGGCGAATCCACCCTCGAAGTCGCCGTTCACCGGCACCTCCACGGCGCTCGCGACGGAGCGGAAGTGGCCCAGCGCCTCCTCTAGCGTCACGTAGTTGTCGGAGCGCCCGACGGACCAGGCGAACCCCGAGCTCGTCGTGGCGAGCGCGGGGAACCCGAGCTGGACGAGAACCTTCGCGCTTCCGACGTCCCACGGGTTGGGGATCACGAAGCACCCCGAAGCGTGCAGCTCGCGGAAGGCGGCGATGCGCTCCCCCGTCATGCCGCGCGGGCCGCGCCGAGCCCGGCCGCCCGGCCGGTGGCCCAGCCCCAGAAGAAGTTGTAGCCCCCGATGGGGCCGAACGCGTCGAGCATCTCGCCGCAGAGGTGAAGTCCGGGGCGCAGGCGGCTCTCGAGCGTTCGCGGATGAATCTCCGACAGAGCCACTCCGCCGCCCGTGACCTCGGCCTTGCGGTATCCCTCGTCGCCGCTCCACGGAAGGAGATAGCGGGCGAGAACATCGACCAGAGAATTGCGCTCCTCGCGCGTCAATCCGGCGAGCGGACGGCTGGGATCGACGCCCGACTCCTCGACGAGCCGGTCCGCGAGCCGGTCGGGGAGCTCGCGGCGCACCAGCGGACCGACCGTACCCGCTCCGCCCTCACGCAGGCGGCTATCCCACTCCTGTGCGCCGGCGGCGGTCCACCGCACGCGGATCTCCTGGGGGTCGCCCCCGTCCATGAGGGAGAGGACCGCGAGGTGGGAGATGTCGAGAACCGCCGGTCCGCTGTAGCCCCGGTGCGTGAACAGGAAGCCGCCCCGCGTGTCGAAATGTCCCCTCTTCAGAGGAGCCTCGAGCTCGACCTCGAGCGAGATGCCGGCCAGATCCGCGTGCCGGGGAGGATCGCAGACGAGCGGCGTAAGCGCCGGATAGGTGGGGTGGATGGTGTGGCCGAGCCGCTCCGCGATCCGGAGGCCGCCGCCGTCGCTGCCGCTGGCGGGGACGGACAGGCCGCCTGTGGCGAGGACGACGGCGCGCGCGGAGATCTCCCCACCCGCATGCTCGACCCGCCAGGGGCGGTCGCTCACCGGAGCCTTCAATCCTGTCACCCGTGTGTCGAACGCGATCTCGACGCCACGCCCTCGCGCGTGGGCGTAGAGCGCGTCGCGGACGTCGCGGGAGCGGTTCGATACCGGAAAGAGCTTGCCCGTCTCCTCCTCCAACGCGAGCGGGATTCCGAGGGTCTCCTCGAAGAAAGCCCGCTGCTCGGAGAGGGGCCACGACAGGAGGATCTTCTTGAGCGTGTTGGAAGAGGAGGTGGTGACGAACTGAGAGGGCCGCACGCTCGAGGGCAGCACGTTGCAGCGGCCCCCGCCGCTGATGACGATCTTGCGGCCCCCGTTGGAAGTGGTCTCCAGCAAGAGGACGTCTCGGCCCGCTTCGGCCGCGAAGATGGCGGCCATCGTTCCGGCGGCCCCGGCCCCGACGACGACTACGGGATGGCTGGTTGCGGCCACGACGCCCAATGTCGGCATCGTTCGAGCGTTCGAGTAGTATTCCGCATCGTGACCGCCACTCGACGATCGCTCTCCACACTCGCGTGGGCTTTGCTCCTCGCTTCGTGCGCCGCGCGGCAGGCCGCTCCTCTCGCGGACCCGGCCGCCGCCGTGATGATATCGGATCGGCTGTTCCTCGGCCGCGACATCCCCGGTGGCGGGACGGTGTCGGACGCGGACTGGTCGGCGTTCCTCGATGAGGTCGTCACGCCTCGCTTCCCGCTGGGATTGACCATCTGGCACGCGGACGGGCAGTGGCGGGGCGAGGGAGGGAGCACGGTCCGGGAGCCCGTCCTCGTCGTCGAGGTGCTCCATCCGCCCGGAGCGGAGCACGACCGGGCTGTGGCCGAGATCGCGGACGAGTACCGCCGCCGCTTCCGCCAGGAAGCTGTCTTGCGGGTCACGGTGGAGGCGCGCTCGCGGCTCTTCGAACGGGAGGGACCCTAGGATGACGCGTCGCTTCCTTCCCGTCGCACCCGGGCTCGTGCTGGCGTGCGTCGGGCTCGCGCTTCCATCGCCCGCCCTCGCGCAAGCGGATCTGGCGGGCACGTGGAACGGCGCATGGGGCAAGTCGGCCGACACGCTCCGGGTCACGATGCGCTTCGAGGAGAGCGGAGGGAGGTGGAGCGGATCGTTCGACACGGAGCGGCTCCGCGTCGAGGGGATTCCGTTCACCGAGGTCTCCTTCGAGCCGCCCCACGTCAGTATCCGGATGGTCGGGGACGCGACCACCATGGTGTTCACCGGCACGATCGAGGGAGACTCGCTTCGAGGCACGCTGGTGGAGGAAGGGGAGACCGGTTGGTTCGCCTTCGCCCGCACCGCCGCCGTCGACCCGGCCATCCGTGAGGAGGAAGTGCGGTTTTGGAACGGCGGCGTGGAGCTCGCCGGATCTCTCCTCCTCCCAGCCGGACCCGGACCGCATCCGGCCGTCGTCTTCCTCCACGGGTCCGGCCCTGAAGGTCGCTGGGCGTCCACCTATCTCGCTCGACGGGTCGTGCGGGGCGGGACGGCGGCCCTGATCTGGGACAAGCGGGGAGTCGGGGAATCCGCGGGCTCCTGGGAAGCGGCCAGCTTCGAGGACCAGGCCGGCGACGCCGTGGCCGCCGTGGCGCTGTTGCGATCGCGCCCCGAGATCGACCCCGACCGGGTCGGGATCCACGGCCACAGCCAGGGGGGCACGATCGCCCCGCTGGCCGGCGTCCGCTCGAAGGCGGATTTCGTGATCGGATCCGCCGCCAGCGGCCTCCCGATGGACGACGTGGAGATCTACAGCGTCGGCAACTTCATCGGGATACCGTCCATGTCGGGGGACGAGGCGGCTCTCGCCCGCGCCTACGTCGAGGCGCTGGTCGACGTGGCGTACCATGGAGCCCCGCGGGACTCCCTCGACGCGATCGCGGAGCGCGCGCGCGGCCATGAGTGGTTCTTCGAGCCGCCCGCACGGGACGACTCGTATTGGGCCTTCTCGCGCCGCATCGCGGACTACGACCCGCTCGTCTGGTGGCGGCAGGTCGACGTGCCGGTCCTTCTCGTGTACGGGGCGCTCGACGAGCGCGTCCCCGTCGAGCCGAGCGTGGAAGCGATCACGAACGCCCTGGAGTCCGTGGGACATTCGGCGGTCGTGCGGATATTCGAGGGCGCCGACCACACCTTTCGCGTCCGGCTTTCGGGGGACGAATGGCCGCGCACGGTAACGGGTTACCCGGAAGCCGTCATCGACTGGCTCGCGAGCTTGTAAGATTTCTTCTACGCCGGTTGGTGTCACGGCCCTACACTTATGGATGAATCCAACACAGGGAGGACCAATGGGACTGTTCGACAAGAAGGACGACAAAGAGAAGGACGAGAAGAAGGCCGGCAAGAAGGCCGACTTCTCGAAGGTGCAGAGCGGATCTTCGACGACCGCCAAGCCGGAAGCGAAAGTGGCAGCGGCAGCGGCCAAATCGTACACCGTGAAGAGCGGCGACTCGCTGTGGAAGATCTCGGAGCAGATGTATGGAAACGGCAACGATTGGCGCCGGATCTACGAGGCGAACAAGGACCGCATCCAGAATCCCGACGTGATTCAGCCCGGATGGGTGCTGACGATTCCCGCGCAGGCGGGCAGTGAAGGAGGAGCCAAGTGAGACCAGTCCCGAGATGGACCGGCGCGCTGCTGGCTATCCTCCTTACCACGTCCCTGTGGGCCATGGCTTGCCAGCGGGAAGAGGCCACCGACACCGCGGACGACACGGACATCGTCGAGGACGCGGGTCCGACGCTGGACGTGACCGATGTGGCGCTCGGCCGCTCGATCGGCGCCGACAAGAGGGTCGTCGAGGAGGTCGGGGACTTCATGCCGACGGACACGGTCTATGCGTCGGTGGAGACCTCGGGCACGGGCAGCGGCACGCTCTCCGCGCGGTGGACGTTCGAGGACGGCCAGGTCGTCGACGAGGGTTCCCAGTCGGTCAGCGGCGCCTCGGTGACCGAGTTCCATGTGGCGAATCCCGCCGGCTGGCCCGTCGGGCACTACGAGGTGGTCGTCTCGCTGGACGGCGACGAGGTGGACCGCGCCGGATTCGACGTCACTGCCGGTAGCTAAGGAGTAATCGAACGATCCTGCTCTACAGTCGGGGAGGCACGCGTTCGCGCGGCCTCCCCGATCTGCATTCCCCCCTATATTCAAGCCCTGGAATCCGGCTCCTGATGGAGGTCGTATGAGCGACGTGCAGGTCAAGGGGATCGAGGAGGTCGAGCCGTACAGCGGTCCGAACGCGCTGGAAGGAATCAAGTTCCGAACCGTGGGGCGTGCGCTGGGCGTGTCCGCGTGGGGATTGAGCGTGATCGAGCTGGCGCCCCGGGCATCCGAATACCCCGACCACGACCACGCCGCGGAGGGGCAGGAGGAGGTCTACTTCGTGGTCCGGGGGTGGGCGACGCTGCGGACCGGGGAACACGAGCGCCGCGTCGAAGAGGGCACCTTCGTGCGGGTCGGCCCCGCGGAGAGGCGCAAGTGGATGCCCGGGGATTCCGGCGTCGTCCTGATCGCGATGGGCGGCACTCCCGGAAAGGCGTACGAGGCGCGGTGAGCGGAGCGCGTACGTTCGTCGGCGCGCTCCTCGTGCTATTCGCCGGCCCGGCCGCGCGCGCCCAGGAAGCGCCGATCGATCTGGCGGAGGCCCGGCGGGCGTTCGACGCGGCCGAGAACGCGAGCGACCTGGACGGCGGGAAGCTCTGGGGCACCGAGCTCTACGGCCCGCTGTTCCTGGTCGATCCCGGCTCGCGCTCGGTGGTCGCCAACCGGCCCGATCCTGAGGATCTGCTCCGGGAGGAGCACGGGGTCTGGGTAGGGGTGCTCTCGGAGGAGGTCAACCCGGCCAACGCGGCGGTCGATTGGGCGGGCCTGCGATGGACGATGGTGCTGTGGCCGCCGCCGTCGATTCCCCACGCCAGGAACCGGCTCCTCATCCACGAGTCGTTCCACCGGATCCAGGAGGACGTGGGCCTCGCCGCGGACAACCCGCCGAACGGCCACCTGGACACGCGCGACGGCCGGTTCTGGATGCGGCTCGAGATGCGCGCTCTCGCGGAGGCGCTGGCTTCCCGGGGCAGCGGCCGCGCCGCGTCGATCCGCGACGCCCTCGACTTCCGCGCGCGGCGGCGATCGCTGTTCCCGGAGGCTGCCGCGGAGGAGGACGCGCTCGAGCGCAACGAGGGGATGGCCGAATACACGGGGCTCGTCCTGAGCGGTTTGCCGAGCGAGGTGCTGGCCGACCGGGCGGCCGTCGAGCTCGAGCGGCGCGAGGCGAGCGACAGCTTCTCGCGGAGCTTCGCCTATGCGACCGGCCCGGCCTACGGCGTGCTCCTCGACGAGTCCAGCAGGCCGTGGCGCGAGGAGCTGGTCCGCGGCGCGGCGCTCGGCGATCTCCTGGAAGCGGCCTACGACACCCAACCGTCGCCTGTCCCCGCCGAGGACCGCATCGCCGGGTACAACGGCGAGCGGGTCGCCGCCATCGAGACGGCGCGCGAGGAGGAGCGCCTCGCGCGGGAGGCCGACCTTCGCGCCCGGTTCGTGGAGGGGCCCGTGCTCCAGCTGACGCCGGGAGCGGAGTTCTCCTTCTCGTTCGATCCCAACGACGCGGTCAACCTCGAGGGTTCGGGGACGGTATACGGCTCGGCACGGGTGACCGACGTCTGGGGGATCCTCGAGGTCGATTCCGGCGGCGCCTTGTTCTTGCGCAATTCCCAGGGCTGGTTCACCGGCGTGGTGGTGCCGGTGCCGGCGGGCGGTCCGGATCCTCCGACCGCGGGCGAGGGGTGGCGCCTCGACCTCGCCGAAGGATGGGAGATCGCGCCCGGCGTGCGAGCCGACGATTGGATCGTGCGGGAACTGTCGGCGGGCAGCTAGATGTCCGACGTCCCGGGCGCGGAGGCGCCCGTCACGCTGCGCGAGGTGACGCGGGAGAACCTCCGCGATGTGCTCCTGCTGGAGGTCGCGCCGGAGCAGAAGCGGTTCGTCGCGTCGAACGCGATCTCGATCGCGCAAGCGCACTTCTATCCCGAGATCGCGTGGTTCCGGGCGATCTATGCCGGCGAGATCCCCGTAGGGTTCCTGATGCTCGAGGACCGGGCGGGCGCCCCGGAGGTCTTCCTCTGGCGCTTCATGGTCGATCAGCGGTATCAGGAGCGCGGCTTCGGGCGCCGCGCGATCGAGCTCGTGCTCGAGCACGTGCGCGCCCGCCCCGGGACCTCGGCCCTGACGCTGAGCCACGTTCCAGGCGACGGGAACCCGGGTCCGTTCTATCAGCGGCTGGGCTTCGTCCACACGGGTGAGAAGGATCCCGACGGAGAGCTCCTGATGCGGCTGGAGCTGTGAACCCGACGGATGCCCGAGAGCGGTGAGCGGCGGCGACGGGGCGTTCGCTCCGACGGCTCACTGCACGGGGACAGTGATCGCGGGATTCGACTCGAGGTAGGACACGACCTCGTCCACATCGTCCAGCAGGACGATCATCGACGCCATCCGACTGTCGCCCGCCAGCTTCGCGAGCAGGTCGGCGGCCGGAAGCGTCTCGCGCCAGTACGCGGAATCGAAGAGCACCATGGGGCTGATCAGCCCTTCGGTGCCGTAGTAGTTCTGGGTCGCGTCCATGAAGATCTCCTGGACGGTCCCGGCATGGCCCGGCGCGAACACGAGTCCCCGCGTAGCGACGGTGACCAGGCCGCTTTCGCGCAGAGAGTTGGCGAAGTACTTCGCAATGTGGGTAGCGAACTGGTTGGCGGGCTCGTGGCCGTAGTACCACGTGGGCACGGCGAGGCTCTCGCCGCCGCGGCCGTCGGCCGGCGAGCGCGGATCGAGCGACAGCTTCTCCAGAACCCCGTAGCCGTAGGCCATGTACCGCTCGTGATCGCCGTCGAACGCGGGTGAGGGCCGAAGGATTTCCAGCGCGCGATCGAGTGCGTCGTCGGCGAGCGGGGAGAGCCACGCGCCCAGATTGGCCGCCTCCATGGCTCCCGGTCCGCCGCCGGTGACCACGCGCCAACCCTTCCGCGCGAGCGCGCGTCCAAGGCGCGCGACCTCCGCATACACCTCGCTGGCCCGATGGAGCGCGTGCCCGCCCATGATCCCCACGATGTCGGCGGGACCGGACGCCAGGAACTCCCGGGCGGCGTCATCGATCGCGTGGTCATGGAGCCGTTCGGCGAGCGCCTCGAGGACGCCGGGCTGAGCCTCCGCGCGCCGCTTGCGGAACCAGCGGAAGATCCGTCCGTCGACGGTGTCCTCGAAGAGGCTGCCCGGCTTCTCGACGTCGAGTCCCTCCATCAGCTCCGGGAGCGTGTACAGGCTGTCGCGGTACGCGACGAAGGGAAGTCCCAGCAACTCTATGAGTCGCGGGAACACCACTCCCCCGGTATCGACGACGTGATAGAAGGCCTCGCCTTCCATCCGACAGCCCAGGAAGACGGCGCAATTCGCGTCGACCGAAAGCAGGAACGCGGTTTCGTCGCGCAGGTCCAGTCCCTTGGCCACGACATGCCGAAGAGACCCGTGCGTGGCCCAGTGGGCCTTGAGCTCGGTGGCGGTCTCGACTGCGACGTACATGCGCCGGAACTTAGCCGCCGGACGCGGGAGCGCGATGGGCGAGCGCGGCGTCCTCGATGGCTTCGCATGCGGCGCCGACGCCGTCTTCCGACCGGACGATGGCGCCGATCTCGGCCGCGCGTGCGGCGAACCCGGGGTCGTGCAACAGCTCACCGATCGCGCGGGTCGCGCGGTCGGCGCGATAGTGCTGGGGCGAGAGGATCCGGGCGACTCCCAGGCGCAGCGCCCGGCGGGCGTTGTCGGGCTGATCGTGTGACCAGGGCACGACGAGCATCGGCCGACCGGCGCGAAGTGCCTGGCCCAGCGTCCCGATTCCTCCATGATGGACTATCGCGGCGGCGCGCGGAAAGAGCGCCGAGTGGGGTGCACGCTCGACGGCGATCGCGTCGTCGCCGAGCGCCGCCCGGGGCAGGTTCGCGGGATCGCTGCCGACCATCAGCACCGCGCGCATCCCGAGATGTCGCGCGGCGGCCAGGCTCTCCTCGTAGAACGAACCTGCGACTGCGACCGCGGACGTGCCGAGCGTGAAGACGACCGGCGGCGGCCCCGACGCGAGAAACGCCTCGAGCTTCGCGTCGAGCGCTTCGCCCCCGGCGGCGTCGCGGAACAGGAAACCTGTGAGCCGCGTGCTCGGCGGCCAGTCGGGTTGCGGCGCGGCGAGGACACGGGAGAAGAGCGCCAGAGTGGATACCGCGGAATGCTGGCCTTCGTAGAGGGTGTCTCCTCCCGGCGGCAGTCCGCGCTCCGAGCGGAGCTCGCGGACCGGCGCCGTCCAGGAGCGGGTCACCGCACGGAAGAGGCGGATCAGCAGACGAGGAACTCCAGGAATCCCGTAGATGCGCCAGGCATTGGGCAACGGCGACACCACCGGAAAGTCGTAGCGGGAGAAGAAGGACAGCGGCGCCAGGACGGTGGAGACCCAGGGGAGGCCGATCTCTTCGGCCACGATCCGGCCCGCGAAGGTCAGGGGGTGGGTCACGACGAGATCCGCGTTGCGCGCCGCATCGGTGGTGTCCTCCCACGAGTCGCGCACGTGCGGAATCACGAGCTTCCGCAGGACGTACTGCGAACCGAAGCGAGGGTTCATCGCGCGCGCGAACGCCTCGCGGTCCTCGGGGTGGGCGTCGGGCCGGACCGGGTGGAAGCCGATGCCCGCGGCCCCCACCATCTCGCGATAGTACTCGTGGGTGGCGATGACCACGTCGTGGCCGCGCTCGGCTAACCCGCGTCCCAGCGCGAGGTAGGGATCGAGGTCGCCGAGCGTGCCGAAGGTGGTTATGAGGACGCGCAGGCCGCCAATTGTGCGACGAACCCGTGAGGAAAGGAAGTGAACATGGATCGGAGCCCCGTACTGTCCCATCAAGAATTCTTGATATAACTTATGGCCATGGTCCTTACCGGAGCGGTTTCGACGTCCCACACTGCGGCCATCTTCCGTGCGCTTTCGGACGAGAAGCGACTCCGGATCATGGATCTCCTCACAGGCGGCGAACTCTGCGTCTGCGAGCTGACCGAGATCCTCGACCTGCCCCAGCCACTGCTCTCGTTCCACCTCAGGACCCTCAAGGACGCCGGCCTCGTGGAGGACCGCCGCGCCGGCCGCTGGGTCTACTATTCGCTGGGGCGGAAGGCGTTGGAGAAGGGGCGGAGCGTTCTGGAGGAGCTGGCTTCCCAAGGAGCCCAGCCGGTGGCCCGGAGAGCGTCCCCGCGATGCTGACCCTCTGGCGCTGCGCGCTCCTGGCCGACATACACGCCAACCTGCCAGCGCTCGAGGCGGTCCTCGACGACGTCCATCGGCGCGGGCTGGAGGCCGCCTATCATCTCGGAGACCTGGTCGGGTATGCACCGTGGCCCGACGACGTCGTCGCCCGGCTCGTCGAGGAAGGAATCCCCGGGGTGGCGGGGAACTACGACTCCACGATCGCGGCGGATGCGGAGCACTGCGGCTGCCGGGCCGAGGATCCCGTGCAGGAGGCGCTGGCCCACCAGAGTTACGCGTGGACCCTGACGCACGTGAGCACCGCGACGAAGACCCGGTTGCGCGCCCTGCCTTTCCGGGTCGACCTCAGACCCGGGGGTGGACATCATAGCGGTCCCACTCTGCGGATCGTCCATGGAGCGCCGACCCTCAATACGCTGTACTGGGACGCGGATCGCTCCGACGACTTCGCCCGCAAGATGGCGGGAAAGCTGGGAGCGATCGAGGGGGACGCGGTGGTGTTCGGGCATACCCATATTCCATGGAAGCGGTCGGTGGATGGGGTGCTGTTCGTCAACGCCGGTTCGGTGGGGCGCCCCAAGGACGGGGACCCGCGAGCCTCGTGGGCGGTCGCGTCCTGGGACGGCACGAGGATCACCGTCGATCACGTCCGCACCGAGTACGACGTCGAGCGGACCGCCGCCGCCATCCTCGACAGCGATCTGCCGGACGCATTCGCCGACGATCTGCGACGCGGCGGGCCGGCACGAAACGGAATGGGATGACCGGCCGTCTGGCTTTCCTAGACCGGTACCTGACCGTCTGGATCTTCCTCGCCATGGCGGCAGGGGTCCTGCTGGGACGAGTGGTGCCCGAAGTCCGGCAGCTGCTCGACTCGTGGGCGATCGGCACGACATCCATTCCCATCGCCGCGGGCCTCATCCTGATGATGTACCCGCCCCTGGCCAAGGTGCGGTACGAGGAGCTGCCGCGGGTCTTTCGCGACGTCAAGGTCCTGGGACT
>DASSPT010000010.1:0-2191 GCA_035699465.1 Gemmatimonadota bacterium
GCAGCTCCCTACCACGCGGGGCTGCCGGAAGCGGAGCGGCATGCCAATCAGGAGGCGTTCGCGCGCGACGACATCGACGTGGTGGTCGCGACCATCGCCTTCGGAATGGGGATCGACAAGCCCGACGTCCGCTTCGTGATCCACCGGGACATGCCGAAGGACGTCGAGTCGTGGGTCCAGGAGCTCGGCCGCGCAGGTCGCGACGGGCTGCCGAGCGAGTGCTTCCTCTACTTCTCGTGGGCCGACGTCAAGCTCCACGAGCGGTTCCTCGACGGGATTCCGGACCCCGAGCTGAGAGCGGACAAGCGTCGCGCCTCGGTCGAGCTCTTCGAGATGGCGGACTCGATGGAATGCCGCCACCGGGCCATCGTGGGGCACTTCGGCGAGGAGATCCCCGCCTGCGGCGGCTCGTGCGACGTTTGCGCAGGCATCGCGGTCGAGGACCTGGTGCGGGCAGAAGGCTTCGCTCGAACCCCGGCCCTATCACGCCAGGAGGTCCTGAGCCAGGACCGCGCGACGCCGGCGGCGGTCGCCATCTTCGAACGGTTGCGGACTCTCCGCAGGGAGCTCGCGGACGCGCGCGGCATCCCCGCATACGTCGTGTTCCACGACTCCACGTTGCGCGAGATGGCGGAGCGCTGCCCCCTCGACCGGCGCCAGATGCTCGAAGTCACGGGGGTGGGGCCGGTCAAGTTCGAGCGCTACGGCGAGGCGTTTCTCGAAATCCTGCAGCAGGGCGTCGACTAGTCGCCTTGCGGGCCCGCGGCGACATCCCCAAGCTATGCCCGTGCCGCGGCTCACCGACATCGAACTCTTGACCCGTCTCGTGGCGTTCGACACGACCAGCTCGAACAGCAACCTCCCGCTCGTCGACTTCCTCTGCGACTATCTGAACGACACCCGGGCGCGGATCCACCGGCTGCGATCCGAGGACGGTTCCAAGGCGAACCTGGCCGTCGCGGTGGGTCCCCCGCGGGAGGACGGCGGGGGCCTGACACTCTGCGGGCATACCGATGTGGTGCCGGCGCTGGAGCCAGGCTGGGAGTCGCATCCCTTCGAGGCCGTACGGCGGGACGATACGATCGCCGGCCGCGGGACCGCCGACATGAAGGGCTTTCTCGCCCTGGCGGTGCAGATCCTCGCCGAGGCGGACCCCGAGACGCTCGACCGGCCGCTGGCGCTCCTGTTCACGTACGACGAGGAGGTCGGCACCCGGGGCGCTCGACGCCTGGCGGAAGCCGGTGGTCCGCCGGAGAGCCTCCCTCGCCGGACGATCATCGGCGAGCCGACGTCGCTGTCGCCGGCGCGCCTCCACAAGGGACACCTGCGGGCGCGGATCGTCGTCGAAGGGAAGGCCGCGCACAGCGGGCTTCCGCACCTCGGGAGGAGCGCGATCGAGCCGGCAGCGCGGGCCGTCCTCGCGCTCGAGAATCTACGGCGGGCGCTCGAGGCCGAGCGACCGCAATATGCCGATGCATTCCGCCAGGTCCCGTTCGTCACCTTGAACGTCGGGCGGATCGCGGGCGGCGTCGCTGCGAACGTGGTGCCGGACCGGTGCGAGATCGAGCTCGGCGCCCGGCTGTTCCCCGGCATGGAAGCCCGGGACCTCCTCGCACGGGTGCGCGAGGCCGTCGAGGGCGCAGCCGAAAGCTCGCCCTGGACGCTGGATATCGTCGCCGAGAGTCCGCCCGCGCTGCTCGACGAAAGGTCGGACCTCTGGTCGTGGTTCTGTGAAGAGACCGCGCCCGGGCCGGTGAGCGTTCCCTTCGCCACCGACGCGGGATGGCTTCAGCGACTGGGCTTCGACTGCGTGATCTGGGGTCCAGGGTCGATCGCGGTGGCGCACCGAGCGAACGAGTTCGTTCCGCTCGCCGATCTCGCGCGAGCCCGCGCGATCCTCTGCCGCGCGGTCGATCGCTGGTGCCGGGAGACTCCATGAGCATGGCCAGCGTGGTGGAGGCGGCGCTCACGTGGACCGGCGCGCGATTCGAGCCCGGAATCCGAATCGTCATCGATCGAACCGGTCGGATAGAAGGTGTCGGAGGAGCGGAGCTCGAGCCCACCGTGCGGCTGCCCCGCGTCGCGCTCGTACCGGGGCTCGTCGACGCCCATTCGCACGCGTTCCAGCGCGGGATGCGCGGCCACGGCGAGGGGTCCGTGAACGGGGCGGAGAACTTCTGGAGATGGCGCG
>DASSPT010000011.1:0-42895 GCA_035699465.1 Gemmatimonadota bacterium
GTCGACAATTTTCCCTACGGAGGCGTGAAGGAGTCCGGGCTCGGGCGGGAAGGGGTCCGCTACGCGATGGAGGCGATGACGGAGCCGCGGATCCTCATCTTCGACCTCAAGCATTAGGGGGCGATGAAAATGGCCGATCTGCGGCGTTGCGCTCCTCGTGTCTTCCTGCGGCGTGGGAATCACCACGCCTCGGAAGAGCCTCGTCGCGCGCCTTGCATCTGGACCATTTTGATCAGCCTTGCTTGAGCTAGAGCACCCTCAATCACTTGAGCAGCCGATGATCCGAACGCGACGCACATCCAAGTTCCCGCCGCTTGGCGCGCTCATTGCCTTCGCGGCTGCGGCGGGGTGTGGCGAGGAGGCGGTGCCGGGGAGGGGGGTGTTCGACGCGGCGCTGGCGGACAGCCTGGTCGCGAGGCAGGTGGCGTTCGGGCCGCGGGTTCCGGGGAGCGGGGCGCATGCGGCGGCGCTGGAGTGGATGACCGCGTATCTGGGGGAGCGGGCCGACACGGTCGAGCAGATGCCGTTCACGCACGTGACCGCGCGCGGCGACACGTTGCAGCTGACCAACGTCTGGGCGCGTTTCCAGCCGGCCGCGAGCCAGCGGCTCCTGCTGACGGCGCACTGGGACTCGCGCCCGGTCTCCGAACGGGCCAGCGACCCGTTCGCGCGCGCCGATCCCCTGCCGGGCGCCAACGACGGCGCTTCCGGGGTCGCGGTGCTCCTCGTCCTGGCCGACGAGCTCGCGCGGACGCCGCCGGGCATCGGCGTCGACATTCTGCTCACCGACGGCGAGGACTGGGGCCATGACCCGGAGACCTTCGCCACCGAGGTCGAGGACATGCTGCTCGGCGCCCGCCGATTCGCGGCCACCCACTCCGACTACCGGCCGCTGTTCGGGGTCCTCCTCGACATGGTCGGTGAGCGAGACGCGCGCTTCACCCAGGAGCAGAACAGCCTCGCGCTGGCGCCCGAGGTCGTCCGCAGGGTGTGGGACACGGCGGAGGAGCTGGGGTACGAGGAGTTCTTCGTGGAGCAGGTGGGTCCGGCGGTGAACGACGACCACGTGGTCCTCAACGAGGCGGGCATCCGGACGATCGACATCATCGACTTCGACTACGCCTACTGGCACACCCCCGAAGACACCCCCGACAAGGTCGACGCGGAGACGCTGGGCGCGGTCGGCGACGTGCTGCTGACCCTGATCCGGCGCCTGGGCGGCCAGACCTAGCGTGGCCCGGTCCCGCGCGCTCGGCTGGGCGAACGCCGTGGGCCGGAGCCTCGCGCGGATCGGAATCCGAGCCGAGCTCGAGGAGGAGAGCCTCCTGCGCGCCGCCCGGCGCTACACGCGGCTGAGCGACTTCGGCGAGCAGGAGTTCCGGGAGCCTCTCCGGCGGCTGCTGGAGGCGCACGAGGAGGGCCGCCTCTCTCCGACCGGCCGTGCGCTCCAGCGCCTCAGCTTCGTCGACATGCTCTCCAACCGCCTTCGGGTGCAGCGACAGATCGCCCGCGACCCCGGGCTCCTCGACGAGCCGCCTTGCAGCCCGCTGGTCGTGACCGGCCTTCCGCGCACGGGGACGACGCTCCTCCAGCGTCTCCTGTCGCTCGCCCCGGACGCACGGCCCCTCCGGGCCTGGGAGGCGATGTGGCCCGCGCCGCTCTCGAAGACGCGCCGCGGGGAGGACCCCCGCGTACGCCAAGCGCGGCGGCTGGTCTGGATCACGCGGAGGTTCCTGCCCGGGATCGACGCGATCCATCCCCTCGACCCCCAGGGCCCCGAGGAGTGCACCCGGCTCCTCGAGAGCTCCTTCCGCTGGGACTTCTTCGCGATCGAAAGCCGCCTGCCGGTATACGCGGCGTGGATGCGGGAGCAGGGTCCCGACTTCATGCTGCCCGCGTATCGATGGTACGCGACCCAGCTCCAGGTCCTCCAGGCTGGGAGAGCCGCCGGTCGCTGGGTCCTCAAGTCGCCCGCGCACGTCGGCAATCTGGGCGCGCTGCTCCGCGTGATGCCCGAGGCCCGGGTCGTCGTCACGGTCCGCGATCCGCGGGAAACCGTGGCCTCGGCGTGCAGCCTGTTCGGGCTCCTGTACGGGACGACATCCGACGATCCGCGAACGGGCAGGATCGGCCCGCGAGTGGCGGCGTCGCTGGCGGACGAGCTGACCCGGGGACTGGAGACCGCCGCGCGAGAGCCCGACCGGGTGCGCGTCGTGCGCTACGACGACCTGACCGGCGATCCCATCGGGACCGTGGCCGGCGTTCATGCAGCCTTCGGGATCCCGTTTCCGGTCGAGCTGGAGCGTGCGGCGCGGGAGTGGCTCGCGATGAACCCGCAGGGCCGGCACGGCGTCCACGCGTACGACCTGGAGAGCTACGGGCTCGACGAGGAGACCGTTCTCCGTCTCTTCGAGGGCGCGGAGCTGGCGATGAGCCGGACCGGCCTGTCGAGCCGGAAATAGTTGTACGTCCAGCGCGACAGCACGATAAGGCGGTTCCGGAATCCGATCAGGAAGTAGAGGTGGATCACGAGCCAGGCGATCCACCCGATGAACCCCTTGAGCCGCAGCGAACCCACGGCTGCCACCCCCGCGCTCCTGCCGATCGTCGCCATCACGCCCTTGTCGCGGTACCGGAAGGGCTCGAGCGGCGCGCCGTCGACGGCGCGCAGGATCTGCGCCGCGACATGGCGTCCGGCCTGCATCGCCTGGGGCGCCATCATCGCGAGCGGCTTCCCGTCCTCGATCATCGCCGCGGCGTCCCCGATCGCGAACACGCGGTCCTGCCCCCGGACCAGCAGGAGCTCGTCCACCTCGATCCGGCCCTGACGGGTGCGGGGGAGCGGCGGCTCGGTCGCGGGCGCGACCGGCCGGACGCCCGCTGCCCAGATCAGCGTCTGCGCCGAGAGCACCCCGCCATCGGCCAGCCGCACGACGCTGTCGCCGTCGACTCCGGTCACGCGCGCGCCGAGGCGCACTTCGACGCCCCTGCGCTCGAGGGCCCGCTTCGTGTAGTCCCCGAGCTCGGGCGGGAACTCGTACAGGAGCCGGTCGAGGGCCTCGGCCAGGATCACGCGCGAGCGGCGGACATCGAGGTCGGGAAAGTCGGCGGGCAGGACGAGCCGGAACAGCTCGCACAGGGCGCCTGCGTACTCGACCCCGGTCGGCCCTCCGCCGACCACCAGGAACGTGAGCCACGCCTGCCGCGCCTCCGGGTCGGTCTCGAGGACCGCGGATTCGAAGCAGTCGAGGACGTGGTTGCGGAGCGCCATCCCGTCGGGAAGGTCCTTGAGGCCGAAGGACGCCCGCTCCACCGATTCGATGCCATAGAAGTTGGTCTCCGCGCCGGTCGCGATGACCAGCCAGTCGTACTCGAACGCATCCCCGTCGACGCCGATCGCGCGGCGCGCGGCGAAGTCGATTCTTGCGACTTCGGCGCGCCGCACCCGCACGTTTTTCTGGCTGCGCAGGATGTGACGCAACGGGAACGAGATCTCGCTGGGGTTCAGCAGCGAGCTCGCGACCTGGTACAGGAGCGGCGTGAAGAGGTGGTAGTTGTTGCGGTCGACGAGCAGCACGTCGACCGGCTTGCCCGCCAGCTCTCGGGCGCACTGCAGGCCCCCGAAGCCCCCGCCGAGAACGAGGACCCGCGGGCGCGGGGCTCGCTCGGCGGCGCTCACCGCGAATCCGCCGCCGTCAACGGCGGCCTTCCGCGGCGGCGATCCATCGATCGAGCTTCCTCCGCGGTCCCGACAGCGAGCGCGCGTGCCGCGAGAGACCCTCCCACGGGTCCTTCCTGCGCAGACGCGCGGCCACGTTGCGCGTGTTCCAGCGGGCTCCCGTCAGCTCGGGATCGGAGAGCTCGCGCCAGGCGATCGGCACAGCCACCGGCGCTCCCTCCCTCGCCCGCACCGCGTAGGGCGGGACCGCCGTCTGCGCGTAGGAGTTCCGCATGACGTCGAGGAACAGCCGCCCGCGACGTTTGTTCTTCCGCGCCTCGGTGGTCAGACGGTCCGGATGGCGGGTGGCGAGGACGTCGGCCGCGTCCCGGGCGAAGCCGCGCACGGCGTCGAAGTCGACCTTCCGGTCGAGAGGCACCAGGAGGTGGATCCCGCGCCCGCCGGTCGTCATCGGGAAGGGGTCGAGCCCCAGCTCGCCCAGGAGCTCGCGGAGCGCGCCCGCGGCGAAGCGCACGGAGTCGAAGTCGTCACCCGGCGGATCGAGATCGAAGATGAGCCGGTCGGGGTGGTGCAGCCTGTCCGCCCTGGAGAGCCAGACGTGCGGCGTGATGCAGTTCTGGTTGGCGAGGTACACGAGCGTGGCCGCGTCGTCGCAGATCGCGTGCTCGACCGTTCCGCCCTCCTTCTCCACCGTTACCCGCCGGATCCAATCGGGGAAGTAGTCGGGAGCGGTCTTCTGGTAGAAGCCCTCTCCCTCTATGCCGTCCGGGAAGCGGTGCATGGAAACGGGGCGTCCCTTCAGGTGAGGGACCATCCGCGGCGCCACGAGCCGATAGTGCTCGATCAGATCTCCCTTGGTGAGGCCGACGTCGGGGAACAGCACCTTGTCGAGGCTCGAGAGCGCTATCGTGTGGCGGCCTATCCGGGCCTTCCCCGCGCTCACCTTCCCCCGCCCGGCTGTCGGCACTTCGTCGCTGCGCTCTCCACCGCCGCGCCTCCTCCCGCGAGTCTCCCGTCGGCATGGGAATTGTAGCTCGGCCTCGACAGGTCGTCGAAACACTATACGGAGCTGGCGCGCATGGGGCTTGCCGGGCGGATGCAACGAACGCGGAGGAAGGCGAGGCAGAGGATATCCGACGAGGGGAGACCCCGCAGACTGATGGCGCTTCCCGCGATCGACGGCTGGACGCCCCGCGAGCGGAGGACCGCGGCGACGCTGGCCGCGGTCTGGATCGCGGGCGGGCTGTCCGGCTGGACCGGTCTCGATCGGTCGCTCGCCACGGCCGCCGAGCGGCTCCTTCATCCGCCCCGTCCGACGGTGGCCGAGCTCGCCGCGAGAGTGGGGCCGGGGGATCCGCGGCCCGAATGGTACGCCGCCGCGCTCGCGCTCCGGGCGGAAGAGGAGCTCGCCGGCTCGAGGCCCGAGAGGATCGACCCCAACGCCGCCGGTCGGGCCGCGTGGGACCGGCTGCCGGGAATCGGCCCCGTGACCGCCATTGCGATCGTCGAGCATCGGGCGGCCCACGGTCCCTTCCGGGGTCCCGGCGACCTGCTCGAGGTTCGGGGCATCGGCCCGCGGACGCTGGAGAAGCTCCAGCCGTTCCTCGCCTGGCAGCCCGCCGGCGCCGGGAATGGCCCCGGCCATGCAACGCCATCCAGGCACGATGGTTTGCCGGACCTCAACGCGGTGGACGGGGCGTTTCTGGCCTCGCTTCCCGGCTTCGGTCCAAAACTTGCTGAAACTGTCCTCCGCGAGAGGCAGGCTCGGGGGATGTTCCGCGACTGGACGGATCTCCTGTCCGTCGACGGCGTAGGCCCCGCGCGGCTCCGCGTCTTGCAGAAAGCGACCCGCTTGAGGGGAACGAGTGCCCCGAGCGAGGGCGAATAACAGGCCGAGAATGGAACAGATGAGCCGATCTTCCAGCGCCAAGAACCTCGAACCCCCTTCGAGCCCGGGCCCGATGAGCCGTGAGCCGTCCTCGGGGGGCGCGGTCGAGGTCCTGCCGGAGCGGTCGGGGTCGGGGCTCAACATCGCGGCCATGCTGCTCCAGGAGGGGTTCGTCACCTCCGAGCAGATCGCCAAAGCGCACGCCCGCCAGAAGGCCAACGGCCACAAGCTCGGCTACAACCTGATCGAGCTCGGCTTCGTCGAGTCGGCGACGATCACGATGATGCTCGAGCGCCAGTTTCGCGTGCGGGGCGTGGACCTGGGCTCGCTCGACGTCGAGCCCGGCGTCCTCAAGCTGATACCCGTCGAGATCGCGAACAAATACGAGGTCTTCCCGGTCCGGCGCGACGGCAACGCGATCGTCCTGGCGATGGGCGATCCCACCGACTGGACCATCATCGACGATCTCAAGTTCCTGACCGGCTACGAGATCGAGCCGGTGGTCGCAGACGAGTTCTCGATCGTCGAGGCGATCGCCGCGCATTACGGCACCGGCGAGGGCTCGTATCGCCAGTTGATGGAGAACCTGGGCGAGTACGAGATGGAAGTCGTCGAGGAGGTCTCCGACGACGAGGACTACAACGTCCTGGCCGCGCAGGTCGAAGCCGCGCCGGTCGTCAAGTTCATCAACTCGCTGCTGGCCGACGCAGTCCAGCGCGGCGCGAGCGACATCCACATCGAGCCGTACGAAGAAGAGCTCCGGATCCGGTATCGCATCGACGGTGTGCTGCGTGAGATGGTGTCGCCGCCGCTCCGCATGAAGGCCGCACTCATCTCGCGCGTGAAGATCCTGGCCGACCTGAACATCGCGGAGCGCCGCATCCCTCAGGACGGGCGCATCAAGATGAAGATGGGCCATCGGGTGATCGACTTCCGCGTTTCGACCCTGCCCACCCTGTTCGGCGAGAAGATCGTGCTCCGCATCCTGGACCGCGGGAACCTGACGCTGGACCTGGACAAGCTCGGATTCCCCGAGAAGGGCCTCAAGGACTTCCACAAGGCGATCGAGGCGCCTTTCGGGATCGTGCTCGTCACCGGGCCGACCGGCTCGGGGAAGACCACGACCCTGTACTCGGCGCTCACGCGACTCAACCAGCCCGGGGTCAACATCATGACCGCCGAGGACCCGGTCGAGTACAACCTGAAGGGCATCAATCAGGTCCAGATCCAGGAGGAGATCGACATGGGCTTCCCCGAAGCCCTGCGCGCCTTCCTGCGGCAGGACCCGAACATCATCATGGTCGGCGAGATCCGCGACCTGGAGACCGGCTCGATCGCGATCAAGGCCGCGCTCACCGGCCACCTCGTCCTGTCGACGATCCATACCAACGACGCGCCCTCGACGGTCAACCGCATGGTCGACATGGGCCTCCAACCGTTCCTCGTGGCGAGCGCGCTGAACGCGATCGTCGCCCAACGGCTCGTGCGCCGGATCTGCGACGACTGCAAGCGGCCGCGGCAGTATTCGCGCGAGGTCCTGGTCGAGGCGGGCCTGGGGGGAGACGACCTGGACGCGATCTACTTCGAGGGGGAGGGGTGCGGCTCGTGCGACGATTCCGGGTACCGCGGACGCGTCGGCCTCTACGAGGTGATGCCGATCACGAGCGACCAGCGCCGCCTGATCACCAACCACGCCTCCAACGCCGACATCCGAGACCAGGCCGTGGCGGACGGCATGCTGACGCTGCGGCAGGACGGGCTCACGAAGATGCGCGCCGGGATCACCACCCTGGACGAAGTGCTGCGAGAGACGAGCAACATGTGAACACGCGCGAGGAGAGCAGATGAGCGACGCCGTCACGCCGATCGCGGACGCACGTGACGCCAAGAAGAAGGCGCCTTCCATGCGGGACCTGCTCGAGGAGCTGGTCGCCAAGGAGGGCAGCGACCTCCACCTCACCGTGGGTCAGCTGCCCAAGCTGAGGATCGACGGGGTCCTACGCGACAGCGCCGTCTACACCGACGAGTTGACGCCCAAGGACACCGTCGAGATGGGGTACAGCCTGCTGACCGAGAAGCAGAAGCGCGCCTTCGAGACCGAGGACGAGCTCGATTTCTCGTTCGGCGTGGCGCGGTTATCGCGCTTCCGCGCCAACATGTTCCGCCAGCGCGGCGCGATCGCGCTGGCCATCCGCCAGATCCCGTTCGAGATCCGGAGCTTCGAGCGACTCGGCCTGCCGCCGGTGGTGAGCACGTTCGCCGACCGGACCAACGGGCTGGTGCTGGTGACGGGCGCCACAGGATCGGGAAAATCCTCCACGCTGGCCGCGCTGATCGACAAGATCAACCGCGAGCGGAAGGTCCACATCCTCACGATCGAAGACCCGATCGAGTTCATCCACGCGCACCAGTCGAGCATGGTCAACCAGCGCGAGGTGGGCTCCGACACCCAGACGTTCGCGAACGCCCTCAAGTACGCGCTGCGGCAGGACCCCGACGTGGTGCTGATCGGCGAGATGCGCGACGCGGAGACGATCGCCGCCGCGATCACGATGGCGGAGACGGGCCACCTCGTGTTCGCGACCCTGCACTCCAACTCGGCTGCCGAGACGTTCAACCGCATGGTGGACGTGTTCCCCAGCGACCAGCAGCCGCAGATCCGCACGCAGCTGGCTTCGGTGCTGGAGGGCATAGTGACCCAGCAGCTGCTGCCCAAGCGGGGCGGGGGTCGCGCGCTGGCTTCGGAGGTGCTCGTCGTGACCAACGCGGTTCGCGCGCTCGTGCGGGAGGGGAAGACCCACCAGATCTACTCCTCCATGCAGGCCGGAGGATCCCACGGCATGCAGACGATGAACCAGTCGCTGCTGCAGCTCTACATGGCGGGGCTCGTCACGCGCGAGGAGATCTTCTCGTCGAGCGAGGATAATGTCGAACTGGAGCGCATGGTCAACCAGGCGACGGCCGGCCGATGAAGATGCCCGATCTCTTCGTTCCGCTCCTCGTGCCGTCCTGCGGCGTAGGAATGACTACGCCTCGGACTTCACTCGTCGCGCGCCTCGACCTCGGGCATCTTGATCGGCCGGCGGCTGATTCCGAACCTGAGACAATCTCTCCGAGGGCCTGATGCCGGTATTCACGTACAAGGCGCGCACCGTAGCGGGAGAGAGCCAGTCGGGCGAGATGACTGCCTCGACCGAGGCCGACGTCGTCGGGCAGCTTCGTCGCCGGCGCCTGGTGGTCGTCAGCGTGAGGGAGAAGCCCAAGGAACTGAAGTTCTCGCTCGGCGGGCGCATCAAGACGAAGGACCTGGTTCTCTTCACGCGGCAGTTCGCGACCATGATCAACGCCGGGCTTCCGCTCGTTCAGTCGCTCGACATACTCGCCACACAGCAGGCGAACAAGCGCGCCGCCGAGAAGATCCGCGCGGTGCTTTCGGACGTGGAGTCCGGTTCGACACTGGCCGATGCGATGCGCCGGCACCGCGACTTCTTCAGCGAGATCTACGTGAACATGGTCGCCGCGGGCGAGGCCGGCGGAATCCTGGACGTCATCCTGCTGCGGCTGGCGGAGTACCTCGAGGCCTCCGAGAAGCTGCGGCGTAAGGTGAAGGGCGCGATGTTCTATCCGGCCACCGTGATGGGGTTCTCGGGGCTGGCGATAGCGGTATTGCTGATCTTCGTGATTCCGACCTTCGCCGGCTTCTTCACATCGGCGGGCGTCGCGCTTCCGCTTCCCACGCGCATCGTCATGGGACTCTCGGACTTCCTGATCACATGGTGGTGGGCGGTGGGCGCGGTCCTGGCCGGGATCGTGTATCTCTTCCGCGCCTACCGGAAGACACCCGCCGGCCGACTGACGACCGACAGGCTGATGCTGCGAATCCCCGTTCTGGGGCAAGTCCTCCGCAAGGCGGCGATCGCCCGCTTCAGCCGAACGCTGGGGACGCTCGTGCAGAGTGGCGTGCCGATCCTGGACGGTCTCGAGATCACCGCGCGCACGGCCGGCAACCGGGTCGTCGAGGACGCGGTCATGAAGAGCCGCGCCTCGATCGCCGGCGGCGAGACGATCGCCGAGCCCTTGAAGCGCAGCACCGTCTTTCCGCCGATGGTGGTCCAGATGATCAACGTCGGCGAGCAGACCGGCGGCCTGGACGACATGCTCTCCAAGATCGCCGACTTCTACGACGAAGAGGTGGACGCGTCCGTCGGGGCGTTGACCTCGATCATCGAGCCGGTCATGATCGTGTTCCTGGGGGCGATCGTGGGCGGGATGGTCGTTGCCATGTACCTCCCGATCTTCGACATCATCAAGACGGTGGAGTAGGGCGCGGATAATCGCCGATCTCGGCACCCGCTCTCCTCGGGCCGCCTGTGACGTACGATTCCACTACGTCTCGGCGGCCCTCGTCGTTTGGGCAGCGATCTCGACCCCGGACGGGCGCTTGGGCTGGCTCTGGATGAACCGCACCCCGCGCATGGAGGGCGCCGACGCGTGCGGATAGAATTCAGCCGAAGCGGTGTCTCCGGCGTTTAGGTCGCGGCGGGCGGCATGCGGTCGCGCGCCTTGATCTCTTCGCGGAGGCGTGCGATGCGACGAACCCGGACAGGATGGACCCCGACGCTGGGTTCCCGGCGCCGCGCTGTGACACTCACGGCGCTGGCCGCCGCGGCCCTGGCGTGCGGCTCGAGCGGCGGGGTCACGGGGCCCCCGCCCGGCGAGGGACCCGCGATCCTCTTCGTCGGCAACTCGCTCACGTACTTCAACGAGATGCCCGACATCGTGGCGGCGATCTCCCTCGGCGCCGAGGACGACCCTCCGATGCGGGTCGGGATGGTCGCGTTCGGCGGGTTCAGCCTCGAGGACCACTGGAACCAGGGAGACGCCCTCGAGGCGATCGACACGGGGGATTGGGACGTCGTGGTCCTCCAGCAGGGACCGTCCACCCTCCCCGCGAGCCGCGATCACCTGGTCGAGTGGGCCGGCCGGTTCGCCGAGCGGATCCGGGCTGCGGGAGCGGAGCCGGCCCTCTACAGCGTCTGGCCGACGGACGGCACCGAAGCCGGCTACGACGCGACGCTCGCCTCGTACGAAGCGGCGGCCGAGGCTGTGGACGGCATGCTCATTCCCGCCGGGGAGGCATGGCGGGCCGCCCGAGCGCGCGACTCGACGCTCGACTTCACGCTCATCGACGGGTTCCATCCGAGCCTCCTGGGCTCGGTGGTCGTCGCCTACGCCATCTGGCACGCGGTCGGCGGCCGCACGCCGGTGGGACTGCCCCCCGAGATCGAGAGCCCGGACGTCGAGCGGATCACGATGCCATCCGCCCTCGCGGCGCTGGTCCAGCAGGCGGTGGTCGAGGCGCAGGACGCGCACGGGCTTCCCTAGGCGGCTATCTTCTCGCGACGAACCGAAAAGCTCCGCGCGATCCACGTAACCATATCTGGAGGCTCGATGCGATCAACCCGCTGGTTCCGGGGCGTGGCCCCGCTCGTCGTCGTTTTCGTCTGGACCTCGTCGGCCTGCGCCCGCCAGAGCGCGCAGGTGGATGGCGAGTCGTCGCAGGCCGTGGAGGAGGCCGCCTCGACGATCACGTCTAAGGACATGGGCGCACGCATCGCGACGATCGCCGACGACTCGATGGGCGGGCGCGACACGCCGAGCCCGGGGCTCGACAAGACGGCGCAGTGGATCGCCGACCAGTACGCGGCCTTCGGCCTCGCTCCCGCGGGCGACGACGGCACGTTCTTCCAGCGCTACGCGTTCCCGCTGCGGGCCCTCGACACGACCAGCGTCCACTTCGGCAGCGTCGTCGACGGCGAGAACGTCATGCTGACGTATGGCCAGGACTATTTCGTCGCCGCGGCCTCGCCCTTCGAGGATCGCGCGATGGGACACGGCTCGCTCGTGTGGGTGGGCCGGTCGGCCGACGGATCCTGGCCCGCCGTCGAGTCGGCGCGCGGTCAGGTGATGGTCGTCTCGCTCCCGGGGGCGTACGACCGCGACTGGCGGATCGCCGCCGCCCAGGCGAGGCGGACGGCGCAGGACGCCGGCGCCCGGGCGCTCCTGGTCGTCCTGGGGAATGACTTCCCGGAGATCGCCTTCAAGCGGCTCTCCGAGCTCGCCGCCGAGCCCTCTCGCAGCCTCGTCGAACCGGAGGAGAACCCCGTCTTCTACGTGCGCCCCGCCGCGGCCGCGGCGCTTCTGGCGCGTGGCGGGCTCGACCTCGCCGCCCTCGTCG
This sequence comes from Gemmatimonadota bacterium, assembly GCA_035699465.1. GTDB lineage: Bacteria > Gemmatimonadota > Gemmatimonadetes > JACCXV01 > JAHWKZ01 > JAICNR01. The sequence goes on from DASSPT010000011.1 coordinate 11,806, forward strand.
CCGCACCGGGGGAGCCCCGGGTCGTGCCGGGGGTGGAAGCGCACTTCGCGGCCGACGCGGTGATCGTCGAGGAGGCCACGGCGCCCAACGTCGTCGCGGTCCTCCGCGGGAGCGACCCGGAGCTCGCCGACACGTACGTCGTCTTCAGCGCGCACATGGACCACGTCGGCGTAGGCAGCCCCAACGCGGCGGGCGATTCCATCTACAACGGCGCCGACGACGACGCGTCGGGCACGGCGGCCCTGGTCGAGATGGCCGAGGCCTTCTCGGTCCTCGACGAGGCTCCGCGGCGCTCGCTCGTGTTCCTCAACGTCAGCGGAGAAGAGAAGGGGCTCCTCGGCTCGCGCTGGTTCACCGAGCATCCGACCGTCCCCGTCGACGGCATCGTGGCCAACGTCAACATGGACATGATCGCCCGCAATGCACCCGACTCGGTCGTCGTGATCGGCCAGGAATACTCCTCGCTGGGCCCCCTCGTTCAGGGCGTCGCCGCCGAGCACCCCGACCTCGGCCTGACCGTTTCCGAAGACCCGTGGCCCGAGGAGCGGTTCTTCTTCCGCAGCGACCACTTCAACTTCGCGCGGCTGGAGATCCCGGCCCTGTTCTTCTTCGCGGGCGTGCACGAGGACTATCACCAGCCCTCCGACGAGCTCGGAAAGCTCGATCTGGACAAGGCCGCGCGGGTGGCGCGGCTCGCGTTCTGGACCGCGTACGCGATCGCCGATTCACCCGACGCCCCGACGTGGACCGAGCAGGGCATTCAGGAAGTGCGCGCTCTGACGCGCTGAGCTGCCCGTCAGCCCTCTTACCACATAGCGCTCCCGCCTCCGGTATCCTCGGAACGAAGGGTCGAGATCGCATACCATCGATTTCGCCAAGGAGGCAGGATGACGGACCTGACGGGCAAGCGTGTCGCGATCGTCGTCACGGACGGCTTCGAGCAGGTGGAGATGACGAGTCCGCGCGAGGCGCTCGAGGAGGCCGGCGCGGAGACCTACCTGATCTCGATCAAGGACGACCGGGTCAAAGGCTGGAAGCACACCGATTGGGGCGACACGTTCGAAGTCGACGTGCCGATCGACGAGGCCGCTCCGGACGACTACGACGCCCTGCTGCTTCCCGGCGGCGTCATGAACCCCGACAAGCTCCGCCGTGACGACCGCGTGCTGGAGTTCGTGCGCGCGTTCTTCGAGGTGGGGAAGCCGGTGGCGGCGATCTGCCACGGGCCGTGGACGTTGATCGACGCGGGGGTGGCGGAAGGCCGGCGCATGACGTCGTACCCCTCGATACGGAAGGACCTCGAGAACGCGGGCGTCGAGTGGACGGACCAGGAGGTCGTCGTCGACCAGGGTCTGGTGACGAGCAGGAAGCCCGAGGATCTGCCGGCATTCAACGCCAAGATGATCGAGGAGATCGCCGAGGGACGGCATGCCGGGGTCAGGAGCGACGCCGGAGCGGGACGGGCTCTGTAGAGCAAAGTACTTGACATGAACGCGGCGCGCCGATACGCTGAGCCGTCATGCGAGGGAGTCCCGCGATAGCCGAACGTCGATCGATCGACCTGCGTGAGCGCGCCGAGGCCGACCTCCGGGCGATCCGCGACGCGATGGAAGGCTCGTCGCGGTTCACCTCGGTCTCTGGCGTGGGGGAGATCGCGGTGGGCGTGAGCGCGCTCGCGGCGGCATGGATCGCGTCGCGGCAGCCGACCGACGGCGCCTGGCTCGCGGTCTGGGCCGCCGAAGCGGTCATCGCGGCCGCCCTCTCGCTCGCTTTCGCGGCCCGCAAGGCGCGCCGAAGCGGCGGATCGCTGAGGTCGCTCCCCGCGCGGCGCTTCGCGCTGTCGCTGGCACCGCCGCTGGCCGCCGGCGCGGCGCTGACACCCCTCTTCCTCGACGCCCGCCTCCTCGACGCGCTCCCCGCCCTCTGGCTCCTCCTCTACGGCACGGGCGTCGTCACGGGCGGCGCGTTCTCGGAGCGCATCGTCCCGTTGACCGGTATCGCGCTCATGCTCGCCGGCGTCGCCGCGCTCGCTCTGCCGGAGCCGGGACGAGATGCCTGGATGGCGATCGGCTTCGGCGGCATTCACGTCGCGTTCGGAGCGCTGCTGGCGTGGAGACACGGTGGCTGATCGGCGGCCGTCCGCGGACGCGCGCCGCTCGGAGAGGACCGAGCGCTCGAGCGTGCGGCGCGGGAAGCTCGATGCCGTGGACGGGGCCAGCGGCACGCTCCGACCTCGCGACCTCGATCGCCTCATTCATCAGCGGACGCGCCTGTCGATCGTCAGCGCGCTCGCCGTCGCGCATTCCCTGTCGTTCAACGATCTCAAGGCCGCGCTGAAGACGAGCGACGGCAACCTGAGCGTCCACGCGCGGAAGCTCGAGGACGCTGGATACCTGGAGTGCAGGAAGTCGTTCGCGGGACGCATCCCGCGAACCGAGTACCGGTTGACCCCCGAGGGCCGCTCCGCGCTGGAGTCGTACCTGGGCCACATGGAGGCCTTGATCGACGCGACGCGCGACTCGGCGCCCGAGCCCTCGTCGAAAGGGACGGCACGAACGCGGAGCTGAGGTGACGGGCGCCTCTCGACCGGGCAGACGGTCGCCATCCCGCGCCGGATTCCCCATGTTTGACCCATGATCGGCTCCATCGAAAGCTCGCTCGGAGCCCTGGACGAGCGCCGGCTCCTTCAGGGCGTCTACGTCGTGCGGCTTTCGACCGCCATCGCGCTCGCGCTGGCCGCCACCGTGGTCCGTTCCGCGTACGCTCCCGCGTCTCCCACGACTGTCGTCATCCTGATCGTCGGCGTGCCGCTCGCATGGACGATCGCCTCTCTTCTCTGGAGCAGGCGGCGGCCGATCTCGCCGCAGTTCCTCGCGCTTCAGGTGGGGCACGACCTGTTCCTCGTTACGCTCGCGGTCGTCCTGACCGGTGGGGTGGGCAGTGAGTTCGCCTTCCTGTACGTGCTGCTGATCGCGGTGGCCGGACTGCTGCTCGGGATGGGCGGGTCGATCGCCACGGCGGCCGGCAGCATCGTCACCTACCTGGGCGTCGCCTGGGCGCAGATCGCGCCTCAGTTCGCCGGCCCGGCCAGCGAGATCGTGCTTCCCAATCTCAGCGGCCCTGCCGCCACGGTTCTCTGGAGCCTGGCCCTCACCGCGATGGTGTTCGCGATCGTCGGAATGGCCAGCGGTCTGGCCGCTCGCCGGCTGCGGTTCCAGCGCACCAGGTTGACCGAGCTGGAGAAGCAGCTCGCCCACGCCCGCATCGACGCGCAGGACCTGCTCAACACGGTGGAGAGCGGAATCCTCTCGATCGACGCCGACGAGCAGATCGATTTCGTGAACTACACGGCCCAGGTCCAGCTCGGGATCAGCGGCACCCCCAGCGCCGGCGAAGTGCGGGAGCGCGCCGAGGCGGGTGGCACGCGCGAGCTGTACGAGCTGATGGTCGGCACTCTGCGCAACGGCCGCGAGATCGACTTCATGGAGATCATGCTGCCGACGGGTGCGGCGGGACCGCGTCCGTTCAGCGTGTCGACCACGGTGCTCTACGGTCCGGGAGGCGCCAAGCGGGGCGCGGCGGCGATCCTCAAGAACCTCGAGGACGTCAAGCGCCTCGAGGACCTCGCTCGTCAAGCCGATCGCCACAAGGCGGTGGCGATCCTCGCCGCGGGTCTCGCGCACGAGATCCGCAACCCGCTGGCGGCGATCCGTTCCTCGGTGGAGCTCCTCGAGGGGGAAGACGGCGATGGCGAGGAGCGGCAGCCGGGGGAGGACAGGCGGCTGATGAGTCTCATCGTCCGCGAGGCCGATCGCCTCTCCTCCCTGATCCAGGACTTCATGGCGTTCTCGCGAACCGAGCTGAGGAACCGCTCTCGGATCGATCTCGTGGAGGTCGTGAAGGACGCGCTCGAGGTGGACAGGGTATCGGCGCCGGAGGGGGCGCCCGTGATCCCGTTCCCCACGCCGCCCGGTCCCTACTGGGTGGAGGGCGACCACAACCTCCTGAAGCAGGTCGTGCTGAATCTGGTCGCGAACGCCCGCGAAGCGATCGGCGACCGCATTACGGGTCGGGTGGAGGTGCGCGTGGGAGTGGATCCCGACCTGCCGGGGCTCGACCGGGCCCGTTCGCCGCTGGTGACCCTCGAAGTGCGTGACAACGGCCCCGGCGTCGACCCGCGCGTGCGGGAGCGGATCTTCGATCCGTTCTTCACCACGCGCGAGAAGGGATTCGGCATGGGCCTGGCGATCGTGCACCGGATCGTCGACCTGCACGGTGGGGTGGTGTGGGTCCACTCCACGCCCGGCTGGGGGTCGATCTTCCGGGTCGCGCTCCCCCGCGTCGAATAGCGCACGCCGCCGACCGCGGGGTATATTCGACGAAATGGCCAAGGAGCGATTGCCCAAGGTCCTCGTCGTCGAGGACGAGTCCGGTGTGCGCGAAGCGCTCTCCGTGCTCTTCAAACGCAACGGCTTCGAGGTGGAGGGCAGCGAGTCCGGCGACGCCGCCATAGGGTGGCTCAGCGAGCACGGCCCAGTGGACCTCGTGATCACCGACCTGCGCCTCCCCGGCGCCGATGGGATCGCGGTCCTCAAGGCGGCTCGCTCCCAGGACCCGCTCGCCAAGGTCATCGTGGTGACCGCCCAGGGCGACGAGGAGTTCGCCATGAAGGCCTGCAACGAGGGCGCCTTCCGCTATCTCAAGAAGCCGTACAAGAACCAGGAGCTCATCCTCAACGCGCGCCAGGCGCTCGAGATGCACGCGCTCGAGGAGAAGAACGTCAAGCTGGCACGCGAGAACCAGGCGCTTCAGCGCAAGGTCGGGGAGGCGCTCAAGGTCGAGCCGGTGGGGACCAGCGAGGCGTTCCGCGAGGTCCTGACCGTGGCCGAGCAGGTAGCGCCCGCGGAGAGCACCGTTCTGCTGGGCGGGGAGAGCGGAACCGGCAAGGAGCTCTTCGCGCGCTTCATCCACCTGAAATCCAAGCGCGTCGGCGGTCCGTTCGTGCCGATCAACTGCGGGGCGTTGCCCGAGCCGCTGCTGGAGTCCGAGCTCTTCGGCCACGTCAAGGGATCGTTCACCGGCGCCATCCGCGACAAGGAGGGTCTCTTCACGGTGGCCGCCGGCGGGACGCTGTTCCTGGACGAGATCGGCGACACCACGCCGGCCATTCAGGTCAAGCTCCTGCGGGTGCTCCAGGAGCGGGAGATCATCCCGGTGGGAGCGACCGAGGCGGTGCCCGTGGACGTCCGCATCCTGGCCGCGACCAACAAGGATCTCGAGAAGGAGGTCGAGAACGGCAGCTTCCGTCAGGACCTGTACTATCGTCTGAACGTGATCCCGATCGTGATCCCGCCGCTCAGGGAGCGCCGCGACGACGTGCCCCTCCTGCTGGAGCACGTCCTGGCGCGCGCGGGGTTCGCGAACTCGATGCCGGGCGGGAACCGATCGCAGGACCACATCTTCACCGAGAAGGCGTTCCAGGCGCTGTGCGCCTACGACTGGCCCGGGAACGTCCGCGAGCTCGAGAACGTCGTCGAGCGGTTGCTGGTGCTGGCCGGCTGGCGGGACGGCAAGGAGCGGGGGAAGCAGATCGACATCGGCGACCTGCCCGAGAAGATCCGCGAAAAGCCCCAGGCCACTCTCGTCAGCGACGTGCCGGCCCCCACGCCGACGATGGAGACGATCGAGCAGGCCTACATCAAGTGGGTGCTGACGAAGACGGAGGGCAACAAGGCGCGGGCGGCGGAGATCCTGGGGATCGACCCTTCCACGCTGTACCGCAAGATCGACCGCTACGATATCAAGACCGCATGACCCAGGACGGCGGCGAGTTGGCGAATTGCAAGGCGGCTTCAAAGGGCCTTCACAACCGGGTCCGCCACCAGGGCCGGGGTCGACCCCGATATTCGGTACTATAAACGTATGAATTGCAAGGAATTGCGGAGTTCTCCACCGGGAGGTCCCATATGTGGCACCGGACTTGCTATGAGATGGTGGCACAGACAGGGCTGAACCGCAGAGGCCTGGGAGAGCGGAAGCCCGAACCGCCGAAACGCAGGGCAACCGAACGAAGGAGCAAACAGTGAACATTCGCAAGAACAACCAGGGCTTCACGCTCATCGAGCTGCTGATCGTGGTCGTGATCATCGGCATTCTCGCCGCGATCGCGATCCCGCGCTTCTCCTCGACGAAGGGCAAGGCGTTCGACGCTGCGGCGAAGACCGACCTCCGGAACGCCATGACGGCGCAGGAGGCGTATTACTCCGACTTCCAGCTCTACGGCGCGACCGGGAACCTGGACGTCACCGCGTCGACGAACGTGACGCTGGCCGGCGCAGGCTCGGTGGGCGGCTACGCGATGTCGACCAAGCACTCGCAGAGCTCCAACACGTGGTGCGTGACCTCGGCGAGCGCAACGATCGTCAAGTGCTAGCCTGATCGTCGCGGCAAAATGAACACCGGCGCGGCGGATTCTTATCCGCCGCGCTTTTTTTTGAGGGGGCGGCGATGAAGGAGCGCGGCCAGAACATCGTCGTCGTCGTGCTCGTGGCGATGGCCTGCATCCTGCTCTGGCAGCGGCTCTGGGGCGCCGGCCAGACCCTCTACCTGTGGGACGCGGGCACCTACTTCCATCCCCTGAAGGAGATGCTCGGCCGAACGGTCCAGTCGGGGGAGTGGCCGTGGTGGAACCCCTGGATCCGGAACGGCCTCCCATTCTTCGCCAACCCCCAGGCCGGCCTGTTCTACCCTCCCGGCGTGATCTTCTACTTCCTGCCGACCTCGCTGGCCTTCAACTGGAACGTGATCGCTCACTCCGTCGTGATGGCGACCGGGTTCCACTGCTGGCTTCGGAGGACGGGCAGGTCTCCGGCGGCGGCGGCGGCGGGTGCGCTGGCGATCGCGTGGGGCGGATTCGCCCTCTCGATGACGATCTACCTCAACAACCTGCAGTCCATGGCCTGGATCGGCTGGACGTGGTGGGCATGGGAGGGGTGGCTCGCCGCGCGAGGCTGGCGCCGGCTGGCGCTGACGTCGGGCGGGTTCGCGCTCCAGTTCCTGGCGGGAGAGCCGCAGATCGCGGTCGTCACGGCGGCCATCGCCCTGCTCCTGGCCTGGCAGCGGCCTGCGGAGGGCCGGGCCCGCTCCGCCTGGTCGACTCCGGTCCTCGCGCTCGGCGCCGCGGCGGTGGGCGCGATGATCGTCACGGCCGTGCAGCTCCTCCCCACGATCGAGCTCTTCCTGCAATCCCAGCGGAGTCTCGGGCTCCCGATGGAGGAGAGCCTCGGCTGGTCGCTGCCGCCCGCGCAGCTCTACAACCTGGTCATGCCCCGCTACTTCGAGAGCCCGAGCGGGCTCTTCGATCTGCGTCGGATTCCGGGCGTCGACCAGCCGTGGGTGTTCACCTCCTACCTCGGAGTGGTCGTCGTGGCGCTGGCCGCGGCCGGCCTCGGGGCGCCCAGGGAACGGGCGCCGATCGTCTGGTCGGGCGTCGCCGTGGCCGGCGTCCTTCTGGCCCTCGGCGCGAACAACCCGCTCGTCAAGGGGCTCTCCGACGCGGTCCCCGCGCTCCGCGCCTTCCGCTTCCCCGAGAAGATGCTGCTGCTGCCCGCGATCGCCGTGCCGGTCCTGGCGGCCAGAGGCCTGGACGCGCTGCGGGAGGAGCGGCGAGCGCGCGGGGCGGCGCTCTGGACCGCCGCCACGCTCGCCGCGCTCGCGGGCCTCGCGTGGGTCGTCGCAGCGGTCGGGGGCTTCGACCGGCTGTTCGCGGAAGCGGACGAGGCCGACCGGGTGTCCGGGATCGTCGACGCGCTGACGGGCGGGTTCCGGCACGTCCTTCTGTTCTCGCTCCTGGCCGCGCTGCTCGTGATCGCCGCGCGTCGGGTCTCGTTTCCCGTCCTTGCGGGATGTCTCGGGCTCCTCGCGCTGGCGGACGTGGCCACCGTGAACATCCAGGTCGCCCCGGTGGCTGCGGCGGAGATCTACGCACAGCGTCCGGCGGTCCTCGATGGACTGCCGATCGAACCCCTTCGCACCCACGCCAGGATTCGGACATCTCCGCTCGGGGAGCCGGCCGGGCTCTCGTTCACGATGCGCGGGATCGCTTCGGGAACGCATCAGTACTACCAGTTACAGGCAATGGGTGGAAACCTCGCCATGGCGCACCGTGTCCTGGCCCAGGACGGAGCGGAGCCGTTCCCACCCCGAACCGACGACGCCGAGGACGCGATCCTCCGGCAGCTTCCGCTCGCTCATCAGGTCCGCTACCTACGCCTGCAGAGCACCGCCTGGGTGATCGAGCGGCCGATGGAGGCGGAGGGACTCGTCCCGGACGTTTCGATCGACGAGCTCGGCCTCGTCCGCTACCGGCTGGCCGACCCGTTGCCCCGGGCGTACCTGGTCGACAGGGTGGAGGTGGAGCCCGACTCCGTGGCGGCACTCAACCGCTTCATCGCCGGTGGCGAGGACCCGCACGGGATCGCGTTCGTGTCCCAGGGGCGACCGCTTCGCGGGCCGGGAACGGCAGGCGCCGGCCGGATCCGCTGGCTCGACGGGAACAACCATTCCGTCCGGCTCTCCGTCGTATCGCCGACGCACTCTCTCCTCGTCCTGACCGACACCTGGTATCCGGGCTGGAAGGCGACGGTGGACGGACGGCGCGTGCCGGTCGCGCGCGTCAACTGGCGCTTCCGTGGGGTCTACCTGGAGCCCGGCGTGCACCTCGTGCGATTCGACTATCGTCCGCGCCGGATCGTGGCTGGCGCGGCGGTCAGCGCGATCGGTCTGCTCGCACTCCTGGGACTCGTGGTCGCGGGAGGCCGGCGTGGAGCCTGAGGAGTACGGGCGGATGCATCGCCTGGAGCGGTACCACTGGTGGTTCCGCGGAAAGCGGGAAGCGATCGCCGCGCTCCTCGATCGGGCCGGCATCGCGGACCCCGGGCCGCGGGACGTCGTCCTCGACGTGGGGTGCGGCACCGGGGCGGTTCTCGAGCGGTTCGGTGCCGGCGCGGTGGCGGTCGGGATCGACGACCACGAGGACGCGTTGCGCCACGCGCGCGACAAGAGCGGCGCGCTGCTCGCGCGCTCGGACGCGCGCGCGCTGCCGTTCGGGACCGCCAGCGTCGACCGGGTCTTCCTCCTCGACGTCGCCGAGCACGTCCCCGAAGACGCGGCTGTCTTCGCCGAGATTCGCCGGGTGCTGAAGCCCACGGGCTTCGCGGTCGTCCACGTGCCCGCGCATCCGCGCATGTGGTCGCCGCACGACGAGGCGATGCACCACGTCCGCCGCTACACGCGCGCCGCGCTCGAGGCGCGGATCGCGGAAGCGGGCCTGTCGCCGGTTCTGCTCACGTACACGTTCGGCGCCCTGCTCCTGCCGGCGGCGGCGGTGCGCGCCTGGAAGCGGCGCGGTGCCGTGCGCGAGGCGGCGGAGCGCGCGGACTTCGGCGTGGCGCCGGCCTGGATGAACCGCGTGCTGGCGGGCTGGCAGCGGATCGAGGCGGCTTGGCTGGCGCGCGCGAATCTGCCGCTCGGCGTCTCGCTCGCCGCGGTCCTCCGCCCGCAGGGACGATGAGCTGGCTCGACGACCATCGGGCCGCGGCGGCGTGGGGCCTGTTCGCCCTCACGCTCGCGCTCGTCGGCCTGACGCTGACCGACCCCGGCATCACCTGGGACGAGCCCCCGTACTTCGGCTCGTCCCAGCTCCAGCTCGAATGGCTCGGTACGCTCCTGACCGACCCGTCCGCGGCCCTGGACCGCGAGGCGGTCTTCGAGGCCTGGGACCGGGACCACTATCACAATCCCCACCCGCCGGTCTACAAGGAACTCATGGGGCTGACGTGGTGGGCGACGCACCGGGCGATCGGCGAACTCGCCGGCTTCCGGCTCGCCCCGGCGCTCCTGTTCGCGGGGATGATCGCGCTCGCGTTCCGCTGGGTGGCGGCGGCGTGGGGCGGTGTCGCGGGACTCGGGGCCGCGCTCTCGATCCTGCTCATGCCGCGGCTCTTCGGGCACGCCCATCTGGGCGCGACCGAGACGCCGCTCATGGCGTTCTGGTTGGCGGCCAGCGCCGCCGGCTGGTGGGCCATCGAGCGCAAGGGACGGTACGGATGGGTCATCGTGGGGATCGCCTGGGGGCTCGCGGCGGGCACCAAGTTCACGGGGCTCCTGGCGATCGTACCCCTCGCCGCATGGGGACTGTGGCGGGATCCACGCGCGACCGCGCGCGGCGTTCCCGTGGCTGCGCTCGCCGGCGCCGCCGTCTTCTTCGTTCTCAATCCCATGCTGTGGTTCGATCCCGTGTTCTTCATCCGACGCTGGATCGCCGAGAGCCTGACGCGCGCCGACTGGGCCCCGATCGCCACGTACTACCTGGGGCGCGTGTACCAGTTCTCCGTGCCCTGGCACCACGTCTTCGTGTTGACGGTCGCCGTCGTCCCCCTGGGGATCCTCGCGCTCGCCGCTGGCGGCGCCGTCGCCGGACTGAGGCGGCTCGACCCGCTGGCGGTCCTCGCGGCGGGAACGGTGGCGTTCTTCTGGCTGACGATGCTGATGCCGGGCGCGCCGCACCATGACGGAGCGCGGCTGTTCATCGTCGTCTTCCCGTTCCTCGGGATCCTGGCGGGCCATGGACTCGATCGGGCCTGGCGCCTCGTCCGCGGCTGGTACCGCGCGGCGCTGCTCGGGCTGGGGCTCGGTCCCGCCGCTGTCCAGCTGGCGTGGATTCATCCCTACGAGCTCGCGTACTACTCGGAGGTGGTGGGAAGCGTGCGGGGCGCCGAGGCGCTCGGCCTCGAGACGACGTACTGGATGGACACCTATACGGGCCCCACGCTCGCCTGGATGAACGACAACCTGCCGCCCGGAGCTGCCGTGTTCGTCTTCGGGGATGGCCTGGGACTTCAGTTCCAGCAGGGGTGGGGCAGGCTGAGGCCGGACCTGAAGCTGGTCGTGCGGCCCGAAGAGGCCGGCTGGGCGCTCGTCCAGATGCGGCAGGGGATGATGTACCCCGCGCTCGCGGAGCTCGTGCGGACCGCGCGTCCCGTCCACAGCGTGGAGTTGCAGGGCGTGCCGCTCGTCGCCATCTATCCGATCGGAAGTCCCGCACCCGAGCCGGAGGACCGCCCGCAATGAGCGACGGATCGAGCCCTGTGCTGTCGATCGTCATCCCCATCAAGGACGAGATCGACACTCTGCCCGAGCTCGCCAGGCGGATCGAGGAGTCCCTCGCCGGCGAGCTCGCCGACGCGGAGGTCGTCTTCGTCGACGACGGCTCGACGGATGGAAGCGCACGGTGGATCGCCGAGCGCCACGCCGTGGACCCGCGCTTCAGGCTGGTGCGGCTCTCGCGCAACTTCGGGCACCAGGCGGCGGTGACCGCCGGCCTCGCCCACGCGACGGGCCGCGCGATCGTCCTCATGGACGGCGATCTCCAGGACCCTCCCGAGATGATCCCCGCGCTCTTCGCCAAGTGGCGCGAAGGGAACGAGGTCGTCCAGACGGTGAAGACCCGGCGCAAGGAGTCGTGGCCGCGACGGGTCGCGTTTCGCGCGTTCTACCGCGTGATGCGCCTGCTCGCTGCGGAGGGCGACATGCCGCTTCAGGCGGGCGTGTTCTCGCTCCTCGACCGGCGCGTCGTCGACGAGCTCCTGCGGATGCCCGAGCGGAACCGCTACCTGGCGGGACTTCGGTCCTGGGTCGGGTTCCGCCAGACGGCCGTCGAGTACGAGCGCGACGCCCGCTGGTCGGGCGCGCCGCGCGTCTCGGTCGCGCGCCTCTTCCGCCTCGCCTTCGACGGCATCTTCTCGTTCTCGAACCTGCCGCTCCGCCTCGCTACCCTGCTGGGGCTGATCGTCTCGCTGGCCGCGTTCCTCCTCATGGCCGCGATCCTCTACCTGCGGCTGTTCACCGATCGCGCGATCCTCGGCTGGGCGTCCCTCATGACGTCGGTGCTGTTCCTGGGCGGCGTGATCCTGGTGACGATCGGCATCATCGGCGAATACACGGGCCGGATCTACGACGAGGTGAAGCGGCGGCCGCTCTACGTGGTGGCCGAGCGGGTAGGGCTGGCGAGCGGGGCGTCGGAGCCGGAGGACCGGCGACTCTGAAGCCGTCGCGACTGCTGACGCTCGCCGCCGGCATCCTCCTGCTGGCGATCCCTCTCCTGCCGCTGGGAACGATGGCGGGCGAGTTTCGTGCCGACAGCGCGTACATCGGCCCGGCCGAGTGGGCGCTCGGGCTGGCGATCTTCGGCAGCGTCGGCTGGCTCCTGGCCCGGGCGCTTCCCGGACGCGCGCTTCGCGCTCTCGAGGCCCTCGCCTCCCGGTTCGCGGGGGGTGGCGGTGCCCGGCACACGCTCCTCTTCCTGGCCCTCCTCGCCGGGATCCTGGTGCTCGTCTCGACGCTCGCCTTCGAGCACCGCCCGCAACTCGTCGACAGCGTCATCCAGCTCTTCCAGGCGAAGATCTTCGCGGCCGGGGACGTCGCCGCGCCGGCGCCCTCGGCGCCGCAGTTCTTCGTCACCCAGCACATGATCGTGGACGACGGGCGCTGGTATTCCCAGTACCCGCCGGGTCACTCCGCGCTGCTCGCGATGGGCGTCCTGGCGGGAGCTCCATGGCTCGTGCCGATCGCGCTGAGCCTCGCGGCGGCGGCGCTCCTCCACGGCTTCGCGCGGCGCGCGTACGATGCGCCGACGGCGGGCGTGACGCTCCTCCTGACCGTGCTCGCGCCCTTCTTCTTCTTCATGGGCGCGAGCTTCATGAGCCACGTCTCGTCCCTGGCCGCGGTATGCGGGTTTCTGTACTGCTACGCGCGCTGGGAGGCGGCCGGGCGCCTGGGCTCTCTGGCGGCCGCCGGAGCGGTCCTCGGCGCAGCGTTCCTGAGCCGGCCGGTCGAAGCGCTGGCCATCGGCGCCGTGTTCGGCGCGGCGCTCGCGGCGGACTGCGTGCGCGCGCGGCGGTGGCTGCCGATCGCCGCGTTCGGCGCGGCTTTCCTCGCCGTCGCCTCGATCTACCTCGCGTTCAACGCCGCCACGACCGGACATGCCCTTCGGCCCGGGTACATCGAGCTGTGGGGGTCCTCGCACGGCCTCGGCTTCCATGAAGGGCCGTGGGGCGAGCCGCACACGCCCGCGGCGGGCCTCCGCAACGCGCTCCTCGACCTGTCGCTCCTCGGCGTCTTTCTGTTCGAATGGCCGATCCCCGCTCTGTGGCCGCTCGGCGTCGCGCTGGCCGCGGGCTGGCTGACGCGGCGGTGGGACGTCCTGCTCGTGGCCGCGTTCCTGGCCGTGCCGGCCGCCAACGTCTTCTACTGGCATCGCGACACGTTCCTCGGCCCGCGGTTCGTGCACGTGACCGTCGCATTCCTCCTGCCGCTGACGGCGCGCGCGCTGGTCGAGGGTGCGCGTCGGCTGAGGGGGCGCAGCTGGAAGCCCGGCGGCTTCCCGACCGTCGACCTCCGCAGCTGGGCGTACCTCACGTTGCTGCTGGCCGGCCTCTACGCGGTCGCCTACGGGATACCGGCGAGGTTTCTCATCTACCGGACGAGCATGGGGAGCATGAAGCTCGATCTCGTCGAGGCGGCGCATGCGGCGGGGATCGAGCGCGGGCTCGTGTTCGTCTCGGAGAGCTGGGGGAGCCGGGTGATCGCCAGCCTCCGCGGTCTCGGCGCGGGGGCGTCCTCGGTCGAGAAGGCGTACCGACAGGCCGATCTGTGCCAGCTCGACGGGATCGTTCGGCGAGCGCGCGACGAGTCGTGGAGTCCGCCGGAGCTCGAGGCGGCGCTCGCGGCCGCCACGGTCGGACGGGACTCCCTCGTCCTGGTCGAGGTCGCCGGCGATCCCACTGCGCGGTTCCGCCCCGGCAGCCGGCTGACGGCGGAATGCCTGGACGAGATCGGATACGACGAGGCGGGGTACTCGCTCTTCACCCCCCATCTGGCCGACGACGACCCCGCCCTCGCGGGGCCGCTCGTCTTCGCGCGGGACCTGCGGGAACAGAACCGGGCCCTGGTGCGGCAGATGCCCGACAGAGAGGTCTGGATCTACCGGGCGGGCCGCCTTTCGCCATGGGAGCCGGAACGGTGACCCGTTTGACCACCACTGAACACCATGATATGGCCTATGCCTTGCGTAGATACGGGTGGGCCCGGCGCATCCACCTCCGCGGACGGAAGGGAATGAATCAGAAAGGGTTCTCGCTGATCGAGCTGTTGATCGTGATGCTGGTCATCGGCGTCCTCGCGACGATCGCACTCGCGTCGTATCCCTACATGCGCTCCAAATCCGGCGACGCCGCCGCAAAGAGCGACCTCAAGAACGCGGCCATCTTCCAGGAAGATTTCTACTCGACGAATCAGACGTACGCCGACCAGACCGATCTCGACGCCGGGTTCGCCGGAACCGACAACGTGACCGTCACGGTCGTCTCCGCCGACGCGGGCGGATACGAGATGTCGGCGAATCACGCGGCGAGCAGCGAGACCTGGTGCCTGTCCTCGGCCAATGGCGCCGTGGTCAACTGCTAGACGGCGTACCGCTCCCATCCCGCTGTCGATCCATCGACGATTTTCGGCGCCCGTGGCGTAGTTCGGCGGCCGCCCCCTCCCGTACGATTCGCCGGCCCGCCGCTTGCGCCCTCGGCGCTCGGCCCGCTCCGCCACCCTCGCGAGGACACACGTGCGGCGATCGTGCGCGCGCTCCGGATATGCTCTGGTGGACGTACTCATCGTCCTGTTCGTGCTCGGCGTTCTCCTGTCCGCGGCGGCTCCGGACGTCGGCCGGGCGAACCGGCGCTACGCGGCGCTGAGCGCGGCGCGGCAGCTGCGAGCCGATCTAGCCCGCGTCCGCATGGACGCCATCCTGCGCGGGACGACGGTCACGGTCGCGATCGACACCGTGGCCGGAGCCTACGAGGCGAACGACGCCGGTGGAATGGTGCTCCTCGCTCGCCGCGTCCCCGACTCGGTCGCGATTCGGACAAGTGCCAACCGCCAGTCGATTCCGTTCACGGCGCGCGGCACGGCCGACCTGTTCAGCACGACGTGGATCGGACCGGCGGTGGATCCCGAAGGGAAGTGGCACGGGATCCGCGTGGCGCCGAGCGGCGCCGTGTCGAGCCTGTGAGCGAGCGCGGCGAGTCGCTGGTCGAGGTCGTCGTCGCGCTGCTCCTCCTGGCGGTTGGCGCACTAGCGCTGGCGGGAGGCATCGGGCAGGCGCAGAAGGCGCGGCGGATGGCGGCGTCTTCCGGAGTCGCCCTGGCCGTAGCCGAGACCTGGCTCGAGAGCTGGCGCGCGGGACCCGCGTTAGGGGATGGATCGGGGCAGAGTGCGATCGCCTCCGGCGCGTGGCGAGGGACGCTGGAGTGGGAGACGGGCGCGCTTGCCGACTGCGTGGAGTCCGCCCGCGTTTCCGTCCTGCCGGCGGACGTCGGCACGCCACGGGCCTCGCTGTCGAGCCTTCGCGTCGTGACCGGAGGTGTCGGCTGTGGACCGTAGACGCGCGAGGCGCATCCCGCTTCCTTCCGGACGCGCGGGGACGACGACGCTCGAGCTGGTCGTGTCGGCCACGATCGGGTTCATCGTGACGGGGGCCGCGCTCGCCCTGTGCGCGGCCGGGAATCGCGCGGTGGCGAGCATCGCCGCCTCCGAGGCGGCGTGGCAGGAGGCGCGGGCGGCGGTGACACAGTGGGCGGCGGACTGGCGTGGGGTGGGGTTCGATCCTGGCGGGACATCAGGCGCTGGAGTATCCCGGCTGGGTCCCGACACGATGGAGTTCTCGGCCGATTGGAACGGCGATGGCGCCATCGTGCCCACGACCTCGAATCCGAACGAGCGCCTGGCGTACGCGATCGGTCCCGGCGTGTTCCGGCGCGGCATCAACGGGGGGCCACGCATTGCCGCGGCGTGGCCGGATTCCGCCCGGTTCTCCTTCCGCGACGGGGCGGGGGCAGACCTGGGGCCGAACCCGCCGCCGATGGCCGTGCGGACGGTCGTCCTGCGCTTCGCCCTGCCCGATCCGGACGGCGCCGCGCCGCCGGTTGCCGAGTGGGCGGCCTCGCGGCGGAATCCCTGACCGCGGTCGCGCGCAGCCGGCGGGGCAGCGCGCTCGTCGTGGTCCTCTGGGCCTTGGTCGCGCTCAGCGCCCTCGCGCTATCGGCATCGGTCGGGGCGGTCGTCGACCTGCGGCTGGCCATCCGGCACGGGGAGCACGCAGCCGCCCTGGGCGCCGCCGAGGCCGGTCTCGCCGAGGCGCTGGCCGCGTTGCGCCGCGACCCGTTGCGAGCCGCGAGCGCGGATAGCGTGCTGGGAGCCTCAGCTTCGGGCTCGTGGGCCACCCACTGGTCCCCGGCCGCCGGCCGGCTCCATCTGCTGTCGCGCGGGCTGGCCGGAAGCGCCGCGCGCGAGCTGGAGGCCTGGGCCGAGCCGCGAGAGGCGGACTGGCGCATAGTCGCCTGGCGCGAGGTCCGCTGAGGGGGAGCACTCGATTCAGGGTCTGGCACCACTCTTGCGCCCTAGCGGATTCCCATCCGCAAGCGCGCGGGAAAGCAGGCATGCCCGCGTGACAATCCGGGATCTGCAGTTCCCCCAGTCGCATTCTGCTGGGCTTCCCGGAAGTGTGTCAGATTTCTGACAAGGGTCAGAAATCCTTCAGGCCACGCCGGCACGAGGGTGCATCGATGTTCGGCAAGTCGCGAGGCACGGTCGCGATCGACCTAGGCTCCGGCCAGGTCAAGATGCTGACTCTGGAGAACGGGTCGGGGACGCCCCGCATCGGCGCTCTCGGCATCGAACGGCTCCAGCACGACGCGATAGTGGGCGGCGAGATCATGGACTACCGCGTGGTCGTCGATGCCGTCCGCGCTCTCCGCGAGCGCCTGGACATCAAGGCACGCGCCGCCGCCACGGCGGTCTCCGGCCGCGACGTCATCGTGAAGCGGATCAAGATGGACCGCATGCGCGACGCCGAGGCCCGGAAGGTCATCCGCTGGGAGGCCGAGCAACACGTCCCCTTCGACATGGACAGCGTGAGCCTCGACTTCGAGGTCCTCGACCCCGAGAGCGACGGGCTCCAGATGGACGTCCTTCTCGTGGCCGCGAAGATGGACCTGGTGGAGACGCGGATGCGACTCCTCGAGGAGGCGGGGTTCGACACCGCGGTGATCGACGTCGATTCCTTCGCCGTCCAGACCGCCTTCGAGCGGGCCTACGACCACGCCGCGTACGGCAGCTTCTGCCTCGTCAACATCGGCCGCGAGATTTCGAACCTGAGCGTGGTGGAGCAGAGGAGCCCGGTGCTGACCCGCGACCTGGCGATCGGTACGCGCCGCTTCGCCGAGGCGCTGGTGAAGGAGCTCGGCATCGCGCTCGACGAGGCGGAGACGCGCCTCCGGCAGCCGGGCGAGATGGACACGGCCTCACGCGAGGCGTTGAAGGAGCCGATCGAGAGCCTGGTGGCGCCCGTCGAGCGCGCGCGCTCGATCCTCATGAGCGGCGAGACGTCGCAGGGCAGGCTCGACGAGGTCGTGCTGTCAGGGGGAGGCGCCCAGCTTCCGGGTCTGGGAGAGGCGATCGAGCGGCGGCTGGGAACCAAGGTCACGGTCCTGGATCCGCTGCGCGGCGTCGCCACGACCGCGGAAGTCGCGCGCGCGGTGGCGGAGCACGGGGGCCCATCGGTCCTCGCCGTCGCCGTCGGTCTGGGCCTCAGGGGAAAGGGGCTGTAGACCGGATGCCGCGCATCAACCTGACACCGGGACAGAAGGAAAAGGAGCCGAGGGCGAGCCGGATCCCGACCGTGCGCGTTCCGCGGCCGGAATGGATCGGATCATCGCCGTCGGTGCTGGTCGGTCTCGTGGGGCTCGTGGTCCTGCTGGTGGCCGTCTTCCTCTACTACCAGACGCGCCGCGGGATCAGCGAGGCGCGAGCCGCCATCGAGGTCGCGCAGGCGGACTCGGCGCGTTTCCACACCGAGATCGCCCGCGTCCGCGCGCTCGAAGACGTGCAATCGCAGCTCGTCGCGCGCGTGGACGTCCTCGAGGAAGTCGTCGACGGGCGCCTGTACTGGATCCGACTCCTGGAGACGCTCTCGCGACAGCTTCCGGACTATACGTGGCTGGAGGCGGTCAACCAGGAGGACCTCCCGCCCGAAGAGATCCGCATCGCCGGGGCCACGTTCTCCAACCCCGCCATCACCGCGTACATGCGGGGGCTGGAGGCGTCGCCGGAGCTCCGCGCCGTGCGCCTCGTGGGAGTGACGCGGGCGCTGCGGCAGGACATGCCCGTCCAGACGTTCACCCTGCTAGCCACGTTCGAGAATTTCGATCCGGTGGTGATCTCGCCGCCCGACACGACGGTGGTGATCGCCCCGCCCGACACAGCTGCAGCCACGGAGGTTCAGCCATGATCCGCGCACATCGCATCCGCCAGACGAGGGTCGCCGTCGCGCTCGCTAGCGCGATCCTGCTCCTCGGCGGTGGTGCCTGCGACTTCAACGATCCCGACGAGATCCAGAACCAGGCCAACATGGCGCTCGTGCGCGTGCAGGTCTTCGCCTCGAGCGATTCCCGGACGCCGGTGCCCGGCGTGCGGATGGTGGTCGAGGCGCCGCCGCCCGAGCAGGGAGGAGGCGGCGGAGCCCAGCAGAGGAGGTACGAGGGTCCCGACGTGATCGGGATCTCGGGGGAGGACGGCATCGTCGAGGCCTTCGTCTTCCCGGGCTACGACGCCGAGGAGGCGGAGGAGACGCCGCCCACCAATCCCTTCGATCTGCCGTCGCCGCTGATCTTCGCCGACGTGCGCGTGGTGTTCCTCTACAACGGTCAGGTGCTCCCGTTCCTGGATGGCCTGACCGTCGGATCGGGCAGGCTCTACGACCTGGGGTCGGTCTTCCTGCTCGAAGACTTCGGGATCGTGGTCGACTGAGATGGCATTCGGGCTCGACTCCCCCGAGAGACAGCGCGCGGTGCTGTTCACCCTGCTGCTCCTCGGCCTTACGTACGCGTTCTGGCAATACCTGTACAGCCCGCTGCGCGAGGAGCGGATCGTGCTCGAGGATCGTCTGGCGACGATCCAGAGCTACAACGACCAGGCCCGGGCGCTGACGCAGCCGGCGCGGCTGCGCGAGCTCGAGCAGAGAGAGGCCGAGTATCAGGTGAGGCTGGCGGAGTACGAGACCCTGCTCCCCTCGGACGCCGAGGTGCCGACGCTCCTCGAGGAGGTCGCGTTCGCGGCCATCGAGAACGACGTGAAGATCGTCAACTTCGCGCCGCTCCCCGAGATCCCGGGCGAGTCCCTCGTCGAGATACCGTACGACGTCCAGGTGCAGGGAGACTATCACGACGTGGGTCGCTTCCTGGCGAGCGTGGTGAGCTTCCAGCGCGTGGTGCGCCCGACCGTCAGCGAGCTGCTGCAGTCCGAGCTCGGCGCGGTGCAGGGCTTGACGTCGGCGCCGCCGACGCCCCAGCCCACGACTTCCGCCGAGGACGCGCCGGCACCCGAGTACGAGGTGCTGGCGACGATGCGGCTGTCGACCTACGTGCCGACCGCCATCCGCGACGGCATGTCCGCGCTTCCCGACGGGGACCCGGTGGCTACCGGGGCCGTCGACGAGGTCCGCGATGAGAGCTGACGCTCGAAGCTTCGTGACCGGCGGTGCGGCCGCCCTGTGCCTCCTCGTGCCCGGGCTCGTGGGCGCGCAGGTCGTGGTAGGCGATTCGGTCACCGCGTTCGTCCCGACTTCGGCGCTCGCACCCGCCATCTACGACGGCGAGACCCGGCGCGACCCCTTCGACCCGCTGACGCTCGAGAGCAGTCCGGAGTCCGGGCCGCGGTTCGAAACGCTGCGCCTGACCGGCGTCTTCCTCGGCTCCCCGGGCAACAGCCTGGTGGTGCTCGAAGATCCGACCAGGCGCGGCCATTTCCTGCGCGTAGGCGAGCGCATCGGCGGGGCGCGACTCGTACAGATCCAGCCGCAATCGGCGGTATTCGAGGTGGAGGAGTACGGAACCGTTCGACGCGAAGTACTGCGACTCGAACGCAGCGAGGAGACGCCATGATCGATCGAAGTGTGGTGCATCATGCTACCAAGCTCAGCGCCCTGCTGGTGGTCCTGGCCGGGTTGGCGGGTCCCGCCGCCTCGCTCGCGCAGCAGCCCACCACGGTGACGAACTTCCGCGTCCTGAGCGCGGGCGAAACGACGCAGGTCGTCATCGAGACGGACGGCGCGATCCGCTATCGGGACGAGTTCCAGCCGCTCCCGCCGCACCTGTCGATCGAGCTCCAGGCGGCGCAGCCCGGGCTGGCGCTGCGGCAGTACGACGACATCTATCGCGGCGGCGTGCGGTACGCCGTCGTGAGCCAGCCCTCGCCCGATCGGGTGCGGTTCGACTTCGCGCTCACCGGCGTGGCCTCGTACGCGGTCTACCAGGAGGGCACCAACCTCTACGTCACGTTCGACAATCCCACGGAGTCGTTCGGTACCTACGTGGCGGCCGCGGGAGCTCCCGTCGCGGTGGCGCAGCCGGTCGTCGTGGTACCGGAGGGTGGCGTGGTGATGCGGGCGGCCGCCGAGACGGAGTACGCCTATGCCCAGCCCGACATCCAGGAGCCCGGCCTGCCGGGCATCGAAGGGGCGCCGATCTCGCTCTCGTTCCAGAACGCCGACATCGAAACCGTCGTGCGGGCCTTCGGCGAGGTGTCCGGCTACTCGATCGTGGCCGGAGCGGGGGTCGTCGACGTCAACGTGACCGCCGACATCCGCAATCAGCCATGGGACGAGGCGCTGGTGACGCTGATGCGGGCCAACGGCCTCGAGGTGCGTGTCGAAGGCGGGATCATCCGCGTCGACTCGGTGGCCAACCTGGCCGAGACGGAGAAGCTGGTCGACCTCGTGACCGAGGTGATCATGCTGAACTTCATCGCGTCGCAGGATGTGGTGGCGGTGCTCGAGCCGCTCAAGAGCGAGCGGGGTGCCGTCCAGGCCGACGCCAAGACCAACTCGCTGGTCATCACCGACGTGCCGAGTCGCGTCCAGCAGCTCGTGGGGATCATCCGCGAGCTCGACGTCCAGACCCCGCAGGTCACGATCAAGGCCAAGATCGTGTTCGTAAACAAGGTCGACCTTCGTGAGCTGGGCGTGAAGTGGCGCATGGAGAACCTGCGCGACTTCACCGTCGACACGCACGTCCTGGCCAACACCGAGGGCACGATCGCCGATCCGTTCCTCGACCTCTCGATCGGAACCCTGGCATCCGGCCTGAACGTGGGCGGTTTGCTCCAGGCGCTCGAGCAGCGGGAGATGGCCGACATCCAGGCCGAGCCCCAGACGACGGTACTGAACAACCTGCCGGCCGAGATCTTCGTCGGAGAGCGAACGCCCATCCGCGTCCTCGACATCGGCGCCGACTCGCCCGAAGCCCGGGCCACGGTTCAGCTGATCGAGACGGGCATCATCCTGAACGTCACGCCGCACATCACGTCGAACGGCAAGGTTCTCATGCAGCTGCGCGCCGAGCGCTCGGGCGTGGCGGTCAACGATCCGGATGTCGGGGTCACGTTCAACACCCAGCGCGCGAACTCCCAGATCCTCGTCGACGACGGGGAAACGGCGGTGATCGGCGGACTGACGGTGCAGGACGTGTCCACGGTGCGGAGCGGCATTCCGCTCCTCAAGGACATCCCGGTCCTGGGCGGGCTCTTCCGCACGGAGCGCACGCGAACCGAGAAGCGGGACCTGTTGATCTTCGTAACGCCGTACATCGTTCCCATCGACCGGGAGGAGAGCGAGATCGTCACGCTCGTCTGCCT
Source organism: Gemmatimonadota bacterium (assembly GCA_035699465.1). Taxonomy (GTDB): domain Bacteria; phylum Gemmatimonadota; class Gemmatimonadetes; order JACCXV01; family JAHWKZ01; genus JAICNR01. The sequence continues at coordinate 33,604 of DASSPT010000011.1, forward strand.
CGAGGATCAGTCCTGGTATCGCGGTGACGACACGATCATCCACAACGGCGAGCAATGGATCGAGTTCGGAGCGATCAGGCGCATCGACCCGCGCGACCTTATCGCGGTCGGCAACTTCCGCGGCGTGCCGATCTACACGACCGTCGAGATGGCCGCCAGCGAGATCTACCTGCCGCTCTGCGCGCAGGGCATGTATCAGGCATACCGCCGCGTGGAAGCCGTCCGCGGCACCACCGGTTAGGAAAGGAGCACGATCGTGAACAGAACGTCGTCCCACCGCCATCGCCTGGCCGTCGCGCTCGCGCTCGGGGCCTGGCTCGCCTTGACGGGCTGCGTCGAGGCGCCGCCCACGGCGCCGGATTCGCCCGACGCCATGCCCACGAGCCTGATCCCCGTGACCCCGGTGCAGCTGGGGGCCACGCTCGGATCCGGTTTGGGACTCGTGCTCGAGACCCGCGTGCTGGGTCCCGAAGGGCGCCCGCTGCGCTCGGCGGTGGTCGAGTACGAGCTCGTCTCCGGGGCGGGCTTCTTCACCTCCGACAGCACGCTGACGAACGACCAGGGCTACACGCAGGTCGTGTTCGTCCCGCTGTCCGCGGGGACGGTCCTGGTCCAGGCGCGCAGCGGCGCGGACGCGATCACGTTCGCGATCGAGGTGGCGAGCGACCCGAACCAGGGCGCCACGTTCGTGAAGCTCGGCGGGGACACGCAGTCCGCGACGGTGGGCGCGATCCTGCCCCAGCCGTTCACGGTCCAGGTGCGGAACCCCGACGGCCTGCCGGTGGACTCGATTCCGGTGACGTTCACGATCCAGTTCGCGCAGGGCGACTCCGCCAAGCTGGCCACCGATCCGAGCGCCTTCGGGGGTGGTGGCGGCGGGACACCCGGCGAGAGCGGCCACCAGGTGGTGGTCCAGACCGACGCCGCGGGCACCGCGCGCGCCTGGTTGCGCCTCGGCACCCTGGCCGGCGGCCACACGGTCAGCGCGACCGCGCTGATCGGCCCGGCCGGCGCGCAGTCCGAGCAGACCGTCAACTTCACGGCCAACGCGCTGCCCAGCGCGCGGGCCTCTCAGCTCATCATCATCTCGGGCGACGACCAGACGGTGCCGATCGACACGCTGTTCCCGGCCGGGTCGCCTCTCAACCGGACGCGGGATCCGAACCCGTTCGTGGTCCAGGCGCGGGACGCCTTCGGCACGCCGGTATCGGGAGTGGCCGTCCAGTGGCGGGTGTCGGACGGCGGCGGCACGATGTTCGCCTTCACGACGTTCACCGACGCGTTCGGCTTCGCCACCAACTCGCTCTTCGGGCCCACGGTAGGCCATAACGCGGTGGTCGCGATCGCTCCGGGCACCGGCCCGGTCACCTTCGACGTGACCGGCGAGCTGATCGCGGCGCCCGATGAAGGAGGCGGCGACGCCGGCGGCGGGGGCGGCGGGGGCGGCGGCTGATTCCCGCGGGAAACCAGCGAACGAGTGGCAGACGAGAACGGGGCGCCTGAGGGCGCCCCGTTTCCTTTAGGGGAGGTCGGTGAAAACGGCCGATCTGCTGCGTTGCGCTTCGTCGCCTTTCCTGCGACGTGGGAATCACCACGTCTCGGAAAGGACTCCTCGCGCGCCTTGCAGCTCGACCGTTTTGACCGACCTCCGTGCCGGGTAGCGCGGCAGGGGTCGGTGGGCGGGATTCGGAAGCGTATGATAGCTTAGGACTTCCATGAGCGCGAAACGAACATCCAAGTCCGCCCGCCCGGGCGCTCGCCGGGGGTCCGGCGCGCCGAACCTGGTGATCGTCGAGTCGCCGGCCAAGGCGCGCACGATCGAGCGCTACCTGGGCCCGGAGTTCGTGGTCGAGGCCTCGATCGGGCACGTGCGGGACCTGCCGCGCGGGGCCAAGGAAGTGCCGGCCCGGTTCAAGGGCGAGCCATGGGCGCGGCTCGGGGTCAACGTGGACGAGGGGTTCGAGCCGATCTACGTGACGGTGCCCGGCAAGTCCGAGCAGATCACGCGGCTGCGCCGGCTCCTCGAGGGCGCCGACACGTTGTGGCTGGCGACCGACGAGGACCGCGAGGGCGAGGCGATCAGCTGGCACCTGACCGAGCTCCTCAAGCCGCGCGTCCCGGTCCGCCGGCTCGTCTTCCACGAGATCACCCGCGAGGCGATCGAGCGGGCGCTGGAGAGCCCGCGCGGCATCGACGAGGGGCTGGTCCGCGCCCAGGAGGCGCGGCGCATCCTCGACCGGCTCTACGGCTACGAGGTGTCCCCGCTCCTGTGGCGCAAGATCGGCCCCAAGCTGTCGGCGGGACGCGTCCAGAGCGTCGCCGTCCGGCTCGTCGTCGAGCGCGAGCGGGAGCGCCGCCGGTTCCGCTCAGCGAGCTGGCACGACCTGCTCGGCCGCTTCCGCCCCGGCGACGACGGGGGAGCGGAGTCCGCCGCGCGCCCGTCCGGCGAGACGTTCGAGGCGGCCCTCGTCGCGGCGGACGGCAAGCGCGTCCCCACGGGCCGCGACTTCGATTCCGCCACGGGGCGCCCGAAGTCCGAGGACGTTCTCCTGCTCCTCGACGAGGCCGGCGCGGCGGCCCTCGCCGAGCGTCTCGAGGGTGCCGCGTTCCGGGTCACGGAGGTCAAGGAGAAGCCGTACACCTCGCGGCCCGCGCCGCCCTTCACGACCAGCACGCTCCAGCAGGAGGCGAACCGCAAGCTCGGCTTCTCCGCGCGGCGGACGATGCGAATCGCCCAGAGCCTCTACGAGAACGGGCACATCACGTACATGCGGACCGACTCCACGAACCTGGCTCAGGTCGCGATCGAAGCCGCGCGCGACCTGGTGCGCGCGGAGTATGGGGATGCCTACCTGCCCGCTCAGCCCAGGGTCTACCAGTCGAAGGTAAAGAACGCCCAGGAGGCCCACGAGGCGATCCGCCCGGCCGGCCATCCGTTCGAGCTGCCGGAGGCGCTCGAGGGGGAGCTCTCGGCCGAGGAGTTCCGCCTCTTCGAGCTGATCTGGAAGCGCACGGTGGCGAGCCAGATGTCGGACGCGCGAGGCCGGCGCGTGACGATCACCATCGAAGGGGGAGGCGCGACGTTCGAGGTGCGCGGAAAGACGATCGACTTCCCCGGGTACCTGCGGGCGTACGTGGAGGGGAGCGACGATCCCGACGCCGAGCTGGCGGACCAGGAGACGCTGCTGCCGCCGGTCCGCGAGGGCCAGGCGCTCGAGTGCCTCGCCCTCGAGGTGAAGGGCCACACGACCCAGCCCCCTCCGCGCTACACCGAGGCCTCGCTCGTCCAGGCTCTCGAGCAGCTCGGCATCGGGAGGCCCAGCACCTACGCCTCGATCCTGGAGACGATCCAGGAGCGCGAGTACGTGTTCAAGAAGGGGAACGCGCTCGTCCCCACGTGGGTGGCGATCTCGGTCGTGCGGCTCCTGGAGCGGCACTTGCCGGGGTTGGTCGATTACGAGTTCACGGCCGGGATGGAAGACGAGCTGGACGCCATCAGCCGCGGAGAGCTCGGCCACATCGAATACCTGCGGCGCTTCTACTTCGGGAATGGCGACACCGGCCTCAAGGAGCTCCTCGAGAGCAAGGTGGACGAGGTCGACGCGCGCGACGTATGCACGATCCAGATCGGCACCCCCGAGGGGGAGAAGGAGCCGGTAGTCGTGCGGGTCGGGCGGTACGGACCGTACCTGCAGCAGGGCGAAGGGCGGCGAGCGTCGCTCCCCGAGGACCTGCCGCCGGACGAGCTCACGCTCGATCTGGCGACGGAGCTCCTGCGGCAGGGGGAGCTGGCGGAGGAGCCGCTGGGACGGCACCCCGAGACGGGCCAGCCCGTCTATCTCAAGACGGGGCGCTACGGGCCGTACGTCCAGCTCGGGGATGCGGACGGAGACGGCAAGCCCAAGCGCGCCTCGCTCCTCCGCGGGATGGATCCGGCCTCGATCGACCTCGCGACCGCGGTGCGGCTCCTGTCGCTCCCGCGCGAGCTGGGCCGGGACCCGGGGACGGGCGAGCCGGTCGAGGCCCACGTCGGCAGGTACGGGCAGTACATCAAGCGCGGCAAGGACACGCGCTCGCTGCCCCCGGACCTCTCTTCCCTCGACGTGACGCTCGAGCAGGCGCTCGCGCTTCTCGCCCAGCCCAAGCGCCGGGCCGGAACCGCCCGCGCCGAGCCGATCCGGACGTTCGACCCCTCGCCCGTGACCGGTGCGCCGATCGAGCTCCGCGAAGGCCGCTACGGCCCCTACGTCAGCGACGGCCAGACCAACGCCTCGATCCCCAAGGGCGTCGGTCTCGACGACGTGACGTTCGACATGGCCGTGTCGCTCCTCGCGGAGCGGGCGGCGCGCGGGCCCGCGAAAGGCGGGCGCAGACCGCGCGGCAAGGCGGCGGGCGATGCGCCCCGCAAGAAGGCGCCCCGCAAGAAGGCGGCGCGGAAGAAGACGTCGACCAGGAAGGCGTCGGGCAAGGCCGCATCGCGAAGGAAGGCATCGAACAAGCGGGAACCGGTGCCCGAGGAAGGGCCGGCGGAGAACCCGTGAGCGGGGTCACGATCGTCGGCGGCGGCCTGGCGGGCTGCGAGGCGGCGCTACAGTGCTCCCGGCTCGGGGTGCCGTCGCTCCTCTACGAGATGCGGCCCGCGGCCGCCACGCCGGCCCACCGGACCGACCGGCTCGCCGAGCTCGTGTGCTCGAACTCGTTCAAGTCCACGGACGTCGAGAACGCGCACGGGCTCCTCAAGGCCGAGCTCGAGCGGCTCGGCTGCCGGCTCCTCGAGATCGCCCGCGCGGCGCGCATTCCGGCCGGATCGGCGCTCGGCGTCGACCGCGAGCGGTTCGCGGAGCTGGTGACCGAGGCGGTGGAGGCGGAGTCCTCCATCACGGTCGTGCGCGAAGAGCGCGAGGAGCTCGTCCCCGGCGAGGTGACGATCGTCGCCACCGGGCCCCTGACGTCGGACGCCCTCGCCCGCCGGATCGAGGACATCCTGGGCGCCGGAAATCTCGCGTTCTACGACGCGATCAGCCCGATCGTGTCGCGCGAGTCGCTCGTCGAAGGGGAGTTCTGGGCCGCTTCGCGCTACGGCAAGGGCGGAGACGACTACCTCAACTGCCCGCTCGACGCGCCCGGCTACCAGGCGTTCGTCGACGGGCTCCTCTCCGCCGAGCTCTATCCGCTCAAGGACTTCGAGCGGGACGCGATGTTCTTCGAGGGATGTCTGCCGATCGAGGAGATGGCACGCCGCGGCCGCGAGACCCTGCGCTTCGGTCCGCTCAAGCCCGTGGGGCTCGCCGATCCACGCACCGGCTCCGAGCCGCACGCGGTGCTGCAGCTCCGGCGGGAGAACGCCGACGGCACGATGTTCAACCTGGTCGGTTGCCAGACCCGCATGCGCTACGGCGACCAGAAGCGCGTGTTCGCCATCGTCCCGGCGCTCGCCAGGGCCGAGTACCTGCGGCACGGCCAGGTGCACCGCAACACGTTCCTCCAGCACTCGGTCGCGCTCGACCCGTACGGCCGGCCGAAGGGCGATAGCTGGCCGGGGTTGTTCTTCGCGGGGCAGCTCACCGGCGTCGAGGGGTACGTGGAGTCGATCATGAGCGGGCTCCTTGCCGGCTGGAACGCGGTTCGCGTCCTCGGCGGCGAGCAGCCCGAGCTGCCGCCGCGGGAGACGATGATCGGCGGCCTGTACGCGTACTTGCGCGAGGCCGACCCACAGCGGTTCCAGCCCATGAACGCGAATTTCGGCCTCGTGCCGCCGGCCGAGCGCGGAATCCGGGGAAAGCGCGAGCGGCGAGCCGCGCAGAGCGCGCGCGCGCTGGCCGCCATCGAAGCCTGGGCCGAGGCCCGGGAGCCGGGCGCCGCGACGGTCGGAACGCGATGAGCGTGGGCTCGCTCGAGGCCCGCGTCGCGGACTTCCTCGAGTACCTAAGGACCGTGCGCCGCTACAGCCCGAACACGATCGACGGCTACGGGCGCGATCTCGCCCGCTGGAGCGAGTTCTGCGCGGATCACATCGGCACGACGGCGCCCGAACTCGACAGGATCACGTCCGAGGACGTTCGCGCATACCTCGCATGGGGCGCGCGGCAGGGACTCGAGAAGCGGACGATCGCCAGACGTCTCGCGTCCCTGCGGGGGTTCTTCCGGCATGCCTGCCGCGAAGGGTGGGCGCGGCGGAACCCGGCTCAGTCGGTGGCCGTTCCGAAGCGCGGCCGGAAGCTGCCGGCCGTCATCCGCGCCGAGCCCCTCCAGGGCATCCTCGACGTGGCGCGGGAGAAGGAGGGGTTCTACGCCCGCCGCGAGGCGGCGCTCCTCGAGGTCGCCTATGGCGGCGGCCTGCGGGTCGGGGAGATCGCCGGCCTGTCATGGGGGGACGTCGACGCGACCGGCTCCGCGCGCGTCGTCGGGAAGGGAGACAAGGAGCGCCGCGTGCCGCTGGGCCAGGCCGCCGGGGAAGCGCTCGGCGACTGGCGGGCCGAGCTGTCGGCGGTGGGCGGCGCAGGGGACGGCGCCGTCTTCACGAGCCGCACGGGGCGGCGGCTGACCGTGCGGCAGATCCAGCGCGTGATCACGCGCGCGCTCACCCGCGCCGCCGAGCGGGAGGGGGTGAGTCCCCACACGCTGCGCCATTCCTTCGCTACTCACCTCCTCGACCGCGGCGCCGATCTCATGGCGGTCAAGGAGCTCCTGGGTCATGAGTCGCTTTCCACCACACAGCTCTACACGCATCTTTCGCGCGAGCGGCTCAAGGCCGCGTACGAGGTCGCCCACCCGCATGCCTGAACCGCCACCCCGGAGCCCGATGACGCAGCACAGGATTCACGCCACCACGATCTGCTCGGTCCGTAGGGAGGGCGCGGTCGCCCTCGGAGGGGACGGCCAGGTCACGCTCGGAGACACGGTGATGAAGGGGCGCGCGGTCAAGGTCCGGCAGATGCACGACGGCCGGGTGATCGCCGGCTTCGCGGGTTCGGCGGCCGACGCGCTCACGCTGTTCGAGAAGTTCGAAGAGAAGATCCAGCGCTGGCCGACGAACCTGGCCCGCGCCGCGGTCGAGCTCGCCAAGGAGTGGCGCTCCGACAAGATCCTGCGCCACCTGGAGGCGATGCTGGCGGTCGCCGACCGGCAGACGAGCCTGCTCGTCTCGGGGAACGGCGAGGTCATCGAGCCCGACGACGGCATCCTCGCGATCGGATCCGGCGGCCCGTACGCGCTGGCCGCCGCCCGCGCCCTCCGGGACGCCACCGACCTCGGCGCGCGCGAGATCGTCGAGCGCTCGCTGACGATCGCGGGCGAGATCTGCATCCACACCAACACCCATCTGAGCATCCTCGAGCTGAAAACGGATTGATCCTCGTCACCGGGGCGACGGGGTTCGTCGGCTCGCACCTGGTCGAGTCGCTGCTCGGCGCGGAGCCACTGCGGGCCCTCGCGCGCCCGGAATCGGACGTATCCGCGCTGGAGGCGGCGGGCGTCGAGATCGTGCGCGGCGACATCCGTGACCCGGACGCGGCGCGCCACTCCGTGCGAGGTTGTCGGGTGGTCCACCACCTCGCGGCGCTCACCTCCCACCGCGGGGCTTCGGCGCGGGACCTCGTCGAGACGAACGTCGACGGGACGGCGCGGCTGGCCGCGGCCGCGCTCGACGCGGGCGTAGAGAGATTCGTCTTCGCGAGCGCGATCAAGGTGTACGGAATCGCCCGCCGGGGGACGCTCGACGAGGACACCCGGCGCGATCCGGTCTCGACCTACGCTTTGTCCAAGGCGCGCGCCGAGGATCTGCTCTTCGGGCTCGTGGAGACCCGCGGCCTGCCCCTTGTCGTGGCGCGGCTGGGGGGCATGCTCGGAGCGGGCGCGGTCGGCTGGCTGGGGCTCTTCCGCTCGATCGCCGACGGCAGCTTCCGCATGCTCGGGAGCGGCCGCGGCCGCTACCCGGCGGCGGACGTGGACGACGTCGCGGCGGGGCTCCGCTGCTCTGCGGACGTGCCCGGGATCGAGGGTCGGGTCTACAACCTTACCGGCGCGCCCGTCACGCTGGCCGAGCTCGTCGACGCCATCGCCGAGGCGGTCGGCGGCCCGCCCCCGCGGCGCCCCTTTCCGGCTGCGCCGCTTCACGCCTACAGGATCCTGCAGCGCGCCGCGCTCGCTCTCACCGGCCGTTCGCTCCCCCGGTTCAGCCGCGTGGAGCTCTTTTTAGGCGATCGCGTGTTCGACATCTCGCGAGCCCGGCGCGATCTCGGCTACGATCCGAAGACGGATCTGCGCGAATCCGTCGCCCGCACGGCGCTATGGTTTCGCGAGCGCGGGCTCCTTCCGGCGCCGCACGTTAGGCCCGGCTATATTCGCGCCCCATGGACGAAACACTGACCGATCAAGCGCCCCCGGTCCCGCAGGAGGTCTCCCCCGAAGAGGATCCGTACGAGTCCCTCACGCCGCGGCAGATCGTGGCCGAGCTGGACAAATACATCGTGGGCCAGCACGAGGCGAAGCGCGCGGTGGCGATCGCGCTCCGGAATCGCTGGCGGCGCCTCCGCGTCGAGGAGGAGCTCCGGGACGAGATCCTGCCCAACAACATCATCATGATCGGACCCACAGGGGTGGGAAAGACCGAGATCTCGCGCCGGCTCGCGCGCCTCTCCGACGCGCCGTTCATCAAAGTCGAAGCCTCCAAGTTCACCGAGGTCGGCTACGTCGGGCGCGACGTGGAGTCGATGATCCGGGACCTCATGGAGATCTCGGTCAACATGGTGCGCCAGGAGTGGGAGGACGAGGTCTACGATCAGGCCGAGCAGCAGGTCGAGGACCGGCTGCTGGACCTGCTCCTCCCGCCGCTCAAGAGCGAAGAGGCGGGCGGGGCGATGCGCCGCTACCTGGTCGACAAGCTGGGGGTCGTCGAGGCCCCCCCCGCAGAGCCCGAGACCGCCGACGCGCAGGCGCAGCGCGAGCGCTCGCGCGAGAAGCTCAGGAAGCTCCTGGCGGACGGAAAGCTCGAGGACCGCAAGGTGGAGGTCGAGACCAGCCAGACGCGCATGCCGTTCATCGAGGTTCTCTCCCCGATGGGGCTCGAGGACATGGACATCAACATGTCCGAGATGCTCGAGGACATGCTCCCCAAGCGGAAGAAGCGGCGCCAGGTCACGGTCTCGGAGGCACGGCGCATCCTGCTCCAGGAAGAGCTCGCCAAGCTCGTCGACATGGACGAGGTCGTGAACGAGGCCGTCTATCGGACCGAGAACTCGGGCATCGTGTTCCTCGACGAGATCGACAAGATCGCCGGCGAGAAGGTGACGGG
>DASSPT010000012.1:0-12118 GCA_035699465.1 Gemmatimonadota bacterium
GAGCCAAGCGGCCAGGCTCTCCACCGCGCGCCGCGACATGCAGTAGATGATCCCGCTCTCGCCGGCGTGACGCCGCACGAGTGCGAGGATCTCGCGCCGGGTGTTGCCGCCCGCGCCCTTCTTTCGTGCCCCCAGCCACAGGTTCGGGCGGAAGAACGAGCCCTTGAAACCGGCGGGGCTCCGCATGCCGAGCTGGCGCAGGATGTCGCGGGCGACCCGGCGGGTGGCGGTCGCGGTGAGCGCCAGTACGGGGATGTCCCCCAGGCTCTCGCGGAGGCCCGCGAGTCTCCGGTAGGACGGACGGAAATCGTGTCCCCACTGGCTGATGCAGTGCGCCTCGTCCACCACCATGAGCGATAGTGGGCACTCGCCGAGGAGGTCCTTGAGGCGGCCCTCGAGCGCCTCGGGCGCCAGGTAGACGATCTCGTAGCCGCCGGCGCGCAGGGTCTGGAGCCGCCTCCGGCGCTCGTCCGAGTCGAGGGTGGAGTCGATACGCGCCGCGCGAAAGCCGAGGTCCGTCAGCGCGTCGACCTGGTCCTTCATGAGCGAGATCAGAGGAGACAGGACGAGCACCGTCCCGGGCAGGATCCGGGCAGGAAGCTGGAACGTCAGCGACTTGCCGCCGCCGGTCGGCATGACCGCGATGCAGTCCCGGCCCGCCAGCACGGCGTCTATGACCTCGAGCTGGCCGGGAAGGAACGAGTCGAAGCCGAACACCTCACGCAAGACGATCTGGATGTCGGCCGTCACCGGACCGAGCCGCCCTCCATGGGATCAGGCACGAAGCGAGCGGCGGGTTCGCCTCATTTGCGGAACACCTTGTATCCGAAGCTGCAGGGCGAGACCGAGCAGTCGTACATCGTGACCCACAGGATGTGCCCGCCCCCGGCCGGAGCGGTGAACAGGAGCACCGGATAGGCGTCGTCCAGCGCGTCGCTCGTAATCTCGTTTCCATCCGGGTCGGTGAGCGTCAGATCGAGGTCGTCGCAATCCGCGTCGCAGACGCCCATGATCATGTACTCGACCCCCGACACGAGCTCGACCTCGAGGCCAACCTCGGCGCCGGGCTCGAGCACTCCGACGGTCATGTCGGTATGGGCCGCCTGGGTGTCGGGCCGATAGCCTTCGGTGGACATCCGGTCCTGCACGGCGTCGAGCTGGGCTTCGAGGATCGTCCGGTAGGAGGTCTGGGAATACGTTGCCTGCGCGAAGCTCAGCAGGAGGACCGGAACCAGCACGGCGAATCGCGGCATGGCATTCTCCTGGAGTTGCCTGTGAGTTTGCTGCGGGGATGACTCGGCGCAATATAGTCCCTTTTGAATCCCCACCGCGCCCGGGCCGTCAGGGGAGGGCGGTCCGCGCCCGTGCGGCCACCGATCACTCAACCGAGGAGAATCGATGATCCGTATCACAGTGGCATTCGTGCTGCTCGTGGCGATGGCGGCCCCCGCGCCGGTCGCCGCCCAGGAGAGCGAGGAGGCCGCGGTCATGGCAGTGGTCGAGGCCATGTTCGACGCCATGCGCGCGGGCGACAGCGCCGCCATGCGGGCCGTCCTCCACCCGGCCGCGACCGGTGCCAGCGTCTCCGTCCGCGAGGGCGTGCCCACGCTCGACCGCGAAGATTCCCTCGACGGCTTCGTGGAGGCGGTCGGCACCCCGCACGAGGAGGTGTGGGACGAGCGGATCTGGGACACGGAGGTGCGGGTGGACGGGAATCTCGCCACCGCCTGGATGAAGTACGCGTTCTACCTGGGCGACCAGTTCAGCCACTGTGGGGTGGACGCGTTCCAGCTCTTCAAGGGCGAAGACGGCTGGAAGGTCTTCCATATCGCCGACACGCGCCGGCGGGAGGGGTGCGAGACGCCGGAGGGCTGAGAGGGGCTCCGCGCCTCGGCAGTCTCTGCGGCGAGGTCAGGACATGGATACCGGCACCTCCGACCATGTCCTGCGGAGCTTGCCGGTACGGGGATCCCTGCCTGGCGGGATCGGCGAGAGCTCCACGGAGACGTTGGGGAGCCCCCGCGACCGCAGGTACGACCGCACCCTGCTTTCCATCACCTCCCAGGTGGCGACCGGGTCGGCTCCCTCGACGAACTGCACGCGAAAGGAGAGCACGTCCTCGGCCGTCTGCACCATCTGCGTGCCCGGGCCGATCCCGGGGACGGAGCCGAGGAGGCCGATGATCATGGCCATGGGCAGGAGCGCTACTTCCCGATCCCCGTCGCGGAAGATCAGCGTGTCGTGCTGCCGCCCTTCGACGCGGATCGCCGGGAGCGGATTGGCACACGGACAAGGGTCGGGTCTCGCCGTCACCCGGTCCCCGAGATCGTGCCGGATCACCGGCTGCGTGCGGTTCGCGAGATTCGTGACCAGCGCCGTGTGGCTCGTCTCCCCGGGAGGCACCGGGCGGAGATCCTCGTCCACGGGTTCCAGCACTACCCAATCGGCGTTGACGTGGAGCCACCCCTCCGGACACTCGAAACCGAGCGCGAGGAACTCCGAGGCCGCGTACGAATCGCGCAGCGGGCATCCGAACGCCGATTCGATCCGCGCGCGAGCCGCAGGTTCGACCCACTCCGAGACAGAGACCGCGAGGACGATGTCGAGCGACAGGCGTCCTGCGAGCTGCTCGACGGCCAGGCAATCGAGGGCCGTCGGATAGCCGACAAGGGCCGAAGGCTGCCAGTACTCGAGCGCGCGAGCGATGCGCGAAACGGACTTCTGGATCGAGAGCGTGGTCGAGCGGACATTGGCGAAAGCGCCGACGGGGCTCGGCCGCCGCACCATGGCCGCGCTGGCGTAGTGGCTGTTCGTGGCGATGACCGCCGCAACCCGGCCTCCCCGAAGTCCCATCCGGGCCGCCCCGCGCGCACCGAGCCACGACATCCAGCCGCGGGTGAGCCAGAGCGCCCAGTAGACGTCCATGGCGTCCTGGTCGGTCACGAACAGGGACTTCCTGCCGGCGACGCCGGAGGAACGGCAGACGGAATAGCGATCCAGCCAGGGGCGTCCGACCCGCGCGCGATCCTGCACGTACCGCCAGACCGCGTCGCGCGTGATCGCCGGGTCGGTCACCGACTCGTCGAATCCTTCCACCCACTCCACTTTGGTCACCGGAGGAAGCTCCGCCAGGCCCGCGCTCTCCGGAATCCCGGACCAATGTCGCCGATAGAACGGGATCCGCCGCGCGTGCGTCAGCATCGCGGCCAGGCGTCGATCCCTGCGCGAAGCGAGCGCGTCCGGACCGCCGGCGCGCGCGCGCACGGCGTCCAAGGCGACCTGGAGCAATCGGGCTCTTCTTCCCATGGGGTTTCCTGTATGCGTATTCGGTGCGAGACTGAAAGAATATAGAGGTCGCCTACGGCGCGAGCGCGATTGGCACATCGGAAAAGGAGGAATTTCGTTGCACTATCGCAGTCTGGGACGGTCCGGAATCCGGCTGAGCGCGGTGGGGCTCGGCTCGTGGCTCACGTACGGTAGCGCGGTCGAGGAGTCCACCGCGCGCCGCTGCGTCGAGCGGGCGCTCGAGCTCGGCGTCAATTTCATCGACACGGCCAATGTGTACGATCGCGGCAGGGCGGAAGAGGTCGTGGGCCGGGCGCTGTCACGGTATCCCCGCGAATCGTATGTCCTCGCCACCAAGGTCTACTTCCCCATGGGCGAGGGACCCAACGACAGAGGTCTTTCGAGGAAGCACGTATTCGAGCAGTGCCACCACTCCCTGCGCCGACTGGGCGTCGACTACATCGACCTCTACCAGTGTCACCGCTGGGACGAGGAGACGCCGCTGGAAGAAACCTGCGAGGTCATGAACGACCTTTCTCGTCAGGGTAAGATCCTGTATTGGGGAGTCTCCGAGTGGTCCGCCCCGCAGATCCGCCAGGCGGTCGAGGTGTGCCGGGCGAATGGATGGCGGTCGCCGTCCAGCAACCAGCCGGAATACAACGCGCTTCAGCGGGGGATCGAGCGGGAAGTCCTGCCCGCGACCCGCGAGCTCGGCCTGGGGAACGTCGTCTGGTCGCCGCTCGCCCAGGGGATCCTGACCGGGAAGTACCGCTCGCTCGCCGGTGCCCCGAAAGGAAGCCGGGCCGCCGGACCGCAGGGCGGGTTCATGCGCCGCTACTGGCGCGCCGAGGTTCTGGACGCCGTCGGCCGCCTGGCTCCATTGGCGGCGAAGACGGGATGCTCGATGTCCCAGCTGGCCCTGGCGTGGTGTCTCAGGCGAGCCGAGGTGACGAGCGTCATCGTGGGGGCGACTTCCACGCGGCACGTCGACGACAACGTCGCGGCCGCGGACCGGCAGATCGATCCCGAGGTGCTCGACGAGATGAGCCGCATCCTCGAGCCCGTCCAGGCGCCGACGATCTGAGGGCTGGAAACGGGACAGCGGCCGGGGTAACCTAGGAAAGTGGCTCGCTCCGATGCTCGCCGAGTGGATTCGAGGATGCGCCCGAGAGCGGTTATCGGCGCGGCGCTCCTGGCCCTCGCGCTCGCGTGCGGCACGGAGGATCTCGGGCCGACCGTTCCCGGAGATCCTTCGCCTCCGAGACCCATCGTGGGGCGGATCGGCGAGCTGACGTTCTCGGCGCTGCTCCTGCAGCCCTCGTGGGACCGTCTGGTGGGGCGGATTACGTTGACCAATCCCACGGCGGACATCGTCGCGCTCCGGTTCCCCGATACCTGCGTCGTTCTCCTCCGGCTCTACCGGCTTGCCGACGAGCAGCGGGTCGTCGACGCGCACAGCAAGCGCTGCCAGCCCCGACCGATCGACATGACGCTGGGGCCCGGCGAATCCCGCACGTTCGAGACGAACGTGACCTTCTTCTTCATCCTGGGGATCGAGATCCCGGAGGGACGCTACCGCGCGACCCTCTATCTGCGTCCCGACGGCTCCGACGAGGTGGAGATCGGAGTCGGGTTGCCGCGTCTCATCCGGCCGGAAGAAGAGCAGGCGTGAGGGCCCCTCCGGCCGTCGCGCGCGCGGCGCTCAGCGTGATCCTGGGATCCGCCTTCGCGGCGACCGTCCTGGCTCAGGAGGATCCCCTCCCGGGTCCGAACACCGAGCTCGTGGACCTCACCCATTCCTTCGACGATTCGACGATCTACTGGCCCACCGCGGAGACCTTCGCGCTGAAAGTGGTGAGCGAAGGCCGCACGGACTTCGGGTGGTACGCGGCGAAGTCCTTCTGCGCGGCGGAGCACGGCGGCACCCACCTCGACGCGCCGATTCACTTCGCCGAAGGCGCGCGCGGCGCCGACGAAATCCCGCTCGAGGATCTGATCGGGGAGGCGATCGTGGTCGACGTCTCGCAGTCCGCGGCCGCCGATCGGGATCTCGAGATCGGTGTCGACGAGTTCGAGGCCTGGGAGGGGGCGAACGGCCCGATCCCGGCGCGCGCGATCGTTCTCCTGCGAACGGGGTGGGGCGACCGCTGGCCCGACCCGGAGCGCTACCTGGGTACCGCCGCGCGTGGCCAGGACGCAGTGGCGGACCTCCACTTCCCGGGCCTCTCCGAGGAGGGCGCGGCCTGGCTCGTCGAGCGCGGGGTGCGGGCGGTCGGCATCGACACCGCGTCGATCGATCGCGGTCAGTCGACCGAGTTCCGCGCGCACCGCGTCCTCGCGGCCGCGAACGTCCCCATCTTCGAGAACGTGGCAAGCCTCGACCGCGTCGTCGTGAAGGGCGCCACGGTAGTCGCCTTGCCGATGAAGATCGCCGGTGGGACGGGCGGGCCGCTCCGGATCGTCGCGCTCCAGCCCCTCTCCATCCCCGGCGCCCCCGGTGACTGACGCCGGCGGCGTCTTCGAACGCCGGATAGCCGGGCTGACCGTGCGGATCGACCGCCTTCTATGCGTGGGCTTCGGGGACTGCATCGACGAGGCGCCGGAGTCCTTCGCGCTGGACGAGGAGGGCGTCGTGGTCTTCGGCCCGGATCCGGACGCGGTGGGGCGGGAGCGGATCGTGCGGGCCTGCGCCTCCTGTCCGGTGGACGCGCTCACGGTCCTCGACGGAGACGGAAGGCAGCTGGCGCCTTGAACGACGACCGCGCGCCGCGCCGGATCCGGACCTACCACGAGGTCGCCGACCCCGCGGCCGAGTCGGTGGTGGGCCAGGTCGTCGATCAGAGGCGACGGCTGAGGGACCGGCTCGCCCGGGTTCGCCGGCTGGTCGCAATAGGGAGCGGCAAAGGCGGCGTGGGGAAGAGCGCGATCAGCGCGAACGTCGCCGCGGCGTTGTCGGCGGGAGGCCGCGCGGTAGGCGCGTTGGACGCCGATCTCGACGGACCCTCGCTGGCGCGCATGCTGGGCGCCGGCGGCGGGCTCGTGCGCGGGGACAGCGGCTTTCGGCCCGCGAGAGGGGTGGCCGGCGTGGGCGTGGTGTCGATGGACCTCCTCGTCGCCGAGGACGCGCCTCTCCGATGGCGCGGGCCCGAGGACCACCAGTTCGCGTGGCGGAGCGTCCTCGAGACCGGAGCGTTGCGCGAATTTCTCTCCGACGTCGAGTGGGGCGACCTCGACGTCCTCGTGCTCGACTTGCCGCCCGGCACCGACAAGCTCGCGCGGCTGATCGATCTGGTGGGACCGCCCGACGTCGTGCTGATCGTCACGACTCCTTCCGAAGCCGCTCGGCACGTGGTGGCGAAGAGCGCGCGGTTTCTCGAGGAATCCGGGATCCGCGAGGTGGGTCTGGTCGCGAACATGGCGTCCTGGAGCTGCCCTCACTGCGGAGTGGCGGAGCCGCTCTTCGCCGCCGACGGAGCCCGCCGGCTGGCGCGGGACGCCGGTCTCGAGCTCTGGGCGGAGCTGCCGTTCGATCCGCGGATCGCGGCCGACACCGACGAAGGCATGCCGATCGTGCTGAGCGCCCCCGAGCGCCCCGCGGCCCGGGCCCTCGCCGCGCTCGCCGAACGGCTGGGGGTCCCGTGAAGTTCCTCTGCATCGGGTGCGACGCGGTGATGGACTACGTGGAGCGGCGCCTCCCCGGGGACGGCACGATGGCCGTGGTCTACGCCTGCCCGGCGTGCGGCAAGGAGACGGCGATGCTGGCCAACCCGATGGAGACGCGGCTCGTCAGCGGGCTAGGGATCGAGGTGGGGGGAAGGAGCGTGCCGGCCGAACCGCTCGAGCTCGTGCGCTCGTCGGTCGAGGGGCTCGAGGATCCCGCCGAGGTGGGTGCGGCGGGTTCGCGTGGAGCGGGACGCGTCCGCTGGAGCCAGGACGCCCGGGAGCGCCTGCTGGCCGTTCCGTCGTTCGTGCGGGGCATGGTCAAGCGGATCTACGGCGAGTACGCGGCCGAGCGTGGCATCGAGGAAATCACGCCCGAGATCATGGACCGCGCGCGCTCCGATCTGGGGCTGGAGGGGATGTAGCGGCCGCGCGCGAAGTCGTTTGACACGTCCCCCTGCCGTTTTTATATAGGGGCGTCGCCGAAGCCGGTACCGCAGGCGGGGTGGTGGTCGGGTCGGGAGTCCTGCAGTCGATTTCCCTTCGAAATCGGGTGGCATGTATCGAGAGATTCTCGTACCGGTCGACAACTCCCAGCACTCCGACTGGGCCGTCGACCGCGCGATCGAGATCTGCCGACGCACGGGCGGCCGCGTAACCGGCAACCACGTCTACGCCGCCCGCCTTCACGACGTCCGCTTCCGCCAGCTCGAGACCGGCCTTCCCGCCCGCTTCCAGACCCCCGACGAGATCAAGCGCCAGCGCAAGATCCACGACAAGCTGATCGAGAAGGGCCTGCAGCTGATCTCCGACAGCTTCCTCGACCAGGTCGAGAAGCGGTGCGCGGCGGCGGGGGTCCTCGTGACCCGGCAGCTCCTCGAGGGAATCAATTACGAGGAGCTGATGCGCGAGGCGAACCAGGGCGCGGGCCGGCTGCCGAGCCTGATCGGGTTCGATCCGAACATCGCCGACAAGTACGACGGCGGTGGCACGGTGCGCGGGGACGTGAGGTTGGGGGACGACGGCAGGATCGTCGCCGAGGAAGAGGAAGCCGACGAGAAGCTCGCGGGTAGCTCGGGGCGGAGCTACGACCTGGTCGCGATCGGCGCTCACGGCCTGGGCAGACAGCCGCTCAGCCAGCTGGGCGGCGTGGTGGCGCGGGCGATCCGGGGCATCGAGAAAGACGTGCTGATCGTACGGGACGACCGGCCGCTCGAAGGCGGCACTCTGCTCGTCTGCGTCGACGGCTCGGCCTACTGCTACAAGGCGATGCGGGTGGCGCTGGAGATAGCACGGGAGTTCGGCGCCAAGCTCTACGTGGCGAGTGCGTTCGACGTCGAGTACCACCACGTCGTCTTCCACAACATCAAGGACGTTCTGTCGGTCCAGGCCTCGAAGGTGTTCAAATTCGAGGAGCAGGAAGAGCTCCACAACAACATCATCGACAAGGGGCTCCTGCGGCTCTGCCAGGCCAACCTCAAACGCGCCGAGGTCATGGCCGGCGAGTACCCCGACGTCGCGATCGAAACGCAGATCCTGATCGGCAAGCCGTTCCAGGTCGTGCTGCAGTGGGCGGAGGAGATCGAGCCGTCCCTGCTCGTGGTCGCGCGCCACGGGAGCCACCGCATCGACGGGACCGACCTGGGATCCCAGGCGGACAACCTGAGCCGGCTCGCGTCGATGAACACCTTGCTCGTCGGCACCACCGCGGTCCACCCCGAGGAGATTCCGTGGATCGAGGAGGATGGCGAGACGGGCCTGGAGTGGTCGCCGGACGCCGAGGTCCGGATCCTCCGCGTGCCGCCGTTCGCGCTCGGCATCGCCCGCAAGGCCGTCGAGGAGTACGTGATCGAGCGGTATGGCGGGGCGGGCGACGTCGCGAACGGAAACGGAAAGGGGGGCGCGACCGAGGTGGGGAACGGGCATGGGCCGTCCAACCGTGACGGGACGCACCGGGGCCTGCCGACCGTCACCGGCGAGCGGCTCGACGAGGCGATCCGGAAGCTCCTCCCGACCCACATGCAGCTGATCATGGGAATCGGCACGGCCGAGGAGCTCGCGCTCGCCGAGATCAAGGCCGAGGAGGCGATGAAGCGGACGCTCGTCGAGGGGCGTGACGCCGACGAGGTGGCCGCGGTGCGGGTGGTGGCGGCGAAGTGCCCTTACACCGGTCACGTGCAGGAGCGGGAGTGGACGGAGAAGGACCCGGTCGTGTGGACGGGCGAAGCCTTCGAGCGGCTCCGGCTCGTACCGCTCATCGCGCGGCCGCTGGCCCGCAACACGGTGGAGCGCTTCGCACGCGAGCATGCCATGTGGAGGATCACCACCCGGGTGATGGACGAGAACAAGCAGGCGATGATCGAAGCCGACGAGTTCGACGTCGACACGATGCTGGTCATGTTCAAGGAGCTTCAGACGAAGCAGCTCAAGGCCGCCGCCGAGGGATTGGATGGCCTGACGCCCGAGATGCGCCGCTTCATCGACGAAGCGAAGGCCGCCGGCGTCACCCGCTGCCCCATCCGCGACATCGAGAAGCAGATCGAGAAGTGCCCCGTCGACTTCAAGACGGCGAGTCCCGCGGAAGCGAAGGCAGCCGTCGAGGCCTTCCTGCATGAATCCGCCGAAGCCCCGGGGGGCGCCCCGGAGGCGTGACGATCACTCCGCCATCCGAGGCCGTGTCGGCGGGCCGCGCAGCGCCGCAGAGGGACTGGGAAGCGGACGTGGCGGTGCGCGGGTCGGGTCCGGAGCTCGTGCCGCACGTGATCGCCTGGAACCTGACCCGCCGCTGCAACCTCGAGTGCGGTCACTGCTACATCTCGGCCGGCGCGTGGCACGCCGTCGCCGAGGAGCTGCCCACAGCCGATTGTCTGCGCGTGGTAGACGAGATCCTCGAGGTGAGCCCGGCGCCGATGCTGATCCTGAGCGGCGGCGAGCCGCTCCTTCGCGACGACCTGGAGACGATTGCCCGCCGGGCCGCCGACGGGGGCGCGACCGTGGTGGTGGGGACCAACGGCACGCGCCTGACGCAGGCCCGTATCGAGTCGCTGATGGCCGCGGGGGTGCGCGGTGTCGCGGTCTCGATCGACAGCCTGGACCCCGCCTATCACGATCGCTTCCGCCACGGCTCCGGATCGCTGGACGAGACCCTGGCCGCGGTCGAGCGGCTCCGCGAGGCAAGGCTCGATTTCGTCGTCCAGACCACGGTGACGCGTGGCAACCGGGCCGAGATCGCGCGCCTCGCGGCGTGGTCGGCGGAGAAGGGCGCGGTCTCGTTCAACTGCTACTTCGTGGTGGCGACCGGTCGCGCATCCGGGATGCACGGGCTCTCGCCCCGTGAGAACGACGAGGTGCTGGCGGAGCTCGTGGCCCTGGGCAAGGAGTATCGGGGCCGCATGATGGTGCGCTCGAAGTGCCAGCCCCAGATCATGCGTCACGCCTACGAAGCGGATCCCGGGTCGGGACTGCTGAACTACGCCACGCGCTGTCCTTGCGGAGTCCAGTACTGCCGGATCACGCCCGACGGAAAGGTCACGCCCTGCCCGTATATGCCCGTCGAGGCGGGAGACCTGGCGAACGAGTCCTTCGGTGCCATCTGGCGGGGCGCGCGGGTCTTCCGTGAGCTCCGCGCCACCGAGCTCGGCGGGCGTTGCGGACGCTGCGAGTTCCGGGTCGTGTGCGGAGGCTGCCGCGCACGCGCGTTCGCCGAGGAGGGGGATTGGCTGGCGGAAGACCCCGCCTGCTCGTACGAGCCGAGCGGCCAGGTGCCGGTCGTCGAGCCCCTGCGGGTTACCTACGGCGAGGAGCCGCAACGGGCCCTCACGTGGAGCGCCGCGGCCCAGGAGCGGATGCGTCGGGTGCCCGGGTTCGTCCGCGCGGTCGTGACCGCGCGGGTCGAGACCTATGCGGCCGAGCGCGGGTACCCGCTCGTCACCGAAGAGGTGATCGACGAGGTCCGTTCGGCGCTCCCCATCGACTTCGCCAAGCGGAAGCCGTTCTTTCTCGGGAGGGACCCGTCGTGAGTGCGCGGCGCATGGGAACCGCCGCGACATGTCTCGCTTCGCTGGCCCTGGTGCTCGTGGCGGTCCACGTCGCCGGTGCGCAGGAGCCGGCCGCAGCCGGCCCCCGCGAGTACGGTTCGTTCCCGTGGATCGGCAGCCGGACCGCGGTATGGATCGCGGCCGAGGTGCACCTCATGTTCGCCGCCTTCGTGCTGGGCGTGCCGATGTTCGCTGTCGTGGCCGAGGGAATCGGGATCTTCGGCGGCGACGAGCGCTACGACCGCCTCTCCCGGGAGTTCACGCGGCTCCTTCTCATCGCCTACAGCGCGACCGCGATGTGGGGCGCCGTGCTGGTGTTCTTCCTGACCACGCTCTACCCGCGGTTCTGGGCACACATGACCGAGATCTTCGAGGTCTCGATGTGGATCTACGTGGGCCTGTTCTTCATCGAGTCGTTCACGCTCTACCTCTATTACTACGGCTGGGACCGCTGGAAGAAGGGGCGCGCCAAGATCGGGCACTGGACGCTGGGGATCCTGCTCAATGTCTGGGGCACGGCGGTTCTGTTCATCGCCGACAGCTGGCTCACGTACATGATGAGTCCGCCGGCCACGGTGACGCCCGACACGTCGCCGGCCATGGTCCAGTTCTGGAGCGCCTTCGCCAACGCCACCTGGATGCCGATCAACATCCACCGTCTGATCGCCAACGTGGTCTTCGGCGGCTCGGTCGTAGCGGCGTACGCCGGCTACCGCTTCCTCTCCTCGCGGACCGAAGAGGAGCGCGCCCACTACGACTGGATGGGGTACGTCGGGAATCTGATCGCCATCGGCGCGCTGATCGTGCTGCCCTTCGCCGGGTACTACCTGGGCCGCGAGATCTACGAGTACAACCAGCAGATGGGCATCACGATGATGGGCGGCTTCATGTCCTGGCTGTGGATCATCCAGGCGTTCCTCATCGGTGTTCTGTTCCTGGCTGGCAACTACTACCTGTGGGTGGGGATGGGCCGGATCCCCGGCGCGGAGCGTTTCCTGCCCTACACGAAGTGGATGCTGCTCGTCCTGATCATCGGCGTGATCGTGTGGTCGACCCCGCACACGATGATCGCCGACCGCGCGGAGCTCGAGGCGATGGGCGGCTCCCACCATCCGTTCCTCGGCGTGCTGGGCGTC
>DASSPT010000013.1:0-2216 GCA_035699465.1 Gemmatimonadota bacterium
AGCAGATCCGCGCGCTCCGGGACCTGCTGCACATTCCGGCCGATCTGCTCATCGACTGACCGCCCACCGCGTCGGAACTGACTGGCGCGGAGGATGCGGAGTGGGACGGCGAGACGCGGAGGACTGCTCTCGGGGTCGAGATTGCCGAGGGGCGCACCGCTCCTCTCCAGGCGCAACCCCAAGAGTACTTCTTGGGTTCTGCAGTGATGCCTCCTCGCGCAGCGGAAGCCTCCGCGCCCTCCGCGTGACTCCGCGTCCTCCGCGTCGATCAGTTCAGGTCGTCGATCTGTTCAGGCCGTCGATCAGTTCAGGGTCGCGCCACGACCGTGCGAGTCCGGGCAATTGGGGTAGCCGACGCGCCGCTCGCCCAGGCTGGACGCAGGAAACCTTTGCGCCAGTTCGGCTGAACCTCGATATTCGAGGCCGTCTCGACAGTCATCGCCCCCCTCCACCCCCGAGACGCGTGGATCCCCTCAGTCAGCTCCGCACGTCGTTGGCCGATCACTACGAGATCGAGCGCGAGATCGGCGCGGGCGGCATGGCGACCGTGTATCTCGCGCGCGACCTGCGCCACGACCGGTACGTCGCCCTCAAGGTCCTGAAGCCCGACCTCGGGGCCGTGCTCGGCGTCGAGCGGTTCCTCTCCGAGATCAAGGTCACCGCCAACCTCCAGCACCCGAACCTCCTGCCGCTGTTCGACTCGGGGGAAGCGGAGGGGCTGCTCTACTACGTGATGCCCTACGTCGAGGGCGAGTCGCTCAGGTCCCGCCTCGATCGTGAGAAGCAGCTGCCGATCGACGAGGCGATCCGCATATCGATCTCCATCGCCAACGCGCTCGAGTATGCGCACGCGCACGGCGTGATCCACCGGGATCTGAAGCCGGAGAACATCCTGCTGCAGTCCGGGCAGCCGGTGATCGCCGACTTCGGGATCGCGCTGGCGGTGAGCAAGGCGGGAGGGAACCGCATCACGCAGACGGGGCTCTCGCTGGGGACGCCCGCCTACATGAGTCCCGAGCAGGCGACCGGCGACCGGGTGATCGACGCGAGGAGCGACATCTACTCGCTCGGCGCGATGACCTACGAGATGCTGACGGGCGAGCCGCCGCACACGGGGAGCACCTCGCAGTCGGTGATCGCGCGGATGCTCACGGAGAAGCCGAGGCCGATCCGGACGACGCGGGCGGCGGTGCCGGAGTACGCGGAAGCGACGGTGCAGCGCGCGCTGGAGAAGCTGCCCGCGGACCGGTTCTCCACCGTGCGGGAATACGCGGAAGGTCTTCGCGGCCGAGGTGACTTCACCGCATCCAGCAGCTTCGCGACGGCCAGCCTGCCATCCGTACGACGGCGCCGCGCATGGGTGGACCGCTTCAAGGATCCGCTCGTGCTGTCGCTCGCGGTGCTCTCGCTCGTCCTGATCGGCGTCGCGGCGCTGCGGGGCCGGGAGGACACTGCTCCCGCGATGCCGGTGAGGTTCGTGCTCTCGACCCCCGACAGCGCGAGGCCCGTGACCACGTCGCCGTGGCCTGGGACCATCTCGACGGACGGACGGACGCTCGTCTATCGCGGGCGATCGCCGGAGGGATTGGCGCTCTACGCGCAGCGCACCGACCAGCTCGACGCCAGGGTCATTCCGGGGACGGTCGGGGCGTTGCAGCCGATCATGTCTCCCGACGGAGAATGGGTGGCGTTCCAGGCGAGCGGCAAGCAGAAGAAAGTGAGGCTGGACGGCAGCGCACCGATCAACGTCGCGGACGCGGGCAGTCAGAATGGCGCCGACTGGACCACGCGCGACGAGATGGTGTTCGGGGCGGAGCTGAACTTTCATGGGCTGTCCAGGGTGAGCGCCTCCGGCGGCCGACTGCAGGAGTTCACTCGGCCGGACACGTCGAAGGGAGAGACTGATCATCTGTGGCCGATCGCGTTCCCCGACGGCAAGACGGTGGTCTTCACCATCTGGACGGGAAGTCTCGCCTCGGCCAAGCTGGCGACGGCCTCGCTGGAGAAGGGTGACGTCGTTCCGCTCGATCTCTCGGGAGTCCGCCCGCTCGCGGTGATCGGCCGCACCCTGGTCTACGTCCAGTCGGACGGCGCCGTGATGGCGGTGACGCTCGACCGATCCGGCCGCCGTGCCGCGGGGAGCCCCGTCCCGGTGCTCGATCCCGTGCAGGTGCATCAGGCGAACAACGGGAACTCGGAGATCTTCGTCTCGAAGG
>DASSPT010000014.1:0-6381 GCA_035699465.1 Gemmatimonadota bacterium
ACGGAGGCGCTCTACCGCGAGCTCGCGCATCTCCGGGGACTGACTCCCGAAGGAGCCGAGGAGTAGCTTTCGTCCCTTCGATCCACGCCAGGCATCCGCCAGGGTCTAGAACAGGAACCGAAGTCGAAGGGGGTCGCATGAGACATCGCGTGCTCGGAATCGCGTTGGGGCTGACGGTCGCGCTGGCCGCCTGCGAGCAGCAGGGCGAGGAGCCGGCGGAAGGGGCGGACACGCTGGCCCAGGCGGCCGACACCGCGGCCGCGGCGACGCTGTACGATCGCCTCGGTGGCGAGGCCGCCATTGCGGCCGTCGTCGATACGCTGGTCGCGCTCGCGTCCGCGGACATGGAGCTCAACTTCACCCGTCAGGGAACGGAGAACGAGTGGGAGGCCACCCCGGAGAACGTGGCGCTCTTCAAGACGCACATGGTCCAGTTCGTGGGCCAGGCGACGGGCGGCCCGCAGGTCTACGAGGGCCGGGACATGGCGACCGCGCACGCCGGGATGCGGATCACCGACGCAGAGTTCGACCGGCTGGCCGGACACCTCGAGGCGGCGCTCGACGCCCACGACGTCCCCGAGGCAGAGAAGCAGGAGCTGTTCGCGATCGTCGAGACCACCCGCAGCGCGATCGTCGCGCCGGCCGATACCGCGGCCATGTAGGATCGTCCCGCCGGATTGCCGTCGCCGGGACCGGCCGCTCCCGGCGACCGGCCCCCCTCGGCGCCCCTGCGCGAAGCAAGTGCAGGAGAGCTAGGCGCCTGAGCGCTCCACCATCTCGGCGTTGTCGCACCGGAATCCCGACTTCTTGTGCGTGCTGTCGCAGAAGGGCTTCATGCTCGACAGGCCGCACCGGCAGAGCCACGTCTCCCCGCCCTCGACGTCCAGCTCGGTACCGTCGCTGAGCACGAGCCGGAAGTCCCCCTTCACGTGATAGGGTCCGTGCTCCTTCGGGATGATGATCGTCTCCGCCATGTCACCTCCGTTGGTCTTCCTCCGATACGGGCGCGAGATCATCTCGCGCGCCGCTTCCGGTGGACGCCCTGCTCGAGCGAAACGGCCACCTCCCCGCCGAACAGGATCGCCAGCGCGGTCAGATACAGCCAGATCAGGAGCACGAGGATCCCCCCCACGACTCCGTACGTGCTGCCGTAGCTCCCCCAGTTCGCCACGTAGAGGCGAAACCCGGTGGTCACCAGCACCCAGAGCAGGGTCCCGACCAGCGCGCCGACCGTGACGTAGCGGATCGCCACGCGCTGCTTCCGGTTGGGCAGGTGGTAATAGACGAGCCAGGCCAGCGCGGTCAGCGCGAGATAGGCGAGCGGCCAGCGCGCGACTTGCCACGCGCCCCCCAGGCCGAACCGCTCCAGGATCTCGGCGCCCGCCAGGATCGCCGTCGCACCGAGCGGCACGAGGACCGAGGCGCACACCAGGAGCGCCATCGCGATCAGCCGCCGCTTCCACCACACCCTTCCCTCGGGCACGTCGTACATCCGGTTGAGGCCGTCGGCGAGCGACACGAAGATGCTCGATCCGGACCACAGGGTGAGCGCCACCCCGAGGGACAGCACCTGGGGGCGCTCCTCGGCCGTGATCTCCCGCACGAACCCTTCCAGGAACCGGGTGGGCTCGCTCGGCAGGGACCGCGTGATCCAGCCCATGATCCGGTCGAAGGCCGGCTCGCCGCCGAAGAGCCCGGTGAACGCGAACAGGCCCAGCAGGAACGGCCACAGCGAGAGGAAGAAGTAGTAGGCCGCCTTGGCGGCCTCGCCGGTGATGTTGTCGGAGCGTGCCTCTTTGACGATCGCCCACGTCGTCCGCAGGAAGCTCCCCATCGTCCACCCCTCCCGTTGCTGCTCCGTCCCGAAAGTGGAGATTCGCGGGACGACGGATCGTACCCGTGGAAACCACTACCAGCCAGAAGAAGCCCGCGCGGCGGATCACCGTGTCGTGCCCGTTCTGCGGCCGGCGGAACCGGATCGCCGCCGATCGGGTGGCGGACAGGCCCCGCTGCGGCGAGTGCGGCCGGCCGCTCCTGGTCGACCGCCCGGTCAAGGTGAGCGGCAGCGACTTCGACGCCGTGGTCGGCGGGACGGACGTGCCCGTCCTCGTCGATTTCTACGCCGACTGGTGCGGCCCGTGCAAGACGATGGCGCCCGCCCTGGACGAGCTGGCGGCCGCGCGGGCCGGTGAGCTCCTCGTCGCCAAGCTCGACACGGATCGCGAGCCCGCGATCTCGGGGCGCTTCGGGATCCGCGGGATCCCGACGCTGATCGTGTTCCGCGAGGGCCGCGAGTCCGCTCGCTCCACCGGCGCCATCGGCGCGAAGGAGCTGGAAGCGCTGGTCGACCAGGACCGGTCTAGCGGAGGATGATCCAAACGAGTCGATTTCCAGGCGCGCGAGGAACGCAGAAATCGGCCGTTTTCATCCTCCGACTACCTCGGGACGATCTTGTGGACCCCGCCGCCCGCAGTGAGGATGTAGAGCTCACCCTCGGCGTCCTCGCCGAACGAGGAGACGGAGTGGTCGTCCGGTTCGAGCTCGGAGAACCTGCGCTCGCCCGTCGCCCGGCCGTTCGCGAACCGGAAGCCGCGCACGAAGCCGCTGCAGTAGTCGGAGTAGAGGTACGTGCCGCGGAGCTCCCGGATGGCGTCTCCGCGGTACACGTACCCGCCCGTCACGGAACAGCCGTCGCCGTGGTCGTATTCGGTGACCGGCAGCGTCAGCCCCTCCCGGTCGCACCCGTCCCGCGGCTCGAAGCAGTCCGTCCCCTCCGTCACGTTCCACCCGTAGTTGAGACCCCGGCCGGCGCCCTCCACCGCGTTCACCTCCTCGATCCGGTTCTGGCCGACGTCGGCGATGTAGAGGTCGCCGGTGTCGCGATCGAAGGAGAAGCGCCACGGGTTCCGGAGGCCCGACGCCCACACCTCGGGCCGCGCGCCCGCGCTGTCGACGAACGGGTTGTCGTGGGGCACCGCGTAGGGTTGGGCGCCGTCGACGTCGATCCGCAGCATCTTGCCGAGCAGCACGCCCGGGTTCTGCCCGTTGCCCTGCGGGTCGCCGCCCGAGCCGCCGTCGCCCATGCCCACGTACAGCATCCCGTCGGGCCCGAAGAGGACGAGCCCGCCGTTGTGGTTGGAAAACGGCTGCTCGATCGTGAGGAGGATGCGCGCGGAGCCGGGATCGGCGCGATCCGGGTCGCCCGGCGAGACGCGGTACTCGACCACCCGCGTGTCGCCCGCGGGATCGGTGAGGTTCACGAAGAAGCGCCCGTTGGCCGAGTACGCGGGGTGGAAGGCGAGCGACAGGAGGCCCTGCTCGCTGCCGGTCGAGACCTGGCCGCGGAGGTCGAGGAACGGCGTCGGCAGGACCGCGCCGTTCTCGACGATCACGACCCGCCCGTCCTTCTCGACGACGAAGAGCCGCGGATCGCCCGGGGGCGCGGTCAGCCAGACCGGGAAGTCGAGCCCCTGGACGACGGTCTCGAGCCCGAAGCCATCCGCAGGCGGCTCGCCGTCGTCGGGGGGCTGGATCGCGTTGCCGTTCCCTCCGCAGCCGGCGGCCGCGAGCAGGAGGACCAGCGCGAGGTCGTGCAGGAACTTCATGGGGCTCACAGTTTATCGCCTGTCATGGCCGCGAGCCGTAAGCGAACGAACGCCCTTGCCCTGGCGCTGGCTGTAGCCTGCGGTGGGTCCGACCCGGGCCCGCGCGCGGCAGGCCCGGAGGAGGCGGCAGCCCCGGAGGAAGTCGAACGCCAGGCCGCGGCGGACGAGGTCCCCGACCCCCGTTCGCCCGCGCGCCGTATCGTCGCCTGGGCGGGGGACGTCGACCGCGCGGACAGCGACTTCCTCGCCGTCCTCGACGCCGACCCGGAGAGCCCCCGCTACGGGAGCGTGATCGCGTCCGTTCCCGTCGGCGGGCGCGGCACCCATCCTCATCACACCGAGCATCGGATGCCGTCGGGCGGCACGCTGTTCGCCAACGGCTTCATGGCCGGGGCGACGTTCCGCTTCGACCTGACCGATCCCGAGGCCCCGCGACTCCTGGGTTCCTTCGAGGAGAGGGCGGGGTTCACGTTCCCGCACAGCTACGAGCGGCTCGAGAACGGAAACGTGCTCGCGACATTCCAGGGGCAGGGCCCCGACAACGTCGACCCCGGCGGCCTGGTGGAGATTGACGACTCCGGGACCGCTGTCCGGTCGGGGAGCGCGGCCGATCCGGCCGCCCCGCGCGCGCTGATCCGGCCGTACAGCCTGGCGATCGTCCCCGACCTCGACCGCGTCGTGGTGACGAGCTACGACATGGGGGAGGACATGGGGATGACGGGCGGCCGGCGGGGGCGGACGCATGTCGTCCAGCTCTGGCGATTGTCGGATCTCTCCGTGATCGCGACGATCGACCTGACCCCGCTGCCGGGAGGCGGAGGCGACGAGCAGCCGGGAGAGCCGCGGCTCCTCGACGATGGCCGCACCGTGCTCGTCTCGACGTTCACTTGCGGGCTCTACAGGATCACCGGGCTCGCCAGCGGATACCCCGGCGCCGAGCCCGTGCACGGCTTCGGCGGCGGCGGGTGCGCGGTGCCGGTCGTCGTCGGGCGCTTCTGGGTCCAGTCCGTGCCGAGCGCGAACGCGATCGTAGCGCTCGACGTCTCGGACCCCGGCGCGCCGGTCGAGGTCTCCAGACTGGAGCTCGGAGCCCGCAGCTTTCCCCACTGGCTCGCGCTCGACGAGGGCTCGGGCCGCATCGTCGTCGCCGACCGCGGGGACGGAGAGGAACGGCTCTACGTCGCGCGGATCGATCGCGCGACCGGCGAGCTCTCCCTGGACGACCGCTTCCGGGATCCCGGCTCGGGACGCCCCGGGGTCTCGTTCGAACGCTCCGAGTGGCCACACGGCGCGACCGGCGCGGCCCGGCCGCACGGCACGGTGTTCGTGGGTGGTGAATGAGCGAGCGGCGCGGATGGAGCGGGCGTCCCCGGGCCGGCGCGCCACCGGCGCTGACGTTCCATCCCGCCACGCCCGATCGCTGGGGCGACGTCGAAACGCTCTTCGGTGATCGCGGTGCGTGTGCCGGATGCTGGTGCATGTACTGGCGGCTGGACGCCAAGGCGTACACCGCCGGGAAAGGTGCGGGAAACCGCGCCGCGCTTCGCCGGATCGTCCGGCGGGGCGAGGAGCCCGGGATCCTCGCCTACGCGGGGAAGGAGCCGATCGGCTGGTGCGCGATCGCGCCACGCGAGGAATACCCGCGGCTCGACCGCTCGCGCGTTCTCGCGCGACTCGACGACACGCCGGTCTGGTCGATCTCGTGCCTTTTCGTGGCGCGGCCGTGGCGAAGGCGCGGCGTGAGCCGGGCCCTGATCGAAGCGGCCGTTGCGCACGCGCGCTCGCGGGGGGCGAGGGTCCTCGAGGGCTATCCGGTCGACCCCGCGGCGCCCCAGGCCGACGCGTTCGTCTGGACGGGGATCGCCTCGGCCTACGAGCGCGCGGGATTCCACGAGGCGGAGCGGCGCTCCCCGACGCGTCCGATCATGCGCCGGAAGGTCACGCCCCGGCGAAAATAGATCCCAGAGTCGGGCTACTTCTTGAGCTTCTTCCCGGCCTTCTCGACCGCCTTGCCGGCCTTCCTGGCGGCCAGGATCGCGCTCTCGGCGATCTCGCTCGCCCGCTGGGTCTTCTTCCCCGCGCGCTCCATCTTCTCGCCGGTCCGGCGCTTGGTCTTCCCGAACGACTCCTGCGCGCGACCGACCTTCTCGACCGCCTTCCCCTTGACCTTCTGGACTCTTCCCTTTTTGCGGAGGCCCTTCTTCCCGGCCACCTTGCCGGCCGCCTCCTTGAGCTTGCCCGCGGCCTGCTGGGCTTTCCCCGCCGCGCGCTTCGCCTTTCCCTTGAGCTCGCTCTTGCTGGGCATGGATCCCTCCCGTGCGGGTTCTCGAACCTGAAGAGTGAGAGGAATATAGGCCGCGACTAGAAGCGGCGCGCGAACCCGAGGCCGAAGAACCAGTCGGCGGCGGCGTCGGAGAGCCCCGCTCCGGCGCGCGCGTCGAGCTGGGCGTCGGGTCCGAACGCGAGCGTCAGCCCGCCGTCGATGAACGCCGCATCGTCGTCGCCATCTGCACCGGCGGGCGCGAGGCCGAAGAGCTCGAGGAACGCGCCCAGCCGATCGCCGATCGCCCGACCGAGCGCGACGCTCCCGAGCGCCTGGTCGAACCGCTCGCCGTCCTCCTCCGGCCGACCCCAGCCCGCGTTGGCGCCGAGCGACCAGAGCTCGGACAGGTCCCAGCCGAGCGCGAGCCGCGCCTCCGGCTGCCACCCTTCCTCGCCGATCTCGTCGTCGCCGGTGGGAACCGTCGTCCCTAGCAGGAAGGCGGCCGCGGGCACG
>DASSPT010000015.1:0-15329 GCA_035699465.1 Gemmatimonadota bacterium
CGCCTTGCGTCGAGGAGCGGGGTCGCCCTCAAGCTCGCGAAGAAGGCCTACTACGCGGGTGTGGACGTCGACTTCCGCGAGGCGCTCGACCGAGCGGAGCGGATCTACCTGCGGGATCTCATGGCCTCCCGAGACGCGCTCGAGGGCATCGAGGCTTTCCGCGAGAAGCGGGAGCCGAACTGGACCGACGCGTGAAGCCCGGAATCCGGTTCGCGGCTGGCGCCAGGGCGGCCCGACCGGCGGGGGTGGGCGTTGTCACCGCGATTCTGGTGGCGGCGTGCGCCGGTTCCGCCCCCCCTCCAGGAGGCTCCTGGCTCCACCCGTCGTTCGGCGCCCGGCAGCTCGAGGGAGAAACGGTGGTCGTCCTGCCGATCGGCGCCGTGTCGGAGTCGGATGGCTCGCTACCGTCGGACTCGCTCGCTTCCGCGCTCGCGCTTCGCGCGGGCGAGGCGCTCGCGGCCGGCCTCGAGACGGGTGGCGCGGCGGGGCGCACGGTGCGCCCGGTGGTCGCGATCGTCGAGCTGGGCTCGCTCTCCGCGGAAGAGGTGCGCGCGCTCTACGACCGGCTGACCCCCACGGTGCTCGAGGGCTCCCGCAGCGGGGAGATCCCCGGAGGTCCCGCCGCCGGCTGGCGCGACGTCACGGACCGGACCGGACAGCGGTACTTCCTCCTGCCGAAGACGCTCTCGATCGCGCGCCTCGAGCCGCTCCGGGTGCGCGCCACGTTCGACGCCTGGCTCGTGGACGCGACGTCCGCGACGGTCCTGTGGCACGCTCCGGTGTCGGCCGTCAACGAGCACGCCCCGTCCGGAGCGGCCGCCGACGTCTACGCGGCGGCGCTCGACGACGCGATCGCGGCGGCGGTTTCCACGCTCGCCTCGCGACTCGCGCGCCTCGCCCGCACGGGCACGGACGACTTCGGCGCCGCGGTGCCCTGAAGGGTCTGCCGCGGGTAGATTCACGCGGTGAAAACCGTCACGCTCATCAAAGGCGACGGGATCGGGCCCGAGGTGGTCGATTCCGCCCTTCGCGTGCTCGAGGCCGCCGGCGCGGAGATCGTGTGGGAGGAGCGCCTCGCGGGCATCGGGGCGGTCGATCGCGGCGAGGACATCCTCCCCGAGAGCACGCTGGAGTCGTTCCGCCGGACGCGGATCGCCCTCAAGGGCCCGCTGACCACCCCCGTGGGCACGGGTTTCCGCAGCGTCAACGTCACGCTCCGGAAGGAGTTCGATCTCTTCGCCAACGTCCGGCCCTCCAAGACCCTCATTCCCGGGGGGCGCTACGATGGCGTCGACCTCGTCATCGTCCGCGAGAACACCGAAGGCCTGTATGCCGGCGTCGAGCACTACGTGGACCGGCGCCACCATTACGCCGAGTCGATCACGATCGTCTCCCGCGAAGCCTCGGAGCGGGTAATCGCCTACGCGTTCGAGCTCGCGCGGGGTCGCCCCCGGCGGCGGCTGACGCTGGTCCACAAGGCGAACATCCTCAAGTTCACGAGCGGGTTGTTCCTGGATGTCGGCCGCGAGCTCGCCGGGCGCTATCCGGACGTCGAGTTCGACGAACGCATCATCGACGCGATGGCGATGCAGCTCGTGCTCGATCCCACGCGCTTCGACGTCATCGTCACGACCAACATGTTCGGCGACATCCTGTCCGACCTGTGCGCGGGGCTGGTGGGCGGGCTGGGCCTGGCGCCAGCGTCCAACATCGGGGCCGACGCGGCCATGTTCGAGGCCGTCCACGGATCGGCGCCCGACATCGCGGGCCAGGGGATCGCGAACCCGGCCGCGGTCATTCAGGCCGCGGCGCTCCTCTGCGAGCACGTGGGGCAGGCAAAGGTGGCCGCGCGAGTACAGTCGGCCGTCGAGCGCGTGGTCCTGCGCGGGGACGCGCGCACGCGGGACCTCGGCGGCGACGCCACGACCGCCGAATTCACGGACGCGGTCATCGACGAGGTGACGTCAGGAGTCAGAGCCTCCTGACGCACCTCGATTCCATGCCATAACCGAAGGAGAACGGATGGCGTTCAAGGGTGTCGACTACATGGACCTGGACGGCGAGCTGTCGTCGGAGGAGAGGATGGCGCGCGACACGGTGCGCCGCTTCGTCGACGCGGAAGTCCTGCCGATCATCGAAGAGGCCTACCTTGAGGGGCGCTTTCCGGAGGAGATCATTCCCGGCTTGGCCGAGCTGGGCGTCCTCGGCGCCAACCTTCCCGAGGAGTACGGCTGCGCGGGCATGAACAACGTCGCCTACGGGCTGATCATGCAGGAGCTCGAGCGTGGAGACAGCGGCGTGCGCTCGTTCGTCTCCGTGCAGGGGGCGCTCGTCATGTACCCCATCTTCGCGTTCGGCTCCGAGGAGCAGAAGCGGCGCTGGCTCCCGGCCATGGCGAAGGCCGAGGCGATCGGCTGCTTCGGACTGACCGAAGCGGACCACGGCTCCGACCCCGGCGGCATGAAGACGCGCGCGGCGAAGGACGGCGACGGCTGGGTCCTGAACGGAGCGAAGATGTGGATCACGAACGGGTCCATGGCCGACGTCGCGGTCGTCTGGGCGAAGACCGACGATGACATCCGCGGGTTCCTGGTCGAGAAGGGGACGCCCGGCTTCGAGGCCAAGGGCATGCACGGCAAGCACTCGCTCCGCGCCTCCGACACGAGCGAGCTCGTGTTCAACGACGTGCGGCTTCCCGGAGATGCGATCCTGCCCAAGTCCGGCGGACTCAAGAGCCCGCTGATGTGCCTGACGCAGGCGCGCTACGGAATCGCGTGGGGAGCGGTCGGCGCGGCGATGGCGTGCTACGAGGAAGCGCTTCGATATAGCAAGGATAGAAGTCAGTTCGACAAGCCGATCGCAAGCTTTCAACTGGTCCAGCAGAAGCTGGTCCAGATGCTGGAAGGGATCACGCTGGGCCAGCTCCTGGCCTATCGGCTGGGGCGGCTCAAGGACGCCGGCACGTACAAGCACACGCAGGTCTCGCTCGCCAAGCGCCACAACGTCATGATGGCCCGCGAGGTCGCCTCGACCGCGCGCTGGGCCATGGGCGCCAATGGCATCCACTCCGAGTACCAGGTCATGCGCCACATGTGCAACCTCGAGTCGGTGTTCACCTACGAGGGCACCCACGACATCCACACGCTGATCGTCGGGCAGGACATCACGGGGATCGCGGCGTTCGAGTAACCAAGCATTAACTCTTGAAGTTGCTTGAGACATTCTGCTATAATCATATTTCACTTAAATAGTTGTTGAAGTATTTTCTCCAACTAAGAGAGAGCTGGGTTCATGATGAAGGCCCTGTTGGTTCTAAGCGCACCTTGGGTTCTACCCCTTGCGATTTCCTGCGCCATGGTAGGCCCGACGGAACCTGAAAAGGTGGCCGGCACGACAACTAGGGGGGCAACTCAGCTGGGATGCTTTTGGACGAAGACATATTTTGACGGCTGGTGGGGATCTACAAATTACACGGCGGGCTATGGGGGGCACCTAAACCAGTTTATGTCCAGGCCCAACTCATGGGATACCAGCGTCCTCTGAGGGCGTTCTTGACAGATGCGCTAAAAAAGATAATGTGCGGTACGTTTGTATTGTTCGTTGGTTGCGCGCATCAAGCTTTTGTCAATGATGATCCCCGATCGTACATCAACTCAAACCATCCTCGTTCCGTCGTCGTCGCGACCTACTCCGGAGAGAGAATCGGGATCTCAGCACCAACTATCTCGGCGGATTCAATCACCGGATCCGCTAGCGAACGAGTTGGTGCCGATCGGATCGCAGTCGCCTTATCCGATGTGAGCGCATTATTTGTCAAGACTGTGGACTCAACACGTACTACAGCTGCGGCAGCCGCCGGCATCGCTGGTCTATATATACTTTACCTCGTGAGCCTATCGTCCGCAGACACCTAGCTCGCCGTGAGCGTTTGTCCAGGGGTTCAAAACACGTGCGGAGTAAGGGCTTCGGCTTGTAAATCTTCCCCCCAAATCCCGCCTTTCGCAGTGTCTAGTTCTCGGAAAGGCGGCACTCGGTGTCTGCCCTAAACTATTGCCCACTGAAGTTTTAAATTCGTCCGCGAAACGGAAGAGCCCACTGCGACAGCCGGTTGGCTGCCAATTCGAAGGCATTCTGGAGGAAGCTATGGGGGGGGTCAAGGCAGGATTATTAGTCAAGGTAGAGAAGGACGGCGGGGTGGCGGTATTCACGCTCGACGATCCGCCCGCCAACACCTACACGCATGAGATGATGAAGCAGATCGACGGGGCGATCATCGACGCTCGGTTCGATCCGGAGATATCGGTGATCGTGATCCGCGGCGCGGGCGACAAGTTCTTCTGCGCGGGCGCGAACATCGACATGCTGCAGAAGTCCGACCCCACGTGGAAGTACTTCTTTTGCCTCCACGCCAACGAGACGCTGTCGCGGCTCGAGCACACGCCCAAGCTCGTGATCGCGGCGCTCAACGGACACACCGTGGGCGGCGGCCTCGAGATCGCAATGGCGGCGGACATCCGGATCGGGCGGAGGGGCGCGGGGAAGGTCGGACTGCCGGAGGTCACGCTGGGCGTGCTCCCGGGAACGGGTGGCACCCAGCGCCTCACCCGCCTGGTCGGGAAGTCGAAGGCGATCGAGCTGATGGCCGAAGGCGGGAACTTCGACATGGACGACGCGGCCGCCATGGGCATCGTCAACAAGGTCTACGACGCGGATTCGACCGACGTGTTCATGGACCAGGTGCTCGAGTACGCGCGCCAGTTCACGACGCCGGGGAAGGCCGCGATGGCGGTCGGGCACATAAAGCGCTCCTGCCAGTCGGGCGCCGAGGTGGCGATCGAGCAGGGTCTCGCCATCGAGCGCGAGCTCCAGGCCAAGCTCTTCGCGTCGCAGGACGCGAAGGAAGGGCTGACCGCGTTCGTCGAGAAGCGGAAGCCGCAGTTCGCGGGGAAGTAGGCAGTCGGCACAACACGGGGCGTGGTCCTTGATATTGACCATGATCATTGACCATGGTACGATGATCGTATGGCAAAGGAAACGATCTCGATCTCCCGGTTCAAGGCGACGTGCCTGGCGGTATTGGAGCGGGTTCGCCGGAGCGGACAGCCGATCGTCGTGACGCGGCGGGGAGAACCCGTGGCGGAGGTCGTCCCGCCGTCCCCCCAGCGAACTTCCAGCGACTGGCTCGGCGCGATGCGTGGGCGAGGCCGTGTGGTAGGCGACATCGTTGGCCCCGCTTCCGATCCGGAGGAGTGGGAGGCCTTGAACGATTGAGGCTCCTGCTCGACACCCACATCTGGATCTGGGGCCACCTCCATCCCGAGAGGATCGTAGCCGGGGTCTCCGAGGTCCTGCGTGATCCTGAGAACGACCTCTGGTTAAGCCCAGTCAGCGTATGGGAGGCGCTCCTTCTGATCGAGCGAGGACGCGTCGAGGTCGATACCGACCCCTCGAACTGGATCCGGGACGCTCTCTCGGCGACTCCCGTGAAGGAGGCGGCGCTCAACCATGAGGTCGCGATCAGGAGCCGCACGATCGACCTGCCCCATCGGGATCCCGCCGATCGATTCCTGGCCGCTACCGCCGAGGTCTTCGAGTTGACCCTCGTCACCGACGACCGGAGACTTCTCGCCGGAACGAGCTGGGACGTGCTTCCGAACCGCAGTCAGGAGGATCGCGGATGACCGACAATCCCTCGCTTCCCGGATCGCTCGCGCCCGGCCGCCTGTTCATCGGCGGAGAGTGGGTCGACGCGGCGACCGGGAAGACGTTCGCGGTCGTGAACCCGGCAAAGGCGGAAACGCTGACCGAGGTGGCCGAGGGCGACGCAAGCGACGTGGACCGGGCGGTTGCGGCCGCGCGGCTGGCGTTCGACTCCGGCGCCTGGCCGGGCCTGCCGCCGCGGAAGCGGGCGCGGATCCTGTGGGACATGGCGCGGCTCCTCGAGGAGCGGAAGGACGAGGTCGCGCGCGTCGAGACGCTCCAGAACGGAAAGCCTTTGTTCGAGAGCGGGATCGACGTCGACATGACGATCGAGACGTTCGAGTACTACGCCGGCTGGGCGACCAAGATCGAGGGCGAGACGATTCCGCTCTCCGTTCCCAACCAGTTCGGCTACACGCTGCGCGAGCCGGTCGGCGTCGTGGGCGCGATCGTACCGTGGAACTTCCCGTTGAACCTGGCCTCGTGGAAGGTCGCGCCCGCGCTGGCGGCCGGCTGCACGGTGGTCCTCAAGCCCGCCAGCGAGACGCCGCTGACCGCGCTCCTCCTCGCCCAGATCGCGGCCGACGCCGGCCTGCCCGCGGGCGCCCTCAACGTCGTGCCCGGCGGCGGACGCACGGCGGGCGAAGCGCTGGTCAGGCATCCGGACGTGGACAAGATCGCGTTCACCGGATCGACCGCGGTCGGCAAGCGGATCGCGGGGCTCGCCGCCGAGACGGTCAAGCGCGTGTCGCTCGAGCTGGGCGGCAAGAGCGCGAACATCGTCTTCGCCGACGCGGACCTGAAGCTCGCGGCTCGGGGAGCGGTGGGCGGGATCTTCTACGGAAAGGGAGAGGTCTGCGCGGCCGGAAGCCGGCTCCTGGTCGAGAGCGCGGCGCACGACGAGCTCGTGCCGGCGGTCGCCGCGGGCGCCGGGAAGATGACGGTCGGCGACCCGTTCGAGAAGACGACGCGGATCGGCGCGATCGTCTCTGAGAAGCAGATGGAGACCGTGCTCGGATACATCGAGACGGGGAAGCGCGAGGGCGCCACCGTCGTGGCCGGCGGCGAGCGGGTGGCCGAGCTCGAACCCGGCTACTTCGTCCAGCCCACCGTATTCGACGGCGTCACCCCCGAGATGACGATCGCGCGCGAAGAGATCTTCGGGCCGGTCCTCGCGACGCTCACCTTCGACGACGTCGACGAGGCCATCGCACGCGCCAACGACTCGCCCTACGGTCTCGCCGCGGCTGTCTGGACGCGCGACATCAAGAAGGCCCACTACGTCGCCAGCCGGCTCAAGGCCGGCACGGTCTGGATCAACACCTACAATCTGTACGACGCCGCCATGCCGTTCGGCGGCTACAAGCAGAGCGGCTACGGCCGCGACCTCGGCAAGCACGCCCTTGACAACTACACCGAGACGAAAGCCATCTGGGTCGACCTGCGTCGATGAAGAAACGGTACCTCCTCGACACCAACGTACTTCTCCATGATCCGACGGCCCTCACCGCGTTCCAGGACAACTCCGTTCTCGTCCCGATCTACGTCATCGAGGAGATCGACCGGTTCAAGAAGCAGCTGACCCGGCTGGGGGAGAACGCGCGCTGGATCAGCCGCTTCCTCGACGGGCTCCGCGAGCGCGGCCGGCTCTCGGACGGCGTGGTGCTGGACACGGGCGGGCGGCTCAGGGTCGTGTTCGACCCCGACGACCCGCAGCAGGTGATCGCCCGCTCGGACGGCTGGGTCGACAACGAGATCCTGAAGATCGCGCGCTGGATCCAGGACGACGCGCCGGATACCCCGCTCATCCTCGTCACCAAGGACGTGAACCTGAGGATCAAGGCCGACGCGATGGGTCTCGTCGCCGAGGACTACGAGACCGACCGCGTGAACCTGGACGAGCTCTACAGCGGCCACACCGAGATCGAGCTGGACTCCCGCGAGCTCGAGCGCTTTCGCGCCGAAGGCGAGCTTCCGCTTCCCGAGGGGGAATTCTTCCCCAACGAGTACGCGCTCCTCAAGGATCGCTCGGACGCCGCGAACACCGCGCTCGCGCGGATCGACCCGGTGGGCGAGCGGCTGAAGGCGCTGATCGACGTCGCCGAGGGCGTCCAGGGGATTCGCCCGCGGAACAAGGAGCAGTACTTCGCGCTGGACGCTCTCCTCGACCCCACGGTCGTTCTCGTCACGATCATGGGGAAGGCGGGGACGGGGAAGACCCTCCTCGCGCTGGCTGCCGGACTCGAGCAGGTCCTGAGCCGCACCACCTATCGGCATCTCCTCATCTCCCGGCCCACGTTCCCCATGGGCAAGGACATCGGCTACCTGCCGGGCTCGGTCGAGGAGAAGCTGAACCCCTGGATGCAGCCCATCTACGACAACCTCGCGCTCCTCCTGGACGGCCGTCCGGCGGGGAACGGCACCCGCACGGTCGACGACCTGGTGTCCCGCGGCGCGCTCGCGGTCGAGCCGCTGACGCATATCCGCGGCCGGTCGATCCCCCAGCAGTTCATGCTGGTCGACGAGGCGCAGAACCTGACGCCCCTAGAGGTCAAGACGATCCTGACGCGCGTCGGCGAGAACACGAAGCTGGTCCTGACCGGAGACCCGTGGCAGATCGACACCCCCTACATCGACTCCTCGACGAACGGCT
The DNA here is from genome assembly GCA_035699465.1 of Gemmatimonadota bacterium. Lineage (GTDB taxonomy): Bacteria > Gemmatimonadota > Gemmatimonadetes > JACCXV01 > JAHWKZ01 > JAICNR01. The sequence continues at coordinate 8,354 of DASSPT010000015.1, forward strand.
TCAACCACGTGGTCAGCCACTTCCGCACCGTGCCGCTCGCCGCGCACGTCGAGCTGAGGAAGGGTGAGCGGTCGAAGCTCGCCGAATACGCGGCGAACCTGCTCTAGCGGACCGCCGCCGCCCTCGGATCGGAAGCGACCTTTCACGCGAATCGTTCCTGGAGTGTGAATTACCTGTGGATAATCGGGGGACAAATCGTGAAGAATGCAGGCGCTCGTGTGGAGCCAACGTGCCCGCGATGTTGGCAGGCTTACAAACGGCTGAACGCACCCGAGTTGGGCCGATCAGTTGACCCGGGGGTTTAGCTCGCGGACTCCAACCCGCCCCGCATCACCACCTTGCGGCATCCGACAGACGATCGTGTAACTCTTTTTATCGCAATGGTTTGACACCTTACGACGGGGTCCCGTATACTGGCGTCGAGGGTCGGATGACGGCCCGAGTCTGGCACCGACATTCCATCCGCGAGCCCTCCGGGAGAGTTCACGGACGTCCCATGGAACGGTCCTCCGGGACAGCGATGTTACCGGAACCGTTCGGCGCGAGCCCGGGACGGCGCAGCTCGAAGCACGCGGAAGGGAAACGAGGTGCGAGAATCGCAGAAGGGTTGCGGCTCCGATCAATCTTCGGACTGAGGAGCGCAGCACCGCGAGAGCGGATCGAGACCCTGGGAGGCCGGTCGCCTCGGCGAAAGCCGAATCGCGAAGAAGCCTGAGAGGGGAGCCGCCGGGAAGCCGGGGGCAACGTTTTCGAGGAATGCCCTAGAGCGACAGAACCCCAGGGGAGCATCGAGCGGCCGCACGGCTAATCCCCGTGCGATCGTGACGGACTCCGGCGGGGAGCAAGGCCCTGAAGTCGGGTCTGCCAACGGTGGTACGTAGCTTCGGTTGCGTACGCCGAGTGCCGACAACGGCAGGAGGGCAGCGGGTGCCGAGAGGCGCCACGGCTCCGTCCGGAGGGAGAAGCTTCGAAGGGGAAAACCCCATGAGCGTCACCGGCCTTAAACGGTCGGAAGGACGCGGGAGACGTAACGCGGCAAGAGGGTGAGAAACCCTGCAGCCGCACCCGAACCGGGACGAGGCAAATCCCGGATTAGTGGGCTCCCGCATCTGCACGCGCTGAAGGGGCAGAAACTCCAGGGAGGCGCCGCGCCCGAGAGGGCGTCGGCAAGCCGGCCCGGTAATACTCTGAAGGGGAAGCCAACCCTCGGAGAGGCGGTGCGCGGACGTCTTCGACATCCACGCGCCTCCGGCGAGCAAGGAAGACCCCATGGCCGGTGCCGCTTCGGCGGCTGACGGCGGAGGGGGAGCGCGAAACCGATGCCCGCGCTACGGCTCGCCGGTACGACCTCTGAAAGGGACGCCAACCCCATGAGAGGAGTCGCCGACCGCGAGAGCGGCCGCGCGAAGCCGGAACCGGTCGAGTCTTCGAAGGAGAGACAGGCTCGAAGCCCCGTCCGATCCTCATATTTTGCTGTCTTCGTGCAGCGCGTCGAGAGCCGCCCGGCGAAAGCCGGGCGGCTTGTTTTTGCCCGTTTGCCTCTCCGTCCCCCCGGACGATATTCCGCTCCTCCATGCGCCTCCGCTATGACCGTCCGACCTATCTGTGCGCCCCCGTCCGCACGCCGATCGGCAGGTTCGGCGGCGCGCTCCTCGACATGACGGCCCCCGATCTCGGCACGCACGCGGCGCGGGGGGCTCTCGACCGCGCCGCGATCGATCCCGCCGAGATCGATCTCACCATCGTCGGGTGCGGACGTCAGGCCGGGGCGGGACCCAACGTCGCGCGCCAGATCAGCCACCGCGCGGGAGTCCCCGACTCCGTGCCGGCGTACACCGTCAACCAGGCGTGCGCCTCGAGCCTGGTGGGCATCCTCCAGGCCTGGCAGACGATCGCGCTGGGCGACGCCGAGGTGGTCCTCGCCGGCGGCACCGAGTCGATGTCCAACACGCCCTACCTCCTGCCGCGCGCCCGCTGGGGGTACCGGCTGGGCCACGGAGAGCTGGTCGACGGGATGTACCGGGACGGCTTCCTGTGCCCGCTGTGCGGGGATCTCATGGGCGCCACCGCGGAGACCCTCGCCGAACGCTACGGCATCCCGCGCGCGGAGCAGGACGCCTATGCGGCGGAGAGCCAGCGGCGGTACGAGGCCACCCGGGAGGCAGGCGCGTGGGCGGACGAGATCGCGCCCATCGATGGCGTGCTCGAGACCGACGAGCACCCGCGCGCGGGCACCACGGTCGAGAAGCTCGCCACGCTGAAGGCCGTGTTTCGCGAGGACGGCACCGTGCACGCCGGCAACTCCTCGGGGATCACCGACGGGGCGGCGGCGGTCATCGTGGCGTCGGAGGAGGCCGTCGAGCGGCTCGGCCTCGAGCCCTTCGCGCGCTGCATCGACTGGGCGAACGAGGGCGTGGACCCGGCGATCATGGGGATCGGCCCGGTCCCCGCGGTGCGGAAGATCCTCGAGCGCCAGGAGATCGACATCGCCGCGATCGACGCGATCGAGCTGAACGAGGCGTTCGCGGCGCAGGTCCTCGCCGTGGCCCGCGACCTCGCGCTCGATCTGGAGAAGGTCAACCCCAACGGCGGGGCGATCGCGCTGGGGCACCCGATCGGGGCCACGGGCGCGCGCATCTCGGTCACGCTGCTCCACGAGATGGCGCGGCGCGGCGCGAGCCTCGGGATCGCGACCCTCTGCGTCAGCGGCGGGATGGGTGTCGCGCTCCTGGTCGAGCGCGTCGAATCGGCGGCCACCGCGCGGGCGGCTGGGAGAAGCGCGGCGTGAGCGACTCCATGGTGCGCGTCGACCGGCAGGGCGAGGTGGGGACGATCCTCCTCGACCGCCCGGGCAAGCTGAACGCCTTCGCCGGCGAGATGCGGGACATGGTGGGCGACGCGGTAGAGCAGCTGGGGGGCGACCCCTCCATCCGCGCGATCGTGATCACGGGGGAGGGCCGGGGGTTCTGCGCCGGGGCGGACATCGACTACCTCCACGAGCTGGTCGCGGAGGGCAACGCCCGCGACTTCCAGCGCCTCCTCGAGGCCGGCGAGCGGGTGGTGCAGGAGATCCGGGCCGCCGAGAAGCCCGTGGTCGCCGCCATCAACGGGCCGGCCGCGGGCGGCGGCGCCAACCTCGCCCTCGCCTGCGACCTCCGGATCATGGCCGACACCGCTTCGATCGGACAGACGTTCGTGCGGATCGGCCTCCACCCCGACTGGGGCGGGACGTTCCTGCTGCCGCGTCTCGTCGGGGCCTCGCGAGCGCTCGAGCTCATGTGGTCGGGACGCATGGTCGGCGCCGAAGAAGCGCTGGCGATCGGGCTCGTGAACCGGGTCGTCCCGGCGGCCTCGATCCGCGTCGATGCGATGGCGTGGGCGCGGCAGCTCGCCGCCGCCCCGCCCCTGGCGGCGGCCAGGATCAAGCGCGCGGTGCAGGAGAGCCTCGACCGGGACCTCGAGACGATGCTCGCGATCGAGCTCGAGAACCAGCTCGTCTGCTTCGAGTCCCAGGACGTCAAGCGGGGCCTGTTCGCGTTCAGCGGCAAGGAAACGCCGCGCTTCGAAGGCAACTGAGGAGCCGGTGACCGGAGGTCCCGCGCCCGCCGGGGACGGCGGCTGGATCGACGTCAGCCGGCCGGTCTCGGACGGGATGGAGCTCTGGCCCGGAGACCCGCCCTGGCGCTACCGGCTCTCCGCGTCGATCGCCGGTGGCGACGCCGCCAACGTGGGCGAGGTCTCGGGGACGACGCACGCCGGCACCCACGTCGACGCGCCGCTTCACGTCCATTCCGACGGCGCGCCGATCGACGCGCTTCCGCTCGAGATCTTCGCGGGTCCCGCCGTCCTCGTCGACGTCTCCGGGGAGGGCGATCTCATCGGGCCTCAGGACATCGAAGCCGCGCTCCGCGACGATGCCGCTCGGGCTCGTACCGTCGCCGGCGACGACCCCGCCGAGCGGGTCCTCCTGCGGACCGGTTGCGACTGGTCGGCCGGTTTCCCGACCCGCTGGCGGGCGCTTTCGGCGGAAGCCGCGGTGTGGTGCGGCGCACGAGGAATCCGTCTGGTCGGCACGGACGCGCCATCCGTCGACCCCGCCGACTCCACCTCGCTGGAAGCCCACCGGGCGCTCGGATCGGCGGGCGTGGCGATCCTCGAAAGCCTCGCGCTGGCCGGGATAGAGCCCGGCCGCTATGCATTGGTCGCCTTCCCGCTACGCTGGATCGGCGCCGACGCCTCGCCCGTGCGCGCGGCTTTGCGGAGGATGGAGCGATGATCGACGAGCTGAACGTGGTGGCGGTGATCGGCGCGGGCACGATGGGCCGCGGGATCGCGCAGGCCTTCGCGCAGGCGGGCTACGCGGCCACGCTGTACGACGTGGATCCGGAGGCTGCGCATCGCGCCCGGGAGCAGATCGAGGCGACGCTCGCTCAGGGTGTGGAGCGGGGGAAGCTCGACTCCGCGGAGAAGGAGCGAGCGCTCGAGCGGCTGCGCATCGAGACCGATCTGGGGGAAGCGGTCGCCGACGCGGACCTGGCGATCGAGGCGATCCCCGAGATCCTCGACCTCAAGCGCGAGATGTTCGCCGAGCTGGACGCGCGCTGTCCCGAGGGCGCCATCCTGGCGAGCAACACCTCCTCGCTGCCGATCGCCCGGCTGGCCGCCGAGACGGCCCGCCCCGAGCGCGTGGCCGGGCTCCACTTCTTCAATCCCGTCCACGCGATGAAGCTGGTCGAGATCGTCGCGCCCGAGGGAGCCGCGCCCCATGTGGTCGACACGCTCCGCCGGGCCGTGGAGTCGCTCGGCAAGCGGCCGATCGTGGTGCGCGACGTGCCGGGGTTCGCGACCAGCCGGCTCGGCATCGCCCTCGGGCTCGAGGCGATCCGCATGGTCGAGGAGCGGGTCGCCGCCGCGGCCGACATCGACGCCGCCATGGAGCTGGGCTACAACCACCCCATGGGCCCGCTCAAGCTGACCGACCTGGTCGGCCTCGACGTGCGACTCGCGATCGCCGAGCACCTGGCGAAGGAGCTCGACGAGCGCCGCTTCGAGCCACCCCCGCTCCTCAGGCGCATGGTGGCGGAAGGGCGGCTGGGGAGGAAGTCGGGCGAGGGATTCTACATCTGGAAGGACGGCAAGCCGATCGCCGCGGAGGCGCGATGACCCGGGACACCGGCGACGCAGCGCGCGGTTCGAAGGAGCGCGTGGTGCGGGTCGAGCATGACGGCGGGATCGTCCTCGTGACGATCGACCGCCCGGAGAAGCGGAACGCGCTGAACGCCGAGGTGCGGGAGCGGCTCGCGGCCGCCGTCGAAGAGGCGCTGGCAGACCCCCAGGCGCGCGTCCTCGTCTTCACGGGCGCCGGCGACAAGGCGTTCGTGGCCGGGGCCGACGTGGGCGAATTCGCCGGCCGCTCCCCGCTCGAGCAGCGCCGCGCGATGGCGGGCCCCACGATCTTCGACCGGATCTGGAACGCCCCGCTCCCCACGATCGCGATGATCAACGGCTGGTGCCTTGGCGGGGGCTGCGAGCTCGCGCTCGCCTGCGACCTCCGGATCGGCGCCGACACCGCGATGCTGGGACAGCCCGAGATCCGCCTGGGGATCATCCCCGGCGGGGGCGCCACCCAGCGGCTGCCGCGCCTGGTCGGCTACGGCAAGGCCCTGCAGCTCATCTTGAGCGGAGAGCCCATCGACGGCGTCTCGGCGTACGAGATCGGGCTCCTCGACGAGGTCGTTCCGGCGGCCGAGCTTCGGGAGCGGACGCTGGAGATCGCGCGCACGATCGCCGAGAAAAGCCCGGTGACGCTGGGGATCGCCAAACGCGCGATCCGGGCGGCGTTCGAGCTGCCGCTGTCGGCGGGTCTCGAGCAGGAGCGCGACCTGTTCGCCCTCGCGTTCGCGACCGAGGACAAGATCGAGGGCGTGGCGGCCTTCCTGGAGAAGCGCAAAGCCGAATGGCGCGGCCGCTGAGGCGGTCACCCGGACAACGAACCCCTAGCGCGGAGAAGGCAGATGGAAGAGCACGCAAGGGAAGCGAGCGACGTTTCAGCGACGTCGCCGACCGGCCGCTCTGTCTGGGACAACATGCGCGACGTGGTGCTCGCGCCGAGCGCTACGTTCGAGGACGTCCGGGCGCGGCCGCGCTGGCTGGTGCCGCTCCTGGTCATCATGGCCGCCACGCTGGTGACCTCGTTCATCATGATGCCGCTCTACACGGAGCTCCAGCGTGCGGGCGTGATGGCGCGCGACATGCCCGCCGAGCAGCGCGAGCAGGCCCTGCAGGCCATGGAGACCTTCAAGTACGTGGGCCTCATCGCCGGCCCCCTCTTGGTGGCGATCTTCACCGCGATTTTCGCGCTCCTGTTCTGGGGGTGGGCGGCGATCTCGGGCGCGCGCGAGCCGACCTACAAGATCGCCTTCACTGCCCTGATCTATACCGGGGTCATTCAGATCCTGCAGGCGGTGGCGCAGGCGATCGTCGTGGCCCTCAAAGGCGCCGAGCAGGTCGCGCGCGAGGGCGGTCCGCCGACCTTCGGGCTGGCCCTGTTCATGGAACGGGGAGATATGCCGGCCCTTCTCTGGGGTTTGCTGGCCAACATCAACTTCTTCTCTATCTGGGGCGCGGTCGTGGTAGCGATCGCCGGGGTCCACGCGATGCGGATGGGGAAGGGCGGTGCATGGGGCTTCGCGATCCTCCTGTGGCTGATCGGCGGATTGTTCCTCGCATTCAGTCCGGGCGCGTCCTGAGGTGAGAGACCTCCGGATCACCGACGTCCACGTGCACGTCCAGCCGTGGGACCAGCTGCGGCCCGACGTCCGCGCGCGGATGGCGGAGGGGCGCTCCGATTTCGCTCAGCTCGAGCGGATGATGCGCGACCCCACCAGCGTGCTGGACGTGATGGACGAGGCGGGCATCGCGCGGATCGGCGTGATCAACTACGTGAGCCCGGGGCTCATGGGGTTCACCAGCGACG
>DASSPT010000016.1:0-49151 GCA_035699465.1 Gemmatimonadota bacterium
CGACCCACGCCGGCTGGAGGCGCTGCCGGCCGCCGCCGGGAAGCGGGATCGCCGGGCTGAGGCGGACGGCGCGCGCCAGCGGGCGGAAGAGGTCGGAGTCGCGGCCGAAGACGATCGAGGGGCGGAAGATCGTCGCCGAACGCCCGCTCTCCCGGACCGCCTCCTCGGCTTCCCACTTCGTGCGGAAGTAGTCGGTGGCGTCCCGGGCCTCCGGGGCGCCGAGCGCGCTCATGTGGACGTAGCGCTGCACGCCGGCGCGCGCCGCCGCCTCCAGCACGGCCTGCGTCCCGCCGACATGGACCGCGTCGAAGGTCTGACCGCGCGACGGGGCGATGATCCCGACGAGGTGGATGACGGCGGTCACGCTCTCCATCGCTTCGTCGAGGTCGTCGGGCTCGGTGACGTCGCCCCGGAAGAGCTCGACGTGGGGGAGGCGTCCCAGCTCCTCGGCGCGGTCCGGGTGGCGGGCGAGCCCCCGCACGCGCCATCCGCGCTTGCTCGCTCGGCGCAGGATCTCGCTGCCGATGAAGCCGGTGGCGCCGGTGACGAGGATCATCGCTTGACGAATCGCGCGCGGTGGATCGGCCGCCCTTCGGCGCGGTACTTCCGCTCGTAGTTCGTGAGGTCGGTCATCTCCTCCTCGGGAACCGGGGAATCCTCCAGGCTCGGCTCGGCGGCGAGCGCCGCGCGGGCCTCCTCGAAGTACTCCTCGTGATCGGTGACGAACCGCAGCTCCCCGCCTTCCTCCAGCGCCTCGGCGGCGGCCGACACGAAGCCCGGCTGCATCAGCCGCCGCTTGTGGTGGCGCTTCTTCGGCCACGGATCGGGAAAGTACACGTGGATGGCTCGCACCGATCCGGCCCGGACGTGCTCGCCGAGAAAGCGCGAGGCGTCGGCGCGCGCGACCCGCACGTTCTCGAGGCCGCGGCGCCGGACGCGATCGCGGATGTGCTCGGCGTAGGGAAGCGCCCATTCGATCGACAGGAAGCGGTGGTCCGGCCGGGCGGCGGCGGATTCCACGAGGAACGTGCCCTTGCCGGAACCGATCTCGATCTCGACCGGGCCCGGCGAGCCGAAGACGACGCCCCAGTCCAGGGGACGCGGGAGCCCGCGCGAGGGGAGCATCGGGTCCCACTGCGACGGTTCGGGATCCGGCCGCCAGATCCAGCGCTCGCCGAGGAACTCGTCGATCGTCGAGCGGGAGATGTGGGTGTCGGGGTCGGCGGCGGTCAGCGCCTCGGCCACCAGCGCCACCATGCGCTTGACCGACGGCTGCGGGTCGACCCGCGGCACCGGATAGGGGCGGACCACGATCGCCCCGTCCTCCTCGCGCTGCGCCAGGTGGACGAAGAACCGCTCCGGCCGCCCGGCGACCACGACCAGGCATTCGGCCAGGCCGTGCGTGTCGTCCCGATTCAGGAACACGTCCCGCATCCGCCACACCGTCCCCTCCTCTTCGACGACGAACGGCTCCGTCCGCTCGACGATCCGGTACAGCGGCGTGTGGGTCTCGAGGACGACGTGCGGCACTAGGAGGCTCCTCGCGAACCATGTATGAAGTGACCCCTCATGTTCTTCACCTGAAATAGATTAACGTCGAGCAAGTTTACAATGTCTGAATGATTGGTTGACAATGTACAGTTGCCGGATTTACAATGTTGATCATCATGATTGACAATGAGATCGATCAATTCATCGTGCGCAACGTCCAGGAGCATCCTACCGATATCGTGCGCTTGGCGGCAAAGCGATTCAAGCACTCCCGCCAGAGTATCCACCGGCGTGTCCGGAACCTGGTGGATGCGAATGTGCTCTCCGCGGCGGGCCAGACCCGAGCGCGACGGTACGCACTCGTCAGTTTGGTCGACAAGCATCTCAGACTCGACTTGAAAGATCTTCAGGAGGATGTGGTTTGGAGGGAAGTCGTGGCACCGGACCTGGCTGGATTGTCCGAGAACATCCGTCGGATCGCGCAGTATGGCTTCACGGAGATTCTGAACAATGCCATCGTGCATAGCCGAGGAGATACCGCAGCGATCAGTATCCACATGACTGCCGCGAACGCCGAGTTCGTCGTGTCGGACGACGGGATAGGGATCTTCCGAAAGATCAAGGAGGAGCTATCTCTCGAGGACGAGCGCCACAGCATCCTGGAGCTATCCAAGGGCAAGCTGACCACGAATCCGGCTCGACACAGCGGTGAGGGAATATTCTTCACGACCCGTGCGTTCGATGATTTCGCCATACTTTCGGGCGAACTCCGCTTCATGCACTATCTCGAGGGAGATTGGCTGGTCGACGAACGCGATTTCACGCGAGGGACCGCCGTGGTCATGACCCTCGACCTGTTCACGCAGCGCACGCTACGCAGTGTGTTCGATCGATTCGCAAATGGCGAGGACGAGTTCGGATTCACCAGGACTCGGTTTCCGATATTTCTGGCGAAGTACGGGGACGAGAGCTTGGTTTCACGTTCACAGGCTAAGCGGGTAGTAGCCAGACTGGATCGGTTCAGGGAAGCGGTTCTCGACTTCGAGGGCGTATCTACTATCGGTCAGGCATTCGCGGACGAGATCTTCAGGGTTTTCCAGACCGATCACCCGGACATCCACCTTACATGGGTCAACGCGAATGAGGAAGTCGCTTCGATGATTCGTCGCGCCTTGACTCATTCGAACTGAACCGGGCGACGTTACCCGGCGATCTCTTCCCCGCCGTCCACTCCGATGATGTTCCCGGTGATCCACGCGGTCTCCGGACGCGCGAGCGCGACCAGCGCGAGTGCCACGTCCTCGGGCGTGGTGAGTCGGCCATGGGGATTGCGGCGGGCAGCCGCTTCCACCATCTCGGCGGAGCCGGGGATCTTCCGGAGCGCGGGCGTATCGGTGACCCCGGCGCGGATCGCGTTGGCGGTGATTCCGCGCGGCGCGAGCTCGAGCGCGAGCTGGCGCGTGTGGGCCTCGAGGGCGCACTTGGCGGCGGAGACCGCGCCGTAGGAGTGCCAGGCGTGGAAGTCGCCGGTCGAGGTCATGGAGAAGATCCGGCCGCCCTCCCGCATGAGGCCCTTCTCGATGAGGTCCCGCGCCCAGTAGAGGAGCGAGTTGGCCATCACGTCGAGCGTCATCTCCAGCTCGCGCTGGGAAAGGCCGGCCTGGCCTTCCTTGCCGATGTAGGGCTTGAGGGTGCCGAAGGCGAGCGAGTGGAGGAGGATCCGGACCTGGTCGCCGCCGTCACCCAGGCGCTCCTTGATGTGGCGGACGATCTCCTCGCGCTTGGCGGGGTCGGCGGCGTTGACGTTGAAGAACTCGACGTCGCGGCCGGTCGCCTTGATCGCCTCGACGACTTCCTCGACGTGGGCCAGCGTCGACTTCCGGTCGAGGTGCACGCCGTAGACGTTGAGCCCGTCCTCCGCGAACGCGCGCGCGCAGGCCTCGCCGAACCCGCTGGACGAGCCGAGAACGAGCGCCCAGTCAGCCACTATCGCCTCCTCCATCCTGCGGGTTCGCAGCCACGTCCGCCCGCCGCGCGGTCGCGGGGGGAGGACAAGCTATCGACGGATCAGTCGGGTGCCAGCGGCCCGCCCGGAGCGGCCACGTCCGCCAGCGCCGCCCGCGGGATCGTCACCACCTGCGGGCCGGCCGCGTACGGCGCCACCTGATACGGATCGAAGAAGAGCACGAGGCCCTCCTCGACCAGCGCCCAGCGACGGAAGTTCTCGGCGAACGGCCCGGCGCCCTCCTGGATCCACGAGGAATCGGCCATGTCTCCGAGATCGCGCTCGAGGATCGGGATCGCCTCGCGGGAGAGCGCTTGCTCCCAGTCCGACGTCGCGGGGAAGAGGTCGCGAGTGGTGAGCGCGCGTCCGCGCTCGGCGTCCCATACCACGGTGATGGCGTAGTGACCCGGATGGGCCGCGCCGGCGTAGTAGACCGAGAAGTCGAGCACCATCGAGAGGATCGGCGGCTCGGCCCAGAGGACCGATCCGTCGACGTCGAAGGTCGAGATCCAGCCGGGCTCGCTGGGCTCCCATTCGGCGAGGTTCTCGTGGAACGCCTCGCGCTCACCGGCGACGATCTGGTCCAGGTGTCCCGCGAGTCCGGCCCACCCGGGATCGGACGCCGCGGGACCTTCGATCGCCGGAAGCCGCACGTTCGTCGTCCAGCCGGTCGCCGAGTCGCCGTCGGCGGCCGTGCGGGTTACGAGTCGCGAGTCGGCGGTGAGAGGGATCGATCCGTCCTGCGCCCGGGCGGCCGTCGCGACCAGGAGGACCGCGATCGGGGCGAACAGGGAAAGCCGCGCGGGCATGGCGACAAGATACCGTGCGGGGACCATGCGCTCTAGCTTCGATGCGTGTCGTCGAAATGGGGAGTCGCCGCGGCCGTCCTGGCCGCCGCGTACGTCGCGGGCGGATGCCGGGACGCGGCCGGCGTGACCGGAGACGGGCCGGCCTGGCCCGACACGCTTGTGGCCGCGAGCGCGATCGGCGCGCCACGCGGGCTCGAGCCGGTCCGCGCGGTGCTGCACGTCCACTCGATCTACTCCCACGATGCCTGCGACAAGGCCCCCTTCGACGAGGCGGGCCGGCCGAACGAGGCCTGCCTCGCGCGCTTCCGCCGCGCGATCTGCACGGCTCGGCTGGGCGCGGTCTTCCTGACCGAGCACGACCGCTACCTGGTCCGCGCCGACTCGATCGCCGACGCGCTGCTCCTCCGGGAGGGTGACCGGCCGATCCCCGTCGACGGGAAGGTGCGGGCGTCACGGATCGACTGCGGGAACGGGTCGCAGGGCGCGCTCCTCTTCGCGGGAGCCGAGAACCAGCTCATGCCGATCGCGTTCGATTCGCTGCCGGCGGGGTCCGACGAGGAGCAGCGCGCCTTCTACGACGCGGACACCGCCGGCGCCGCCGCCGCGTTCCGGAGCTACGGCGCGGTCGTGCTCCTCCCGCATCCCGAGGACGAGCCGCTCGCCACCGTCGCCGCGCTCGACCCCGACGGGATCGAGATCTACAACCCGCACGCGAACTTCGCGTTCAAGCATCGCGCCCATCAGGGCCTGTCCCGCTTCGGCGCCATCTTCGACATCCTGCCCTTCTACCTGCGGACGACCGGCGCGCACCCCGACCTCGCGCTCCTGCCGATGTTCCACGCGAACCGGAGCGCGATCGACCACTGGGACGCGATGCTCGCGTCGGGTCGCGACCCGTTCGGGTTCGGCGCCTCGGACGCGCACGAGAACGCGCTTCCGTGGACGATGGCGGACGGCGACCGCGGGGACTCGTACGAGCGGATGCTGCCGTGGGTGACGAACGTGCTGCTCGCGCGCGGCCACGACGATGCGGCCGACGGCGACGATGCGGTGCGCGCGGTGGCGCTCGAGGAGGCGGTCCGGGAGGGCCGCCTCTACGTCGTGATCGAGGCCTGGGGGACGCCCGCGGGATTCGACTTCCGGCTGGAAGGTCCGGCAGGGACCGTGGAGATGGGCTCGGCGGTCCCGCTCGCGGCGGGTCAGCGGCTCGTCGTCGAGCTGCCGGGGGTCGCCGGCTCCGCCCGCGCCGCCGGCCCGGCATCGGCGGAGGGCGCTCCTGGAGCGCCCGGGATTCGCGCGCGGCTCTACCGGATCGGGCCCGGCGGCCGTCGCACGGTCGTGGCCGAGTCGAGCGAGCGGATCGACGTCGCGGTCCCCGGGCCCGGGGCCTACCGCGTGGAGGTGGGGATCGTCCCGCGCCACCTCGAGCCGTGGCTGGGGGGCGCGGAGTACCTTCGCGAGGTGCCGTGGATCTACGCCAATCCGATCCGCGTGACGGAGCCGGCCGGCGCCGGCCCGGTGGCGGAGGGCGCGAGGGCGCAGTGAGCGAGATCGGCCGCCTCCTCCTGCGGGCGCGCACCAACGTCGCGGCGACCGACGGCTCGGAGCCCTATCCGGATCTCGCTCCCCTCGTCCTCGACCTGCCCCCGAACGCAGCCTACGCGGCGGCGCTGTCCGCCGCGCGCGCGATGCCGCTCTGGCAGGTGACGTCCGAGGATCCCGGCGCGGGCACGATCGCCGCATGCGCGACCACCCCGCGCATGAAGTTCGTGGACGACGTCGAGATCACGGTCGAGACCGCCGGCGCGGGCAGCCGCGTCCACGTGCGCTCCGCGTCGCGCGTCGGCATCAGCGACTTCGGCACCAACGCGCGCCGGATCCGCGCGTACCTCGGCCGCCTCGCTACCAGCTCCCCGCGGTAGAGGGGGCGCCTACTCGCCCCCGCGGTCGACCCGGATCCGCGGCGAGCCGTCCTCGAGCCAGTCGATCGCCAGGCGGTAGTCCTGACCGCACGCGGAGCACTCCTCGAAGTACTCCTGCTCGGGTCTGTCGGCAGGCGGCTCGAGGAACAGATCCTGCTCCGTGCCGCACCACGGACAGACGACGACGCTTCCCTCGAACGTCTGCCCCGGCAGCGTCGGCGCGGGACCGGCGTCCGGATCGTCCGGCTGGCCGAGCGACTCATCCCTGTCCATCCCATCCCCTCCCTCTCTGAAGTTTCCGGCGAGCGCCTGCTTCGGTTCCAGGGCGCCCGGTTCATGGTATCGCTCCCGGGCGCCCTCCGCACGCACCTCCGTCCTTCCTCCTCTCGCTCGTTTGCCGCCGCCGTATGCCCGGGGTATTTTTCGCTGTTCGGACGCTTCTTTCCGAAGAGTCGCGCTCCCCGGTAGCTCAGTTGGTAGAGCAGGTGGCTGTTAACCACCGTGTCGCTGGTTCGAGTCCGGCCCGGGGAGCCAATTCTCCTCCTTTGCAATACCCCGCGCTTTGCAATACCCTGCGCGCGTGCACGCGTACCTGATCGTCGCGCAAGCCGTCCCCGAGACCGGCCTCCGGATCGACTGGACCACCATGCCCACGTACAACACCGTCATGGCAGTGGCGGCGGGCGCGGGCCTGATGATGCTGGTTCTCTTCGCCCGAGAGATCCTCCGGAGCCCGGGCGACGTGATCCCCGAGTCGTGGGCTCTCGCCTTCGGTGCGGTCGGCGTCATTCTGACCGTGACCGGGCTCCACATGACGCTGACGTGGCCGCTCGCGGTCAGTTTCCCCTTCGACAACATCATCTTCGGGGAGCCTTCGCTCGCCTTCGGCGTCCTTCTGTGTGCCGCGGCTCTCTACCTCTGGCGTCACGGCGGGGCCGTTCTATCCCGAGACGACGCCGTGCGACGGATGGCGCGCACGGCGCGGCCCGTCTCCGTATTCGTCGTCGGCATGGGACTCGGCCTGTTCGCCATCGCCGTCGCCGGCGTGACCTACCAGCTGTTCGCCGCGCCGGCCGAAGAGCCGATCTCCGGGGCGTTCGCCGATTATCCGATGCTCGAGGCCGTTTTCGTCTCCGGCCTCTACGCGCTGGTGGGCCTCGGCGCGGTGCTGTTCCCTTTCGCCCTGAGAGACGTCGACCGCCCGTCGAGGGCCCGCTCGGTCACCGGCTGGGCGTGGGGTCTCGCCGGTCTCGTGTTCCTGCTCTTCGGCGCGATGAACTTCTTCACGCATATCGGGCTCATCGTCAACACGATGTGAGGAGGACGGCCCCATGACGCGGACGGACAGGGTTGCGCTCGTGACCGGCGCGGGGTCGGGGATCGGACGCGCGATCGCCCTCGGTCTCGCCGCCGACGGCGCGCGCGTGGTCGTCTCCGACCTCGACGAGGGCGGGGGCGCGGAGACGGTCGCCCAGATCGAGAAATCCGGCGGCTCGGCGACGTTCGTGCGCGCCGACGTGTCGAAGGCCCAGGAGTGCGAGGCGCTCGTCGGCTCGGCGGTCGAGGAACTCGGCGCGCTCCACGTCGCCGTCAACAACGCGGGCATCGGTGGGCCGTCGGCCCCGACGGGGGAGTACCCGATCGACGGGTGGGACCGCGTGCTCGCGATCAACCTCTCGGGCGTGTTCTACGGAATGCGCTACCAGATCCCGGCCATGCTGGACTCGGGCGGCGGGTCGGTCGTCAACATCGCTTCGATCCTCGGGCAGGTCGGATTCGCGAACGCACCCGCGTACGTCGCCGCCAAGCACGGCGTGGTGGGTCTCACCCGGAGCGCGGCGATCGAGTACGCCGCCCGCGGGATTCGCGTCAACGCCGTGGGCCCCGCGTTCATCAACACGCCGCTGATCGAGAAGGACATGACCCCCGAAGGGCGCGCGGCCCTCGTCTCGAAGCACCCCGTCGGCCGTCTCGGCGAGCCCGAGGAGGTCGCGGAGCTCGTCGTCTGGCTGAGCTCCGACAAGGCCTCGTTCGTCACCGGGAGCTATTACGCCGTCGACGGCGGCTACCTTGCGCAGTAGGACGGTCGACGGCGTCGCATCGGCCGGTGGCGGACCGCGGTGCCCGTGATCGCCGGCATCGAGGGGCTGCTCGCGCTGGCCGTCGTCGGAATGATCGTGGCGCTGGTCGTGATCCCGCTCGGCCTGCCCGGTCTCTGGATCATGATCGGCATCCTGGCGGCGGCGACCTTCGCGGACGAGGTCTCCCCCATCGTCCTCGTACTGCTCGTCGTCGTCGCGCTCCTCGCCGAGCTCGCCGAGTGGGTGATCGTCGCGCGGACGAGCGCGCGCTGGGGCGGCTCGCGGAAGGCCTTCTGGGGCGCCATCGCGGGGGGCCTCGTGGGGATCCTGGTCGGGCTGCCGATTCCGCTCCCGATCCTGGGGCCGCTCGCCGCGGGCCTCCTCGGCACCTTCGCGGGCGCGGCCGCGGTCACCTTGTGGGAGACCCGCGCGCTCCGATCGGCCGGGCGGGTGGGGTGCGGGGCGGTTCTCGGCCGCGCGTTCGCCGCCGCGACCAAGACCGCGGCCGGCGTCGTGATCCTCGTGACGGGAGTGGCCGCGCTCATCCTCCGGTAGCGGCCGCGCGGGGCCACAGGATCAGCGTGCCGAGGATGCCCGCGATCAGCGACGCCGCGAAGATCGCCACCTTGGCGGCGGAGAACTCCGCCGCTCCCGGGAATGCCAGGTCGGCGATGAAGAGCGACATGGTGAACCCGATCCCGCCCAGCGCGCCGGCTCCCGCCAGCTGGCGCCAGCCATAGCTGTCGGGCTTGGCGCCGATCCCCAGCCGCTCCGTCAGCCACGCCCCGAGGATGATCCCGGCCGGCTTCCCCACGACGAGCCCCGCGACGATCGCCAGAACCAGTCGTCCGTGCCCATCGAGGATATTCGGCGACCACTTCAGACCGGCGTTCGCCAACGCGAAGAGCGGAAGCACGAAGTAGCTCGACCACGGCACGGTCTTCCGCAGGAGCTTGCTCGCCGGCGATTCGATGCGGTCGTGGATCGTGTCCAGCGCGCGCAGCACGGGCTCGGAAGGGCCGTGCCGCAGCGCGGCCTCGCCGCCGTACGCGCGCTCGGCCTGGATGATCGTCTGTGCCTGAGCCATGAGCGCATGCAGGTTGGCGGGCGGCCTCGTCGGCGTCACGGCCGCGAGGATCACGCCGGCCAGCGTGGCGTGCAGGCCCGCTTCGTGGAGACAGAACCACAGCACGAGCCCGAGAACCGCATACGGCAGATAGCGGTAGACGTGCCATTTGTTCATCGCCACGAGCGCGCCGGTCACGGCGGACGCGGCCGCCAGGTAGGCGAGCGACAGCTCTCCGGCGTAGAACAGCGCGACGATCGCGATCGCGACCAGGTCGTCGGCGATCACGGCCGCCGTCAGGAACACGCGCAGGTCGACCGGCACGCGGTCGCCCAGCAGCACCATGATCGCGACGGCGAATGCCGTATCGGTGGCGATCGTCATGCCCCAGCCGTGCTGTAGGGGCCCGCCGTGCATCAGTGACAGGTAGATGACGGCGGGGGCGACCATGCCTCCCACCGCCGCGGCGAGCGGCAGGATGGCCGCGCGGCGCGTGGCCAGCCTCCCGACCGTGAGCTCGCGCTTGATCTCCAGCCCGACGACCAGGAAGAACACGCTGAGGAGCCCGTGGTTGATCCAGTCGACGAGGGGCAGAGAGAACGCGTGCGCACCCAGCCGCAGGCCGAACGGCTCCCGCCACAGCGAGGCGAACGCCGGCTCGGCGCTGGAGTTGCTGAGCAGGATCGCGACCAGCGTGCCCAGCAGGAGCAGAAGCCCGGTGGACGGCGCCCAGCGGGCGAAGTTCATGGAAGCGGTATGGAGCCTGTGACCGAGCGAGCGGAGAAGCGCCTCGGCCAGCGCGCTTTCGTCCCACGCGCCTTCGTAACGACGGCCGTTGATGAAGAAGGTCGGGGTGACTCGGGCGCCGCTGTGTAACCCGCTGAGCGCGTCCTCTCGCACTCGCGCGTCCGCCGCCTTTGCGGCGCTCTCGTCCCGCGCGTCGACTGACGGGACCCCGAGCTCCGCGCCGATCTTCTCCAGCCCGTCTTCGTCGAACCATGGGCCGCGCCGCATCAGCTCGTCGTGCACCTCCCAGAACCTGCCGCTCGTCCGCGAGGCGTATTCCACCATTTCCGCCGCTCGCGTCGCCACCGCGCGATCGGTCAACGGGAGGTGCCGGTAGACGTACCGCATCCGTTCTCCGAAGCGGTCGCGCAGGTTGACTATCACCTCGTGGGCCGCGTGGCAGTACTCGCACGCGTAGCTGCCGTACTCCACCAGCGTGAAGTCGGCGTCCGGAGCGCCGAGCACGTGGTCCCGATCCTCGTCGACGGCGAGCGTGAGGCTGGTGGGGCGGGGCTCGGCCACCTAGCGCGGGGCGGGGTGCGTGGTCGGTCGGGATCTCGCGCGGTGGCGGCGCACGAACGTGAAGGTGGCGAGCGCGAGCGCCAATCCCGCCGACCCCAACGCGAGGGCGAGCGCGCCCCCGATCGTGAGGGCGAGCACCCGGCCGAAGCCGTGCGCGACTCCGAGCACGACCGGAGGCCCCTCTCCCTCCGGGTACTCCCCCGTCAGCACGTACGTCCCCGGCCGATCGATCGCGAACCCCAGCACCGAGCGGCCCTCCCTTCCGCCGAACTCGTACGAGGTCGTGGCCCCGGGCGCCCGCACCTCGACCGGCACGCCGTCCGGGCCCGTGATCGACACCGCGAGTCCCGACACCTCGTTCGAGGCGTAGTACCGACCGTCCACCGTGGCGCCCGTCTCGTGGTAGATCGTCCAGGCCCCGGGCTCCTCCAGCTCGAGCCGGGCCGTCCCGGGCACAACGACCTGCCGGATCCCCTCTCCCAGATCCCGGAGTCGGAGGAAAAGGAACGCGCCGGCCGCGGCGAGACCCAGCACGAGCAGGAGGGCGGCCGCGACGTACCCCTTGCGGCCGGGCACGTCAGTCGTCGTCGTCTTCAGCGGGCGGTGGGGCGGCCGGAGCCGCGGGCGCGGCGCAATCCGGGACCGCGAGCGGCGTGCCGGCTTCGAGCTCCTCGGTGAAGCCACCCGAGCAGTCGTGGTCGCGAAGCGTGTAGGCCTCCTGGGCGCCGGCCGGACGGACGACGAGCGCCCAGGGCTGTCCGCCGGTCAGGAAACGCAGGACCTGGGCGCGTTCGGCGCCGCGGTGGACCTCGATCGCGGTCTCGTCGCCGGGCACGCCCGGCAGCATGTCGCGGTACAGGATCGCCACCTTGACGTACCCCTCGAGCGAGGGGGCGACGTGGGGGACGTCGGCGGCGGGGGCGGTCGTGTCGGGGGCTATCGCGGCGGTCGTGTCGGCGGCCAGGGTGTCGGCGGCGGCCGCGGTGTCCGCGGTGACGGTGTCCGCCGGGGCGGCGGTCGTGTCCTGCTGCCCGGCGGCGGGCGCGGCGAGGGCCGCGCTCGCGAGGACGGCCGCGACGGCGATCAAGGCGCGCATGGTCTCATGCTCCGCGCCGGAGCGCGGATTGTCAAGCGCCCTCCCGGCCCCGATCTTCCCGGCGATGCGCTTCGACGCGATCCTCTTCGACCTCGACGGCACGCTCGCCGACACGCTCGACGACATCGCGGCTTCCATGAACTGGGCGCTCGAGCGGCACGCGCTCGACCCGCACCCGCCCGACGCGTACCGCGGGCTCGTGGGCGAGGGCGTCGGCCGGCTGGTCGAGCGGGCGATCCCCACCGGCCGGCAGGACCTCCACGCCGCCGTCCTCGAGGACCTGCGGGCCCACTACACCGAGCACATGCTGGACAGGAGCGCGCCCTATCCGGGAATCCCCGAGCTCCTCGACGAGATCGTGGCGCGCGGCCTGCCGATGGCGATCCTCAGCAACAAGCCGGAGCCCGCCACGCGCTGGATGGTCGACCGCCTGTTCTCGGCGTGGCCGTTCGCGCACGTCGAGGGGGAGCGGCCGGGCATTCCGCACAAGCCCGACCCGCGGCCGGCGGCGGAGATCGCCCGCCGGCTCGGGGTCGATCCCGCGCGCGTGCTGTACCTCGGCGACACGCGGACGGACATGGAGACCGCCGTGGCCGCCGGCATGTTCGGCGTGGGCGCCTTGTGGGGCTTCCGCGACGAGGCGGAGCTCCGCGCGCACGGGGCGTCGGAGGTCGTGGAGCACCCGCGCGACGTCATCCCGCTGATCGAGGGATGAGGGCGGTGCGATGAGCGAGAGAGGCAGGCCGGTCGTCCATTGAGTATGCCGCTTCGCTTCCGAACTCCCCCAGCCGGAGGTTCCCGCATGCGCCGGTTTCCGACATTCGTCGTCCTCCTGACCGCGGCGTGCGCCTCGCGCGGCGCCTCCGGGCCTCCCGTCGAGACGCCCGCGGCGGCCACCGCGGCTCCGGCCCACGAGCGGCCGATCCCCTATCCCGTCGACGTCCCGGCGTCGTACCTGAGCGCCGTCGAGCGCGGCACGCGGACCGCCGACGGCGCTCCCGGACCGCGCTACTGGCAGCAGTGGGCCGAGTACGACGTCGATGTGCGGCTCGACACCGAGCGGAGACGGCTCGACGGCTCGACCACGATCGCGTATCGGAACAATTCCCCGGACACGCTCGACGTCCTCGTGGTCCAGCTGATCCAGAACCTCCACGCGCCCGGCGCGGCGCGGAGCGGGGAGGAGGAGGTCACGAGCGGCCTCGAGCTCGAGCGGGTGGTCGTCGGCGGCGCGGAGATCCACTCGCTCGAGGGCGACGACGAGGGGGCGGGGTACCAGGTGAGCTCGACGCGGCTGTTCATCCGGCCGCCGAGCCCCGTGCCTCCGGGCGGCTCGATCGAGCTCGCCTTCGACTTCGGCTTCGACGTCCCGCAGCAGGGCGCTTCCGGCCGCATGGGGTACAGCGGCGACGAGCTCTTCTACCTGGCCTACTTCTATCCGCAGATGGCGGTCTACGACGACGTCGAGGGCTGGGACACCGACCGCTTCACCGGGCAGGCCGAGTTCTACGCGGACTTCGGCCGCTACGACGTGACGATCGACACGCCGGCGGGATGGCTGGTGGAGGGGACGGGAGCGCTCGCCAATCCGGGCGAGACGCTGGCGGCCGACGTGTTGGCGCGCCTCGAGGCCGCCGCGGCGTCCGATTCGGTCCAGCGGGTGCTCTCCAGCCGCGACTTCGACGGGCGGGTCACCACTCCCGGGCGCGGCGGCCGTCTGGCATGGCATTTCGTCGCCGACTCGGTCCACGACGTGGCGTACAGCGTGACCCGCCACACCAACTGGGACGTGACGCGTACGCCGGTCGGCGACCGGAACGGCGACGGCGCGGTCGACCACGCGCGGATCGGCGCGATCTGGCGCGACTCGGCCCCGCGCTGGGCGCACACCGCACGCTATGCCGCCCACTCGATCGCCCATCACTCGACGTTCACCGGGCTGTCCTACCCCTGGCCGCACATGACCGCGGTCGAGGGCGGCGGGATCATCGGCGGCGGGATGGAGTTCCCGATGATGACCTTGATCGGCGACTACAACGAGCGCGGCGACACCGCTCTCTACGCGGTCACGACGCACGAGCTCGCGCACATGTGGGTGCCGATGATCCTCGCCAACAACGAGCGACGGTACGCGTGGATGGACGAGGGGACGACCACGTTCAACGAGAACCAGGCCAAGAAGGACTTCTATCGCGGGATCGACTGGGACCTCTTCGAGCAGGAGTCGTACGTCGACGTCGCGCTGGCCGAGCTCGAAGGGTCGCTCATGACGTATTCGGACTACCACGTCCCGGGGCCCGCGTACGGGATCGCGTCCTACGACAAGCCGGGCACCATCCTGGCGGCGCTCCGAGCCATGCTCGGCGAGGACGTGTTCATGCGCGCCTACCACGAATACTTCGACCGCTGGGCGTTCAAGCATCCCTACCCGTGGGACTTCTTCCGCACGTTCGAGGACGTGAGCGGCCGCGACCTCGACTGGTTCTGGCGTTCCTGGTATTACGAGACATGGACCCTCGACCAGGCGATCGGCGGAGTCCGGGTGGACGGCGACCGCTCGACGGTGTTCATCGAGGACCGGGGCCGGGTGCCGATGCCCGTTCCGCTGTCGATCCGGTGCCGGAACGGCGAGACGGTCGAGCGGACGGTGCCGGTGGATCCCTGGTTGGCGGGCCGCCGTCAGACGTCGGTCGAGATAGAGTGCGGGGTCGAGAGCGCCACCATCGACCCGGCGCGCGACTACCCCGACGTGGACCGCTCGAACAACACCTGGGAGGAAGGCGCCCCGGTCTCGTGAGCCCGGCGGGGCGCCGGCCGGTGGCCCTCGTCACCGGAGCCTCTAGCGGCATCGGGCTCGAGCTGGCGCGGGTGGCGGCGTCCCGCGGGCACGACCTCGTTCTCGTGGCGCGCGGCGAGAGCGCGCTCCGCGCGCTGGCCGGGGAGCTGGCGCGCGACCACGGCGCGGCCGCGCACGTCGTCGTCGCCGACCTCGCGCTCTCCGACGGCCCCGATCGCGTGGTCGAGGCGGTCGAGGCGCTCGGCCTGGAGGTCGACGTCCTCGTCAACAACGCCGGCTTCGGCCTGTACGGAGACTTCCTCGACACCGACCTGGCGATCGAGCGCGACATGATCGCCGTCAACGTCACGGCGCCGACCGCGCTCGCCAACCGGTTCGCGATCCCGATGGCACGACGCGGGCGCGGCCGGATCCTCAACGTCGCCTCGACCGCCGCCTTTCAGCCCGGCCCGCGGATGGCGGTCTACTACGCCAGCAAGGCGTACGTGCTGTCGCTCTCGCTGGCCTTGTCCGTCGAGCTCGCCGGGACGGGGGTCACCGTGACCTGCCTCGCGCCCGGTCCCGTGCGAACGCCTTTCCGGGAGCGCGCGCAGGTGTCCGCCTCGCGGCTCTTCAGCGGCGAGAGGGGCCGGCAGGCGGAGGAGGTGGCGCGGGCCGGCTGGAACGCGCTGGAGCGCGGACGGAGGCTGGCGATCCCGGGCATGCTGAACCGCGTGGGAGCGACGGCCGCGCAGGTGCTGCCCTCGGGCCTCGCCGCCCGCGTCGTCGCGGTCCTGCAGCCGACCGAGCGCAAATGAAGAGGCCCGCGGCGATCGCCGCGGGCCTCTCGCGTTACCTGAAGAGTCTCGGGAACCCTAGCGGGTCTCCTTCAGGTGTCCGTTCACGAGCTTGGTCATCTCGAACATGCTGACCTGACGCTTGCCGTTGAACACCGACTTCAGTTTCTCGTCGGCGTTGATCATGCGCTTGTTCTTCGAGTCCTGCAGGTTGTTCTTCTTGATGTAGTCCCAGATCTTCTTCGTCACCTCGGTCCGGGGCATCGGTCTGTCACCCACCACCGCGGAGAGCTGGGCGTCCGGCTGCATCGGCTTCATGAACGCGGGGTTCGGCTTCCGCTTCTTTTTCTGCTGCGCCATCGTGCTTCTCCCCAGAAGGCGTTTTCGGGTTCGTAACGGTCGTCGATGCTGTCGTCGGTGCGGGAGCGGGCTACCCGTCAGCGGTAAAAGACCCGCCTCCATGATAACCCAACCGGGGCGCTACTACAAACGGTTTTCTCGGGGGCGGGAGGGGGAGCCGGACCGCTTTTCGCGCCGATCGCCGAGCAGGATGCTTCCCACGAGCGCCAGGCCGCCGAAAGCGGCGCCGAGGAAACACAGGATCGCGAGGCCGGGATAGCCCAGGATCGTGAACGTCGTGCGCACCTGCATGAGGAGCGCGGCGCCCACGATCAAGGCGGCGAGCACGAGTCCCATCGCGATGCGGTTGGCCACCTTCTGGAAGCCCTCCACGATGGTTCGCTCGTCGATCGCCTCGACCCGGATCGCGAGATCGTTCTCCGCGACACGATCGAGGATCTTGTTGGCGCGCGCCGGCAGACGCTGGACGAAGTCGAAGATCTCGAGCGCCGCGGTCGAGATGTTCCCCGGCGAGAACTCCTTCCGCATGCGCCGCGCCAGGAGCTCCGCGGCGTTCTCGCGGATCGAAGCGTTCGGATCGAAGTCGGGCGCCAGCGCGCGCCCCACCGCGTCGAGGTTGAGGAGCGTCTTGCCGAGCATCGTCAGCTCGCTGGGAACCCTCACGCCCGCGCTTCCGGCGATGTGGGCGATCTGCATGACGATCGAGCCGACTTCGATGTCCTCCACCCGGGCGCCGTGGTAGCGCTGGACGATGTCCTCCACGCGGCGCCGGTACTCCGACGGGTCGTGGAGCTCGTCGACGACCTGCCCGATATCGAGCGCCACCTGCGCCGCCTCCCCACCCTTGCCCTCCCCGACGGCGACGACCAGCCGCAGGAGATCGCTCCGCATGTCGTCCGGAATCCGGCCGACCATGCCGAGATCGATGAGCGCGACGTGCCCATCGTCGGTCAGGAAGATGTTGCCGGGGTGCGGGTCGGCGTGGAACCGGCCGTCCACGAGGATCTGCTTCAGGTAGGCCCTGAACAGCTGATCCGCGAGCCGCTCGCCGTCCATCTCGAGACGCGCCACGGGAGAGATGTCCGTGACCTTGCGTCCGCGCACGAGCTCCATCGTCAGCACGCGGTCGGTCGTGTAGTCGTGGATCGGCTGCGGTACGTAGAGGAGGTCGAATTCCGCGAGCTGCCCGGCCAGCTGCTCGAGGTTCGCGGCCTCGGCCCGGTAGTCCAGCTCGCGCACGAGCGAGCCGCCGAACTCGCGGATCATTCCCTCCAGGTTATAGCGCCGGCCCCATTCCGTGTGCTTGTCGAGGAGCGAGGCCACGCTGCCCAGCGCCTCGAGGTCTTCGCGGATGCGGTCGCGGATCCCGGGCCGCTGCACCTTGACCGCCACCGGCCGCCCATCCCTGAGCGCGGCGGCGTGGACCTGGCCGAGCGAGGCGGACGCCAGCGGCTCGGCGTCGAAGGTCAGGAACGCCTTGCTGATCCGCACCCCGAGCTGCTCTTCGACGGCCCGTTCGACGATCTCGAAGGGCAGCGGCTCGACCCGATCCTGGAGGCGCGCGAGGGCCTCGAGATAGGGCGGCGGGAGGAGATCGGCGCGGGTGGAGAGGATCTGGCCCAGCTTGACGAACGTGGGCCCCATCGCCTCGAGATCGGAAGCCAGCTGCTCGGCCCTGGCCGCTGCGTCGCCCTCGAGGACGGGCTCGCCCTTGAGCTCGGGGGCGATCCCGGCCTGCTCGACGAGGTCGGAGCGCCCGTACTTCCAGAGGAGACGCGCGATCTCCCCGAAGCGCTCCAGGCGGGCGACCCCTTCGGCCAGCTTCATGTGGGGAGAGACTAGAGTCCCCGGATCATCGCCGCCGCCTGGCGGGCGCGGCTGCGGCGCTCGATGGGGGTCGCCCCGCTCTCGATCCATTCGGCGAGCTCCCGGCGGCCGGAGAGCGTAAGCCGCTCGTAGGCCTGTTCGATCCGGGCGTCGCTCGAGAGGAAGGCCCCCAGCTCGGACGGTACGTGGCGCATCGGGTGCGGGATCGTGCGGGTATCGGATATCCCTAGCATGCGTCCTCCCGTGGGTGGAGTGGACTCTCAGGGTATCCGAACGGACCTGCGCTTACAGTCAGGCGGCTTACCGAAGGGCGAGGGGGGGCGGCCGGTCAGACCACCCCGAAGGCGAGCATCGCGTCGGCGACCTTCAGGAAGCCCGCCACGTTGGCCCCGCGCACGTAGTCGACCCAGCCGTCGGACCCGTACCCGTGCTCGACGCACCGCTCGTGGATCTGTCGCATGATGGCGCGGAGGCGCTCGTCGACCTCCTCGCGCGTCCAGCTCATCCGCATCGCGTTCTGCGCCATCTCGAGGCCGGAGATCGCCACCCCGCCCGCGTTGGCGGCCTTGCCGGGTGCGTGCGACACCCGGGCGGCCTCGAACACCTTCGAGGCTTCGTACGTCACGGGCATGTTCGCCCCTTCGCTGACGAGCCGGCAGCCGTTCGCGATCAGCGTCCGCGCGTCGTCGACGTCCAGCTCGTTCTGGGTGGCGCAGGGGAATGCCAGGTCGCAGGGCACCGACCACGGCGTCTGGCGCGCGTGGAAGGCGGCCCCCCACTCGCGGGCGTACTCCTCGAGACCGCCGTGCCGCGCGGTCTTGAGCTCCTCCACCCAGCGCACCTTCTCGAGCGTCATTCCGCCGGGGTCGTGCACGTAGCCGTGGCGGTCCGACATCGTGACGACGCGGGCACCCATCTCGATCAGCTTCTCGGCCGTGTACTGGGCCACGTTCCCGGATCCCGAGATCGCGCACGTCTTGCCCTCCAGCACCTCGTCGGCGCGGGCCAGGATCTCGCGCGCGAAGTAGACGCAGCCGTACCCCGTGGCCTCGGTGCGCAGCGGGCTCCCGCCGTAGGCGGGACCCTTGCCGGTCAGCGCCCCGCTCCACTCGTTCTGGATCCGCTTGTACTGCCCGAACAGGTACCCGACCTCCCGGGATCCGACGCCGATGTCGCCGGCCGGGATGTCGACGTCCTTGCCGATGTAACGGGCGAGACCCGTCATGAACGACTGACAGAAGCGCATGACCTCGTCGTCCGAGCGGCCCTTCGGGTCGAAGTCGGCGCCGCCCTTGCCGCCGCCCATGGGGAGGGTCGTCAGGCTGTTCTTGAAGGTCTGCTCGAAGCCGAGGAACTTGAGGATCGAAAGATTGACGCTGGGATCGAATCGCAGCCCGCCCTTGTAGGGGCCGATCGCGTTGTTGAACTGGACCCGGTAGCCGCGATTGACCTGGATCGCCCCGTCGTCGTCCTCCCAGACCACCCGGAACATGATCACGCGATCGGGCTCGACCATGCGCTCGAGGATGCGCGCCCGGACGTAGCGCTCGTCCGCCGTCACCACCGGCAGGACCTTCTCGACGAACTCGCGGACGGCCTGATGGAATTCGGGCTCCCCCGGGTTCCTTCGCGTGACGTCGGACATGAACCCGTCGAGATCCATGACCGGGGAACTTACATCCGTTCCGGTCCCATTCGGAAGCGCAGGCCTACATCCCGCAGACGTGGTCGAGCGCGTGGAAGCCGGGCACGTAGTGGAGCGCGCCCTCCTCCTCGTCGTACCAGTTGCACTGGAGGCGGCGCTCGAACAGGAGCCTGCCGCACCCCGCGCACTCGTTGTCGTTCTCGCACGGGCAGCAGACGGGGAGCACGCGGGGCTCGGCGCTTCCGCGTGGATCGAGGCAGGCGCCCCGCCACTCGCCGCACTCAGGGCAACGCTCGAGTCCTTTGGGCACCCCGTCCTCGCTATCCCCCGCCAGCTCGGCGGCCTCCTCCGGGGAGGGCGACCAGCCCCCGCGCGCCGGATCGCACCAGATCGTCCGCTCTCCCTGGCGGCAGGCGTACTCGCGCAGCCGCTCGGCCCGTTCCGGCAGCCCGGCGTCCGACGGCAGGACCTCGCACGGCGCCAGCTTGCCCACCGCGACCGCGAGCTCGCGCGGCTCGGCGCGGGCCGGCAGCACCGAGCCGTCGGTCCGGAGCCACAGGCAGCTGTCGGGGGTCAGGAGGAAGTAGGTCGGCAGGCGGTTCGCCTCCGCCTGGCGGAAGGCCACGTTGAGCTGGCTGTAGAGGGGCCACTCGCGGGGCAGGAGCAGGATGTGGAACAGCTCGGGCTCGATCCGCGTCGCCAGGTACGGCGCGACGTCGAAGGCGGGAAGCAGCAGGCTCAGGCCGACCGGCGGGCTGTCGCTCCGATGGCTGGGGATCACAGGGGCTCCTCGGCGCGGGGGTCCGTTACGAACCCCCGCAGCCTGGGAGCGGGGCGTCACCCGGCCGTCACTTCCGGGGCGTGCCGGTCGCGCCGGGCGTCACCCGCTCGACCGTCGCGCTCAGAACGTGTAGGCCAGTCCCGCGAGGAGCCGGAGCACGCCCAGAGTCGACGGCTCGTCGAACGTGTCGCCGCCGACCCGGTAGGCACTCTTGCCGTCGAACGGGTTCCCGATCGTCGACCGGTCGATCTCGACCTTGAAGCCCATGCGCGGCGACGCCGCGAACCGCATCCCGATCCCGGTGGACGCCCCCCATCGCACCTGCGTCTCCTCCTCGGCCCCGATTTCGCCGCCGGCGTTCTCGTCGAGCGCCCACATGCCGAGGTTCACGCCCAGGAGGAGGTAGGGCGAGATCGGCGCGTCGCGCGGCATGATGTGGCGCACGATCGCGAGCTGCGCCAGCACCAGATTCACGTCGGCCAGGCCCTCCTCGTCGAGTTCGTCCGAGTCGTCCCCGGAGTCGTCCTGGAACTCGATCTCCGTGCCGGACCAATCGGCGCTGAGTCGCACCTCGGAGAGATCCCACTTCGAGAGCGAGATCGACCCGCCGATCGTGGGCGAGGTCTTCGCGACGAGCTCGCGCTCCCCGCCGTCCGCCCGCTGCTCCAGGAACTCCGTGAAGATCGATCCTCCGACATGCGCTCCGACCGTGACTTCCAGCGGCCCCTGCGCATGCCCCGGCGCCGCGCCCGCCGCCGACACGACCAGCGCGACCGCCCCGGTGCCGACCCAAGACCATGCTCTGCTCATAGGCCTCCTGAGGGGAATGTCCACCGCGCTCCTCGTGGAGCGCGGAACGAATCTGGCGCGGGGGCCGGGGAATCCGCCATACCATTTCGAGGGTGAATCGGTGGGGTGGTCCGTCAGTCGGGAGGGAGGTCGACCTTCCGCCGGGCCGGATCGGGATTCTCGCGGTAGAGGATCGCGATCCGGCCGATCTGGCCGGCCAGCTCCGAGGCGGTCCGCACGGCGAGCGCGGCCGCCGCCCGGGCGCGCTCCTCCCGGTCGCCGGGAAGCCGGACCTTGATCAGCTCGCGCGCTTCGAGCGCGTCGTCGACCTCGCGCACGACCGCGTCGGTCACGCCCGCCCGGCCGACGAGCACCGCGGGCTCCAGGGAGTGCGCCAGGCTCCGAAGACGGCTCCTCTGCCGGCTGGAGAGCGGGCTCAACCGCGCCGCGCCCGGCCGACGGCGGTCACGCGTCCGCGCAGCGATGCCCGAGCGCGAGCCTGCCCGGCACGTAGCGCAACGCTCCCGCCGCCTCGTCCCACCAGCACCCGTGAATCGTGCGCTCGGCGAACGGCTCGTCGCAGCGCGCGCAGCAGGTGGTGTTCAGGCAGCGGCAGTAGACGGGCACCAGCACCGGCGGCCCATCCGCGGCAGGGTCCAGGCACCAGCCGGTCCATTCGCCGCACTCCTCGCAGCGGCCGAGTCCCGTCGGGATCCCCTCGGGATTCCGTCCCGCGAACTCCTCGATCTCCTCGGGGTTCGCCATGCGCCCGCCTCTCAGGCGGTCCGGAGCCGGAACCTCCTCGGCCTGCGACGCCCAGAGCGCCGCCAGGCGCTCGAGCCGCTCGAGCATCTCCTCCGAGCCGGGGATCTCCGCGCACGGCTCGAGCTCGTGGACCGCGATCCGCGTGTCGACGGGCTGCGTGCGACCCGGTTGGATCCTGCCGTTCCGCTCGAGCGAGACGCAGGAGTCGTCGTCCAGGACGAGTACGGACTGCAGCCCGTTCCGCGTCGATTGGAGAAACGCGAAATCGAGCAGCTCGTGAATCGGCGCGCGCGGCAGGAGCGTGACGTTGCAGAGGTCGGTCTCCAGTCGCGTGGCGAGATACGGGGCGCCGTCGAAGGGCGGCACCGAGTGGGAGAGGTTTACGCGGGGCTCGCTGTGGGAGATGGCACCCATGGTTTCGTCCTTTCGCTCGCGGGTACGAGGCACCTCCCACGCGCATGGTTCCGGGCGTTGCCCGGGCGACGTTGCCACCGCTGCATCCGGACGGATGCGTGGACGGACGGTTGGCGCACGGGTCGTCGAGTCGCGTCTCTCGCCGTGCTCTCCATGCCGGCAGCGGAGGTGCGGGGCTGCCGTGATGCCTTTCGATCGAGGAGCCGCGGAGGGGCGCGTTTCGCCGCGGGAGCGAAAACCCCTCGCGGGAACGAGGGGCCCAGGCCGTTGGTTGCTCGTCCCGAGCCGTATCGTCCGATGATCCGGTCTGGCCTGGCACCTTGGCGGCGATCACCAGGTTGCCGTGCGCGTCACGGGGCCAGTTCCCTCGGCGCAGCTCTCGATACGCGTCCCAATCTGCGGCGCTCCCGCGTGTCAGTCAAACGCTTCGCGGGGTACCATCGTGTCGGCGGTCGGGACTAGGGTATCTTGAAGACCACATGCTTCGCATCCTGCACCTCGCCGACGTCCATATCGGAGCGTCCATGTCCGCGTTCGGCGACGTTGCCGAGGCCCGCCGGCGGAGCCTGCTCGACGCGTTCCGTCAGCTGCCGGAGCTCGCGCGCCGCGAGGGCGCGCACGCGGTGCTCGTCGCCGGGGACGTCTTCGACCGGCCGGAGCCGGACCCCGAGTCCCGCGCCGCCGTGGCCGAGACCTTCGCGCGGATCGTCGAGGACGGGCGGCCGGTCTTCGTCGTGCCGGGGAACCACGACTCCTCCACGCTCCTGCGACATCCCTGGGCGGAGCCGCTCGGCGGGGCGCGCGTCTTCCTCGGACCGACGTTCGAGCGCCAGTCCGTGGAGACCGCCGGCGGGCCGCTGCACGTCTACGGGCTGGCCTACGACCTGGGACGGGAAGACTCGCCGCTGTCGACGTTCGCCCGCGCGGATCTGCCCGGCGTCCACGTGGTCCTCCTGCATGGCTCCGTCGACTTCTCTCCCCACTGGAAGATCGGCAGGAACGCGCTGCGACTCCCGATCGAGGCGCTGGCCGCGCTCGACTGCGACTACGTAGCGCTCGGCGACTACCATGGCTTCCGACCGCCGGAGCGGTTTCGCGAGGGCGTGCGGGCCTGCTATCCCGGCTCGTTCGCGGCGGTCGACGTCTCCGAGACGGGGCCGCGCGGGTACGTCGTGGCGGAGCTCGAGCCGGGCGGCGCTGCGCGCGTCCTCCACCGCCCGTCCGCCGTGCCGCACCTGGCCGATGTCGGCGACGTGGACCTGGGGGGCGCCGCCGACCAGGAGGAGGTCATGCGGCGGATCGCGGAGCGGGCCGTTCCGGGGACGCTCCCGCTCGTCCGGCTGACGGGCGTCCCGGACTTCCCCGTGGATTCCGACGTGATCGCCCGCCGGCTCGTCGAGCGATTCGGGTTCGGGCGCGTGATCGACGCGTCCACCTACTACGCCAACGCACGGCTCGACCGGATCGCGGAGGAGGACACGGTCGCCGCCCACGTCGTGCGGCTCGCGCGCCGGCGCATCGCGGCGGCGGCGGACGACGACAAGGCGGTCGTCGAGCGCGCCCTCCGGATCGCGCTGCGCGCTCTGGAGGTGACGTGAGCTCGGGGGTGCGCTTCCTCCGAGCGAACTTCGAGTACGGCTGTCACGTCGGCGAGGGGTTCGAGCTCCCTGACGGGGAGTCGCCGATCGTGATCGCCGGGCCGAACGGTTCGGGAAAGACGACGCTCATCGAGGCGCTCGTCCGGACGCTGTTCGGGTTCGACCGGCGGTCCATGGGAGACCGCGACCGTCTCGCCGCTCGCGCGCCGTGGGTGGGCCGACGCTGCCGGGCGAGCGTCGAGGTCCGCGGCGCCGATGGGGGTCTCTGGCGCGTCCGGCGCGATTTCGACGACGGCGGCGTGGAGGTCGAGTCGCTGGACACCGGCGAGCGGTGGTCGGGCGACGGGAACCCCGCCGCGGGAAACCAGGAGGCCCAGGAGTATCGCCGCCGGCTGGCCGCGCTCTTCGGCCTGGCGGACATCGAGCTCTACGAGAGCACGGCCTGCATCTCCCAGGGCCAGCTCCTCGACACGCGCCTGCGCGAGGAGCTCCTGCAGGTCGAGTCGGGGGGATACGGCAACGTAGAGGACGCGCTGACGCAGGTGGCCAAGGCGCATGACGCGCTGACCGCCCGGCCGATCGACGGCGAAGGGCGGTCGAAACCCAAGCCGCGGAAACTCGAGACCGCCGACGCCGAGATCGAGCGCCTGGTTTCCCGGATCAAGTCGGCGGACGCCGTGCTGAGCTGGCGGGCGCCCCTCGAGCAGGAGCTCCACGCGCTGCAGGCGCGCGAGCGCGAGCTGGATGCCGCGACCCTGCGCCTCGAGACGGCGCTGGGTCCGTTGAACGGCCGCCGCGCGCTCGAGGCGCGCATCGAGACGCAGCGCGAGCGCCAGGCCGCGATCGAGAAAGCGCGCCACCGGCTCGAGCGCGCGGTGCGTCAGCTCCGCGCGGTCGAGGACGCGGTCGCGGTCCCCGTCGAGGAGCGCTACCCCCCCGACTTCCTCGAGCGACTCGGTCGGCTCGAGTGGATCTGGAACCGACAGTCGGAGCTCAGGGTCGCGCGGGACAATCTGGAGGCCGAGCCACGGCTGGCCGATGTGCCGCGCCCCTGGCTCGCGCTCGCGGTCGCCGCCGCGATCGCGGGAATCGGCGGGATCGGCGCGGCGCTATCCGGTTCCGCCGCCATGGCATTGGGCGGCGTGGCGCTCGCGCTGGTTGCCGGAACGGCGCTCATGCTGCACCGGGCCGGCAGGATCCGCCGCCGCGACCAGACCCTGCACAGAAAACGCGTGGTGTACGAGGAGCTCGACCGCGTTACCGCGGAGCTCGAGAAGGAGCTCGTGGGGATCCCCCGGGGCCGCACGCTGTCGATCGCCACACTCGACGAGCGCCGCCGCGCGTTCCAGGCGCAGCGGCAGGCCGTCGAGAAGCTCGGCGCCGCGCGCGCCGTCCTGGAGGAGGAGCTGGCCGACGCTTCGCGCACGCTCCCTGGCGGCAGCACCGCGGAGGAGGTCCTGGCGTTGTGCGCGGAAGCGTCCGAGCAGATCCGCACCGACATCGCGCGCGCCCAGATCGAGATCCGGGAGCTGGCGGCGATCGACCTGCCGCCGGACGTCGATCCCACTCCGGAGTCGGTCGAAGCCGCGCTCGCCGCCCGCCGCGCCGAGCGGCGCCGGCTCGCCGAGGAGGCGCGTGTCGCCGAGACGCGGCTGCTCCAGGAAGGCACGGGGCAGGAGAGCGCCGTCGCCCTGCGCGACGAGCTCCTGGCCGCCGAGGAGGCGCGGGCGGCGGTCGATCGCGAAGCCCGGGTGCACGAGGCCGCGCACGCGCTGATCCGCGACGCGTACGAGGAGTTCCGCGAGCACGACCAGGACCGGCTGGTGGCCGCGGTGTCGCAAGCGATGGAGCGGCTGACGGGTGGCGCGGTCGGGCCGCTCGAAGCGCCCGGCTCGCTGGCGGATGCGGCGGTGCGGCTCCACGGCAGGCGGGTCGAGCTCAGGAGCCCACCCCTCAGCTACGGGGAGCTCCACGCCGCGCTCGTCGCGGTTCGCCTGGGGGCCAGCGACTTCCATGCCCGGTCGGGCATCCGCCCGCCGATGATCGTAGACGAGCCCTTCGCCTACCTCGACATCGATCGCGCCCGTGAGCTGTGGTCGCTCCTGTGCGCGGCCGCGCGCGAGCGGCAGGTGATCGTCGTCACGCAGGAGACGCTCACCCTGGACGCGCTCGGCGTCACGCCCGACATCCGGCTCGAGCGTCGGGTCACCGGAGCCGCTCCCCCAGCAGGTACGTCTCCATCCGTCCCCGTCCCTTGACGTCGATCGCGCCGCGCGCCGTCAGCGCGTAGCGGGCGCCGAGCCGCTCGCCCGCCCGGGCCGTCACCTGAATGGCGCCGGCCACACCGTGGCTCTCCATGCGGCTCGCCATCGTGACGGGGTCTCCCCACAGATCGTAGATGAACTTGCGCTCGCCGATCACGCCCGCGACCACCGGGCCGGTGTCGATCCCGACCCGCAGGGCGACGGGCCCCGCCGACCCCCCGGCACGGGCGGCCGCGACCGCCAGCATCTCGACCGCCGCGTCGGCGATCCGCTCGAGGTGGTCGGACCGCGGGACGGGCACGCCGCAGACCGCCATGTACGCGTCCCCGATCGTCTTGATCTTCTCGAGCCCGTGCCTGTCCGCCACCTGATCGAAGGCCGTGAAGAGATCGTTTAGGAGGGTCACCAGGTCTTCCGGCGCCATCCCCGCCGACAGCTCGGTGAAGCCGACCAGATCCGCGAACAGAATCGAGGCTTCGGGAAACCGGTCGGCGATCGGCGCCGGGTCGGTCTTGAGTCGCTCGGCGATCGGCGCGGGCAGGACGTTGAGGAGAAGCCGCTCGCTCCGCTCCCGCTCGCGCTCGAGGCCGAGGCGGGCCAGGAACCCGTCCCGCGCGTACCGCTCCAGGTTCCAGCACGCGAAGCCGCCGATCAGCATGCAGGTGGCCAGGAAGAGGGCCGCTATCGACGGGGTGTCGTACGCATGGATCCCGCGGCTCAGCACGGCCGCGTACGCGGCCAGCATGACCAGCGTCGCGGCCAGCGCGACCGGGAAGCGGATCCGGAACAGCGTGAACGTCCCCACGACCGCGAGGCCGATGCCGGGATAGAACGGCACCTCCATCCGGTCCCCGACGGTGGCCATCATGGCCAGCATGCCGAGGGCGGCCGCCAACCCCCCGAGCGCCAGGACCTCCGAGTGGATCCTCTCGAAGACGAGATGCCACGTGAGGGCCAGATTGACGGCCAGGACGATCACGACCGCGAGCCGGAGCGGCCACACCTCGCCCACCGTGCCGCTCCGCATGTCCAGCACGAGGTAGCCGACGTAGAGCGCGATCACGAGGATCGTCGTCGCGCGCGCGGCGCGGATCGAGGAACGGGCGTACTCGGCGCGGAACTCCGACTCTATCCCGTCGTCGGAGAACCGCAACGCGAACGGCTGCGCCGAGCCGCTCACCAGCCCGCGCCCCGTCTCACGATGCCTGCCGCCGTCCCCCGAGGAGCCAGGTCCGCATCCGCCCCCGGCCTTTGACTTCGATCTCGCCGCGCGGGGTCAGGTCGTAGCGGCCCTCCAGGCGGTCGCGAACGGCCTCGGTCACCTGGATCTCGCCCGGGACGCCGTGCGACTCCATTCGGCTCGCCGTCGTCACCGCGTCGCCCCATAGGTCGTAGATGAACTTGCTCTCGCCGATCACCCCGGCCACGACCGGCCCGGTGTCGATGCCGATCCGGATCGGCAGGTTCGATTGCGCGCGCATGTCCAGCGCCAGCTCCGCGATCCGCTCCGCGTGATCGGACGCGGCTTCCGGAAGGCCCGCCACCGCCATGTACGCGTCGCCGATCGTCTTGATCTTCTCCACCCCGTGCCGGCGGGCGAGCTGGTCGAAGCCGGTGAAGACCCCGTTCAGCATCGTCACGAGCTCGTCGGCCGGCATGCGCGTCGACATCGCCGTGAAGCCCGCGATGTCGGCGAACAGGATCGTCGCTTCGGCGTGGTGATCCGCGATCGGGCCCGCGTTCTCCTTGAGCCGCTCGGCGATCGGCGCGGGAAGGATGTTGAGGAGCAGCCGCTCGCTCCGCTCCCGCTCGTGCGCCGCCTCGCGCTCGTAGAGGAACCCGCGGCGCGCGTACCGCTCGATCGTGTACGCGGCCAGGAGCCCGATCACGTAGGCGGATCCGAGCGCGATCCAGCCGCCGATCACGCGATCGAGCGTGAGGTCCTCTGTCAGGGACAGCGTGACCGGCCAGGCGGCGGAGAACACCGCCGAGAGGAGGAGGATGGCCGGGAAGGCGAGTCGCAGCAGGGTGGCCGCGCCGAGGACGACGAGCACGAGGCCGACCCAGCGCAGCTCGACCCAGGGGCCGCCTATGGCGATCAACACGCACATGCCGATGCCCCCGACGAGAGCCGCGGCCCACAGGACGCGCCCCCGGACGCGCGGCCAGAAGGGCGCGAAGGTCAGGCCGAACGAGACGAGGAACACGGCCGCGACGGCCGCCCGCACCGGCCACGCGCTGACGGCCAGGTTCGGGTCCGCCCACAGGTCGACGAGAATGAACGCGAGGAACAGGACGCTCCCGACCAGGAGCGTGACCCGCACCTGGCGCGTCGCGGAGGCCCGGTACTGCTCGCGGAAGCGCGCCTCGAGCGCCGGATCGTCGAAGCGCAGCGAGAGCGGGTGGATACGGACGTCGGGGGTCATCGGCGGGAATCTGGCCGGAAGCACCGCGCATGGGGAAGGAGCTCCCGCCGACGGCCAGGGGAGGGATCGACGTCGCGGCGGGCAAAAAAAAGGTGGGGTCGGCCACAGCCGACCCCACCCTGATGGACCTGGCGCTATCCCCGGGAGGTCAGTCGCCCGCGGAGCACGTGTACTGGAGAGTCCCCGACGCGCTGCCGGCGAAACCCTCGGTTCCCAGATACTGGGCCTGCGCCGTATGGGTTCCGGTGGCCGGGACCCGGTTCGAGCCGCACACGAACGAGCGGGTTGCCACACCGTCGACCACGGGCACGATCGGAGCGCCCGGCCCGCTCACGGGAGTCGTGGCGTAGAACGCGACGTTGCCGCCCGTCGGCTCGGGATTCACCTCGACGCTGAACGTGATGGTGTCACCCACGAAGAACGTCGTCTCTCCCCCCACGATCGAGAGCGCCGTCTCGGTCGGAAGGGTTCCGGCCACCTCGGTGGCGTGCGGGCTGAACGACGTGATCGCCCCGCCCGTCCGGACACCGGCGGCCACGAGCCCGTCAGGACTCAGGAATTCCAGCACCGGCTCGAGGATGGGGTTCGACCACAGGCTCGCGGTTTCGGTGCTGCTCGCCGTCGAGCAATCCAGGGGCAGGACGTTCGTGATGTCCACCCGCGGGAGGCGGACCCATTCTCCGTTGACGAGGTGGACGACGTGCAGGCTGTCCGGATGCACGCCGTCCGGGACCCCCTCCGGATCGCTCGAGTCCAGAGTGCAGATGCCCACGACCGGCTGATCGTCCTCGGCCGCGAGCGTCAGGCTGCCGCTCGGAGACACAGGCGGGAACGTGATGCCCGCCGGGATCGTTCCGATCTCGTACACGAGCCCGAAGATGGGCGGATCGACGTCGAAATCGGGGATCGGGATCACGTAGATCACGAACGACTGGGTGATCGAGGAGCCCGGGATGCTGGTGCCGGCGAACTCATCGAGCTCCGTAGCCGTGAGCTCGCAGTCGACGTTCGGGATACAGGCGGTCGCGTTCTGCGCTTCCGGTAGTAGCCCGACGAACTCGAACATCTTCGCAACCAGGTTCCCTGTTCCCTCTGCGTCCGTCCACTTGCCAGCCGCGAAGTGCTTCATGATGAAGTCGGTCGTGGTCCTGGTCTTCGCTTTCGCGTCGTTGATGTTCTTCGGACAGGCCTTGACGATCGCGTTGAACTGGCTGGTGACGGACTTGCCGACGATCGGGTCCGTGATGACGGCCGGGATCATATTCCGGATCTCCGTCGCGAGGGCTGCATCACAGGTTGTAGCGGCCTGCTGGATCGACCGATCGGCTTCGGTGGGGGAGAATCCGTCCCCGACCTGGCAACCATAGGACAATGCCGCCAGCGCGATCAGGCATACCACGCCGACGATTGGACGCTTTCCGTTAAACATTCAACAACCTCCACAGGGATCGGGGGGGCCGGCCGGAGCCGGGAATTCCGGGAGTCCGCTCGCGCGGGGCGCAAAGAGAATACTACTATACCCGATTCAGGAACAGGTATCGGTTTGTGTTTCGTATGAGAAAGGCGCTTCCGTGAGCTTCTGCACCGAATGCGGAGCCCGTCTGCCCGAAGCGGCGAAGTTCTGTCCGGAGTGCGGGACGAAGGCCGCGGTCGCCGCGCCGCCGCCCCCCGCGCCCGAGTCCGAGCCCACCGTTTTTGTGCCGCCCCTTCCGGCCGAGCTCCGCGAAAAGTTCGACTCCGTACGATCCGAGCTCCAGGGGGAGCGCCGGGAGGTGGTCGTCCTGTTCGCCGACCTCAAGGGCTATACGTCGATGTCGGAGGGACTGGACCCCGAAGAGGTCACGATCCTCATGAACCGGCTCCTGCGGGAGCTGGCGGCGGCCGTCTACGAGTACGAGGGGTACGTCGACAAGTTCATCGGGGACGCGGTGATGGCCCTCTTCGGCGCGCCCCTGGCCCACGAGGACGATCCGCAGCGGGGCGTCCTGGCCGGCCTCCGCATGCTGGAGGTCGTCCAGGCGCACAACGACAGGTCGGCCTACGACCTGGCCCTTCGAGTCGGAATCAATCTCGGGGAGGTCGTCGCCGCGCACATGGGATCCGAGATGAACCTCCAGTACACGGTGGTGGGAGACACGGTGAACGTCGCCTCGCGCCTGGAGGGTGCCGCCGAGCCGAACACGGTCCTCGTCAGCGAGGCCGTATGGAAGCGGGTGGGACAGAGCTTCGACGGGGCGGAGGTGCCCCCGCTGACGCTGAAGGGAAAGACCGAGCCGATCCGGGGCTGGCGGGTCGCGGGAGTGCGAACGGAGCGCCGCGGGCGTGAAGAGACCCCCTTCGTCAACCGCGAAGTCGAAATGGCGCGTCTGACCGGCGCGCTCGAGCGCGCCGAGTCGCACGAGCTCGGAGCGATCGTGATCCTCGCGGACGCCGGCGTCGGGAAGAGCCGGCTCGTGCGCGAGGCGCTCTCCCGCGCCTCCGGCAACACGCGCGTCCTGCGCCTCCAGTTCAGCCCCGTTCGCCTGCCGGGACATCGCTCCCCGGCGGTCGATCTGTTCGCCCAGCTCGTCGGCGGGGGGATCCATGAGGCGCGCGCGCTCCTGGGCGACGACGCCGAGCGGCACGAGCAGGGCCTGGTCGGGCTCGCGGCCCTGGCGGATCCGGAGACCGGGGCGAGTGCCACGCCTTCCGACGTCGATCCGGCGGCTGCCCGGCAGAACCGCTGGCTGGCGGTCGCGGCGCTGTTGCGCGCCGTGGACCGGCTGGCGCCCGTCGTGCTGTCGATCGAGAACGTGCACTGGGCGGACGAGGCGGCGCGCGAATTCCTCGCGTTCGTGCTGTCTCCGGACGCGCAGGTGCATGTGGGAGCGCTCCTGACCGCCCGCAGCACCGACCTCTCCTGGCTGCCCGAGACCGTCGAGCGGATGCCGATCGGCCCGCTCGAGCATGACGCGGCGGAATCGATGCTCGGCGCCCTGGTCGAGGACTTGCCGCCGGAGGAGCGGCGCGAGCTCATCCGGCGCAGCGCGGGCAACCCGCTGTTCATCGAGGAGCTGGCGCGGGCGCTCGCCGAAACCGGCGGAACCGGCAGGGCGGTCCCGAGCATGCTCCAGGGCCTGATCATGTCGCGCATCGACCGGCTCGAACCGGCGTATCAGCACCTCCTTCAGATGGCCTCGGTGCTGGGCCTCCAGTTCCCGCTGTCCCTCCTCGGAAGCATGTACATGCTGGAGTCCGAGTCGATCGGGTTCGAAACCGCCCTCTCCGGCCTCGAGGAGCGTGGCTTCCTCGAGCGGCAGGGCGGCGTGGGCGGGTTCCTGCACGCGCTCGTCCAGGAGGTCGCGTACGGCGGGCTCCTGGTTCGTGTCCGGCGCGTGCTGCACGAATCCGCGGCGCGACTGGGGGAGGAGCATTTCCACGACCGCCGAGAAGCCGAGGCCGCCTTCTTCGCCCACCACTACTGGCATGCGGACCAGCCGGCCCAGGCCGCTCCCCACCTGTGGGTCGCCGGTCGCGCGGCGGCGGGCGGGTGGAACCTGCCGGCGGCCGAGCAGTTCCTGCGACGCGCCGCCGAGGCGTTCGAGAAGAGCGGTGGCGCCCTCGAACCCGAGGAGGCTGCGCATTTCGAGGAAACGACGGGCAACGTGCTGCTCCATCGGGGTTCGTTGGACGAAGCGGAGAGCTGGTTCGGTCGCCTCGAAGCGCGAGGCCGAGTTGCGGCAGTCGCCGAATGGGAGGCCCGGGGCATCGAATACCAGGGCCGGATCGCCTGGTATCGCGGCCGCCTCGACGTCGCGCAGGATCTGTTCGAGCGCGGGCTTACGATCATCACCGACGATTCACCACGCGTATTCGCCGATCTCCACAACGACCTCGGCGCTGTGTTCTACTATCGTCACGACTTCGATCGCGCGTTCGCCTGCCACTCCACGTCTCTGAAGTTCCGGCGCGAGCTCGACGATCGGCTGGGGATAGCGAAGAGCCTGTCCAACATCGGGAACATCCTTCTGCATCTGAAGGAGGACTTCGACGGGGCGGAGGAGCATTACCACCAGGCTCACGAGACCGCGGTCGAGATCGGGGACCGGCAGATGCAGTACTCCGCCCTCAACAACCTGGGTCTGGTCGAGCTGGCGCGTGGGAACTGGAAGGCGGCGCTGGCCACCTTCGACCGCGCGATGTCGATTCTGTCCGAGATCGGCTGGTCGTACGCGCGCTTCGTGACGCTCCAGAATCAAGCATGGTGCGAGATGGAGCTCGGCCGTCTGGCCGATGCGCTTCGCCACCTCCAGCTCTGTTACGAGAAGGGCGAAGCGGTGCTGGAACCGGTGAACCGGGTGCGGACGCGATCGTTTCTGTTCGACGTCTGGCTCCATATCGGCGCTCTGGATCGCGCCTGGCAGATGCTGGAATCCTCTCGTGCGATGGTCGACGAATTGAAGCTGGTCGAGGAGGAAGAGGAGGTCCGACTGCGCGAAGCGCGGTGGCTGTCCGAGAACGGACGCTGGGCCGAGGCCGCCGAGAAGTTCGCGCTCACGGAGGAGGAGGCCTCGCGCCAGCACGCGACGGCCGTGGAGCTGATCGCGCGCGCACACGGTTGTCGCGCCCGCGCCCGGGCCGGGCTTCCGGATCTCGGGGCGTGCGAGGCGTCGCGTGCGGGAGCCAACCAGCCGCTGGCTGCCCTCGTCCGCTTTCTCCTCGTCGACGCGGCCCTCGCGCGCGAGCCGCGGGGCACGCTCGAGACCGAGCTGACGTCCGTACTGGAGCTGTCCGAATCGCTCGCGATGGAGCCCCTGGTGCTGGCCTGTGCCAGCCGGCTGGGCTCCCTCCGGAGCGCGCTGGACGACGCCGAAGGAGCTCGCGTGGCGTTCGAGCGCGCCGCCGTCGCCGCCGACACGCTTGCCAGCGGCCTCCCCGCCGACCTGCGCGAGATCTTCGAAGCCCGCCCCGACGTGGCCGACCTTCGCCAGCGGCTGGCGCCGGCGTAACGGTGTTTGGACGGCGCAGAGGCGCGGGTCGTCCTGTCGATGGTGAGCGAATCGGGCGAAAGAGACGGAGGTTCGGTGGAGGACGCATGGATCGTCGCCGCTTCCTGACCGGCGCCGGGGCCGTGACGGCCGGGGCGCTGGCGTGCGGGGCGGCGGGACTCGACCTCGCGAACCGGGCGCGGCAGCCGGTGGCCGACGACGGCGACGGGCGTCCGTTCGACCCCGGCGACTGGGGCTCGGTGCGGGAGAGCTTCAGCCTGTCCAGCGACGTCGTCCACATGGGCGCCCTTTACATCGCCAGCAATCCCGCCCCGGTCCGAGAGGCGATCGCCAACCATCGCATGGGCCTCGACCGCGATCCCGTCCCCTATCTCCAGCGCCACGAGCGCGCGCTCACCTACGCTGCCCTCGAGGCCGCCGCGCGCTACATGGACGCCGACCCGGACGATCTGGCGCTGACCGACAGCACGACGATGGGCCTGGGGCTCCTCTACACCGGACTCCGCCTGGAGCCCGGGCAGGAGATCCTGAGCACCGAGCACGACTACTACGTCACCCACGAGGCCGCGCGCATGGCGGCCGAGCGGACGGGCGCGACGCTGCGGAGGATCCGGCTCCACGAACCCGGGGACCTC
Source organism: Gemmatimonadota bacterium (assembly GCA_035699465.1). Lineage (GTDB taxonomy): Bacteria > Gemmatimonadota > Gemmatimonadetes > JACCXV01 > JAHWKZ01 > JAICNR01. The sequence goes on from DASSPT010000016.1 coordinate 33,844, forward strand.
ACGCGCGAGGGCATCGACGTCGACGGCGACCGGATCGCGGAGCGGATCGCGCGGGAGATCCGTCCGGCGACGCGGATCGTCGCCCTGACCTGGGTCCATTCCAGCACCGGCCTCAAGCTCCCGCTGGAGCAGATCGCGGCCGCCGTGCGCGAGCGGACGGGCGATCGGCCGGAGGAGGACAGGCCGCTCCTTTGCGTGGACGGCGTGCACGGGTTCGGAGTCGAGGACGTCGGCATGGGCGCCACGGGCTTCGACTTCTTCGTCGCCGGCTGCCACAAGTGGCTCTTCGGGCCGCGCGGCACGGGCGTCGTCTGGGGCCGGGGAGAATCGGCGTGGTCCCTCGTTCGCCCCACGATCCCGAGCTTCCTCGACTCCTCGCTGTGGGCCGCATGGGCGCGAGGCGTCGCACCGGGCGGGGAGACCACCGCGCGCCGCGCGACGCCGGGCGGCTTCAAAGCCTTCGAGCACCGCTGGGCGCTCGAGCAGGCGTTCGATTTCCTGGGCGAAATCGGCAAGGGCCGGATCGCCGCTCGCACCCACGAGCTGGCGCGGGGACTCAAGGAGGGGCTGATCGAGATCCCCCGCGTTCAGCTCATCACGCCGCTCCCGGAGTCCGTGTCTTCGGGGATCGTCTGCTTCGACGTCGAGGGGATGTCCGCGGCCACCGCCGTCGATCTACTGGGGACGCGGGGGATCGTCGCCACCGTCACCCCGTACGCGACCACCTATGCGCGGCTCGCGCCCAGCATCCTCAACTCGCCGGCCGAAGTCGACGCCGCCATCGCCGCCGTGCGCGAAATCGCGAGCTGAAACAACCCGCGCGGGTGAGGCAGAAAAGTCAGAGAAACGAGAGCAGGACGGTCGAAACGCCTCGGATGCAAGGCGCGCGAGGAGCCCTTGCCGAGGCGTGGTGATCCCCACGCCGCAGGAAAGGCGACGAGGCGCAACGCCGCAGACGAGGCGTTTTCACCGTCCTGCCTATGCGGCGGAGGCGACGCCGAGGTATTGCCACGCCGCGGGCTTCCACCCCGTCACATATCCCGTGTCCAGCTCCTCGATCCGGAACCCGGCGGCCTTGAGGATCGCCAGCGGATCGCGGTCCAGGTGGCATCCGCCGGCCACCCGGCGCCACACCGGCGTGATCCGCTCCTGCCAGCGCCGGACGGTCGGGTCCGGAGAGCGTCCGTGCTCGGCGAACAGGAGTCGTCCACCGGGGGCCAGCGTCCGCCTCGCCTCCCGAAGCGCACCCACGGGATCGTGAACGGTGCACAGCGTGTAGGTCACGACGAGGGTGTCCACGGAAGCATCGGGGAGCGCCAGCCCCGGCTCGTCGGCGGGCCGCACGAAGAAGCGGACCGGGAAGGGCATATCGCCGGCTCGGCTCGCGGCCACCCGGTAGAGTTCGGGAGAGGGATCGACCCCCCACACGAGTTCGACCTTGTCGGGGTCGTAGAGCGGCAGGTTCCGCCCCGAGCCGATCCCCAGTTCGAGCACCTTGCCGCGGGCTCGCGGCACGATCCGCTCGCGCTGCTCGGTGATGGCTCCAAGGCCGCAGCTCCAGTCGATGAGCCGCGGCAGGACCAGCTGGTCGTACAGCCTCACGGCGCCTCCGGCGATGTCGCCGCGTCCCGTCGTGCCAGGAAGGCCCGGACCCCGGCGCGGCAGTCCTCGGTGCTGCGCGCTTCGGCGTTCACCTGGGCGCCCCGCTCTATGCCCTCCGCGAACGTCAGCTCGTCCAGATCGTACAGAAGTCGCTTGGTGAGGGCCATGGAGGTCCGTGAGCGGGTCGCCAGGTCGACGGTCAACGCGAGCGAGTCGTCCGCGAACGTATGGCGCGAGAACACCGCGTGTACGAGGCCATGCTCCAGCGCCTCGCGAGCTCCGATGCGGTGGCCGGATGCCACGAGCGCGAACGCCCGCTTCTCGCCCACGGCCCGGACGAGCATCGTCATGACCATGGCGGGAACGAAGCCGATGTGGATCTCCGGGTAGCCGAAGTTCGCGTCGTCGGCGGCGACCACGACGTCGCACGCCGTCGCGAGTCCGGCCCCGCCGGCCAGGGCGTTTCCCTGAACCGCCGCGACGATCGCCTTGGGGAGCCTGCGCATGTGGAGGAACAGCCGGCCCATCGCGAGCGCGTCCTCCTCCAGCTCGTCGCGGGACATGTCGAGCGTGGCCTCGATGTGCGTTAGATCCGCGCCGGCGCAGAAGTCGCGCCCGTCGGCGGCGAGCAGGATCGCCGCTACGCGCTCATCCGCCTCGGCGGCAGCCAGCGCCTCCTCGAGGTCGGCGATCGTGTCCGGGTCGAGCGCGTTTCGCTTCTCGGGCCGGGCCAGCGTGACGAGCGCGACCGCATCGTCCGGGCGCACCTCGTACCGCACGCGTCCGCTCATCGGCTCGCTGCCTTGTCCAGCGACGCGAGAACGTCGGCCGGGACGTCGATCTCCGCCCGCAGCAACGCGGTCGAGTAGACCTTGCCCTGCGCGTCGGTCATCAGGCTCACGGTGCCGCCGCCGCCGAGCGCGCCGTGGAGGAGAAAGTTGAGCGCCTCGAGGTTGTGGAGCTCGAAGCGTTCGACAGGGCCGTCGATCATGCCCGCGAAGTGATCCGCCACACGCTCGGCGGTGAGCTCCCGCTCGAGGAGCGCGTATGCTTCCGCGCTGTAGGCGATCACTCCCACGTTCGCCGTGTCGCCCTTGTCGCCGGAGCGTGCGTGGGCGAGATGTCGCAGCTGGACCCGCGTGGTCATCGGACTCAACGGTAACGATCGCGGCCGGCGCCGGCGAATCCGTGGGTCATGGCGGGGGCGCGTGGATCTGCGTCGTCCCGGGGGCGAATTCGATCGCGACCGCGCCGCGCTCCCGAATCGCCCGCACCAGAGCGTGCCTGTCGACCCGCGCGCCGTATGCGGCCTCCAGCCGAGGCGTGAGATCCTCGACCGGGGGCTGGTACCGCCCGCGTGTCGTCCCCAGCCCGGGAACCAGCGGCGCCTGGTTCGGCCCCGTGACGAGGAGCCAGGTTCGCGGCGGTAGCGAGCCGTCGGGAAGCCTGGGAAATCGGGTGCCGACCGACTCGACGGGCAGCCCGTACCATCTTCCCATCGCCCTGAGATACGGCCGCGCGAAGACGACGACATCGCCGGGACGGGTTTCCGGGAGCAGGGTACGCGCGACCGTTCCGGCCGCGAACGTCCCGGGCAGCGGCCCCGTGGGGGCCGCGGCCCGGATCCCTGTCAGGGCGAGGAGCGCCGCTCCCGCGACCACCGCGGCGCGCACTCCCCCGCCGGGCAGGAGAGCGAGCGCCGCCAGCCCGATCGAGATCGACAGCCGCCAGGGGATCAGATACCGGTCCACCCCGAAGGGCCGCCCCGGCGCTCCCGCCATCACCGCGGCGAGCGTCAGGCCAGCCACCGCGGCGACCGCCAGGGCGAGCGGGGCGGAGCGGCGCGCGAGGAGAGCGATCCCGGCGAGGCCCGCGAGCGTGAGGAGGGGAGCCGCCAACCCGATCGGCCAGTGGTCCGCCGCTCGCTCGATGACGAACCGCGCGGCTTGCCACCCTTCGAGCATTCCCGACGTGGCTTCCGGCCGCAGGGTGCCCATCGGCAACGGCTCGCCCGAACCCACGGACCGGGCCAGGCGGACGAGCTGCCCGAGCGAACCGGCGAGCGGCGGGATCGCGGCCAGGACCGCGAACCGGGCCCCCCATCGCCACGCCACGGTTCCCACTACCGCTGCGGCGAGCACGAAGCCGAGATAGTGGGTCCAGGTCGCCGCCAGGAGGATCCCCCCCAGCACGAGCCAGGGGCCGGCGCTTCGCTCGCCCCGCGAGCCGATCTCGTCCATCCGCCACAACGCCGCGAGGACGAGGAGGGCCAGCAGCCCGTACATCCGGGCCAGGCTCGACAGGACGATCAGCACCGGATCGAACGCGACCAGGGACGCGAGGAGAAGTCCCACACCGACCCGACTCCCGAGGAGCCATGCCGCGGGGATGCAGAGGATCCCCGCGGTCACGGACGGCAATCGAAGGCTCCAGACGCTCTCCCCGAACGCCTCGAGGGAGAGGCGGACGAGCAGAAAGGAGAGCGGCGGGTGATCCGGGTGATGGTGCCAGAGGAGGAAGTCCCAGAGCCTCGCGGCGGACGTGCGCCATGTCAGTCCTTCGTCCCCGATGAGGGGCCGGGCGTCGACCAGCCAGACGCGAATGGCCGCCCCGGCGAGCGTTGTCGCCCCCAGCGCGAGGACGGCGCGCGTGCGACGGGCGGCCGCTGGCGCGTCGTCACCGGGGGCCACGCGCGATCCCTCAGGCATCCACCACTTCGACCTCGATACCGGGCTCGATCGCGGACCGGTCGATGAGCGCCGGCCAGTACGCGACGATTTCCTGCACACGCGGCCGGCCGCCGGCGAATCCCGTCACGCTGGGCGGGCCCGACAGGATCAGCGGCGCGATCTCGCGCGTGAAGCGCTCCACCGGCGCCTTCTGCGCGCTCTTGACCGCCACCCGGAGCTCGACCTCGGGCAGGTCCTCGGGGGGCGGACCCGCGAGCGGTCCGTGCGTGGCGTTCCAGCCCACGTACTCGGTGCGGATCTCGTCGAACGTCAAGCTCAGGCGCTCGAGGCGCTCGCGCAGAACCGCGTCCGCCTTCTGCGCCTTGGCCACCGCGTCCGGCCAGGCGTAGACGAGCGTCCCCACGGCCTTGAAGCCCGCGCGATAGCTGATCGAGACCTTGAGCATGTCCGTCCGCGGCCGGCCCTCCACGCCGTGGACGCGCACGCGATCCGGTCCGTCCGCCTCGAGCCGGATCGTCGTGAAATCCGCGACCCCGTCGGGGGTGATGTACTCGCTCGGGTTTCCCATCTCGTACACGATCTGCTCCTTGACGATCGCGGGCGTGATGCGGCCGCCCGTCCCGTCGTGCTTGGTGAGGACGAAGGGTCCATCGGGCGAGGCCTCGATGATCGGGTAGCCCACGTCGGCGAGATCGGGGATCGTCTCCCAGTCGATCATGCAGTTTCCGCCGGAGGCCTGCGCGCCGCACTCGTTGATGTGTCCCGCCACGATTCCGTGGGCGATCCGGCCCCAGTCGTCCCAGCTCCAGCCGAAGGCGTGGATCATGGGCGCGTAGGTGAGCGCCGTGTCCGTCGAGCGGCCGGTGACGATGACGTCCGCCCCGCGCGCCAGCGCCTCCACGATGGGGGCCGCTCCGATGTACGCGTTGGCGCTCTCCACCAGATCCAGGACCTCCGAAAGCGGCCGCGCGTCGTCCATGTTCGCCATCGCGTGACCCGCGGCGATCAGGTCGGGCAGCCGCTCGAGGATGTCGTCCCCCGTCACGGTCCCGATCCGCGCCCGGTCCGCGACCCCCGCCGCGCGCGCGGCCTCGATCAATCCTTCGCGGCAGCCGGCGATGTTGACTCCCCCGGCGTTCGAGATGACCCGGATCCCCTTCTCGACGATGTCGGGGAAGATCTCCTCGAGGAGCGGCACGAAGTCGCGGGCGTATCCCTGCGAGGGGTCGCGGGCCTTCTGCTTCTGGAGGATCGACATCGTCACCTCGGCCAGATAGTCCAGCATGAGGAAATCGATCGGCCCGCGCCGGACCTGCTCGATCGGGGCGTCGAGGCGGTCCCCCCAGAATCCCTGGCCACATGCGATCCGCAGGGGGCTCCGGCGAGCGGTCCCGCGCGTCAAGGCGCCGGGACCCCCTCGGGGAGCGGGACATCCGCCAGCCCGATCGAGGCCAGGAACCGAGCGAATCTGGGGTCCCCGCGCAGAGGGTCGCAGTGCGGGGAGACGGCGGCCCGCACCAGGTACCAGTCCCCCTCCTCCCGCGCGGTTTCCAGATCCTGCATGGCGTCGTCGATCCTCCCGAGCATCGCCTTGACCGATGCGACGTGGAACAGGGGCCAGTCCTTGATCACGGCGCGGTCCGCCAGCACGCTCAGGAACTCGCGCTCGGCCTCGGGCCCCGACCCGATCGTGATCTCCCCTTCCAGGTCGAGTCGCTTCAACGAGACCGCGAGGCGCATGACCTCGTCCATCCGTCCCAGCGCCAGGTATGCCTCGAAGAGCTTGTAGCGGGCGGGCTCGAACGCGGGGTCGAGGTCGATCGCCTGACGGTAGAAGCGCAGCGCTTCGTCGTACCGACGCGCGAGGAAGCGGACGTTGCCGGCCTCCGTGATGACGGCCAGCGAGAGCGGATCCAGCTCCAACGCGCGATCGATCTCGGCGATCGCCTCGGAATAGCGGCCCATGCAGGCCAGGAAGTGCGCACGCCATTGCCGCGCCTGCGCGTCTCCCGGACCGACTTCGATGGCGCGCCGGAAATCCGCGTCCGCCGCAGTCCAGTCGCGGTCGTAGATACGCGTCATCGCGCGCGCGGCCCACGGCTCGGGAAACCCCGAATCGAGGCGTATCGCTCGCGCCGCCGCCTCGACGGCGCGATCCCGCAGCGCGCGCGAACCGGGTCGATCCCAGTGGAGCAGCAGCACGCAGGCGGTCGCGATCCCCGCGTGGGCGGGCGCATGGTCCGGATCGGCGTCGATCGCGCGCTCGAAGTGTTCGTTCGCGCGCGCGAGGTTGTCCCACATCCGCCGGTTGGCGAACCATCGGCCCTTGAGCGTTTCCTCGTATGCCGTCCGATCCGTCGTGGCGGGCCCGGCGAGCCGGGTCCTGTCGCCTGGCGAGAGCCGGCCGTGGAGCGACTCGACGATGCGCTCGGCGACGTCGGTCTGGATCGCGAAGATGTCCTCCAGATCGCGGTCGTAGCGGTCCGCCCACAGGTGCGCGTCGCTGGCGGCGTCGACGAGCTGGGCGGTGATCCGGACGCGCGAGCCCGAGTGGCGCACGCTGCCCTCCAGGATCGAGGCGACGCCGAGCTCCCGCCCGATCTCGTGCAGCGGCTTGGTCGTTCCCTTGTAGCGCATGATCGAGGTGCGGCTGATGACCTTCAGGCCCTCGATCCTCGCGAGCGAGGTCAGGATCTCCTCGGTGACTCCGTCCGAGAAATACTCGTTGCCGGGGTCGGGCGAGAGGTTGGCGAAGGGCAGGACCGCGATCGAGCGCTGGACGGTGCCCGCCGCGCGGGGGCGCGGCGGGTCTTCGGGCGTGGACCGCCCGGTGCCGGTCTCGCGACTCGACTCCGCCGCCTGGACGCGGAAGATCTGGACCGGCTGGCGGTATCCCTTGAGGCTGTGTGTCCCCAAGGCGTCGAACCGGAATCCCCGGCCATGGCGGAGCGCGCGCGCGGCGTCCTCGCTGACCACGATTTCGCCGGGGTCGGCGGCGGCCTGAATGCGCGCCGCCAGGTTCACGCCGTCTCCGTAGAGGTCGCCGTCCGGCGCCCCCGCCACCTCGCCGACATGGATTCCGATCCGGAGTGCGGTCGCGCTGGAGGAGCCCGGCGGCGGGAACGCGCCCCGGAGCGCGAACGCGGCCTCGAGCGCGGCCCGCGCGCTGGCGAACTCGGCCAGCGCCCCGTCGCCCAGGAACTTCACCACCCTGCCGCGTCCCTCCACCGCCGCACGCGTCGCCCGCTGGAACTCTCCCACGGCCGCCAGGGCCGCGTCCTCGTCGCTGTCGGCCAGCCGGGTGAAGCCCACGATGTCGGCGAACCACACGGCCGCGAGCCGGCGCTCGAGCTCGCCGCCCCGGGTCTCGTCGGCCCCGTTCGTGGTGCGCTGTGGCGACATGCGCGCGAAGCTAGCGGCCCCGCCCGACCACGTCCCCTGCCATTGTAGAACGCCGCCAGAAATGGAGGGCGGACCGTGGAGGAGACGGCCGGGGCCGTGCGAGTGGCTGGTTTCCGCGACCTACAGACTGGCGTACCAGTCGTAGCCCTTGTCTTCCCAATACCCTCCCGTCGACTGCGGCACGAAACGGATGGCCGTCAGGTACTTCACGCTCTTGTAGCCGTACTTCAGGTTCGAGTACAGCCGCGCGGGCGCGCCGTGGCCCGGGGTAAGCCAGGAACCGTTCAAGCCGATCGCGATCAGGGTCTGCGGATGGAACGCGCTCTCGCGATCCCAGCTCGACCAGTAGCCGGCGTCGAAGGAGCGGAAGTCGACGAACTCCGCGGTGGGATCCGCGCCGGCCGCGCGCGCGATCTCCGCGAGCCGCACGCCCGTCCACGAGGCCACCGACGTCCACCCCTCGATGCAGTAGTGTCGCAGCCGCAGCGTGACGCGCGGCATCGCGCCGAGGTCGTCGAGGGTGAGGGAGAGCGGCCGGCGAACCATGCCCGATACCTCGAGCCGCCACGCGGCCGGGTCGACCCTCGGCATCATCGGGCTGATGAAGTACTGCGGGAACGAGGAGCTCTCGCTCCCGTGCGGCTCGATCCGCGCGTGCGGCCCGCCGGGCGGCACGATCGCCTGCTGGAGCCAGCGGTTGGGGCGCTCCCAGGCGCGGAGGAGCGGCCACAGCGGCCCCCCGTCCCAGCCGCAGCCGGCGGCCGCGAATCCGGCCGCCGTCAGCGCCGCTCGCCTCAGGAACTCACGCCTGTCGGGCATGTGCCTTTCACCGTGGGGATCTCATTCTGTTCTGCGAGCCTAGGGAGCGGAGGCGTCCTCCGTACCACCCATCGGGCCGTTGCTGTTCCAGATGTCCAGGACGGTCACCCACTGCCCGTCGCGATTCTCGTGGATGGACGTCCACTTGCCCGTGTCGTCGTACGGCTGGCCGTCCACGGTGTTCGTGCTCGTGAACGTACCGTAGCCGTACGCGAGGTCTCCCGAGGCGGATACCTCGACGCCGTCGGTCACGATGTCGATCGCGGTGAACGGCGCCGCCGTCATCATCTCGACGAACCCTGACTCGATCTCCGCGCGACCGGACATGATCGGCGTACCGGGTGCAAGGACCACGGCGTCCTCGGCATAGATGGCTGCCAGGGCGGCTCCGTCGTTCGTCAGGGCGGTGGTCTCCCACGCATCCCCGAAGTCGTCGAGCGCCTGCCGCACGGCGGCGGGGTCGACGGTGGCGGCCTCTTCGGCAGCGCCTGTTTCCGTAGCTTCGGTGGAACCCGCTTCCGTGGCCGGCTCCTGCTGACAGCCGGCAAACAGTGCGACGACGATAGCGGCCGCGAATAGCGGCATCGCGTGCTTCGGCATGCTCGAGTCTCCTGGTGCAGGTAGGTTTTTCGGAAGGCGAGACAGGATTCATTGTACCCGAACTCCCGTCGGCGTGGCAAACTTCCCCGTGTTGCTTCCCCGTCGAGGGCCGCGGTAGACTCGCGGGGAAAGGAGGCGCGATGAGAAACCGCCACGCGCGGCTCACACGACCGCTCGTCCGCGAGAACGGCCGGCTCCGGCCGGCCTCCTGGGACGAGGCGATCGGCCGGGCCGCCGACGGGTTCCGGCGGGTGACGGACGAGCACGGGCCGAGCTCCTTCGCCTTGTTGAGCTGCTCGAAGACGACCAACGAGCTCAACTATCTGACGCAGAAGTTCGCTCGCACCGTCATCGGCTCGAACAACGTCGACAGCTGCAACCGAACCTGACACGCTCCCAGCGTCGTCGGTCTGGCGACGGTATTCGGAGCGGGGGGCGGGACGAGCTCCTATCAGGAGATCGAGGAGACGGACGTCATCCTCCTTTGGGGATCGAACGCCCGCGAGACACACCCCATCTTCTTCCATCACCTCCTGAAAGGGGTTCGGAACGGGGCGGAGCTGTTCGTCATCGATCCCCGGCGCACGACCTCTGCGCAATGGGCCCACCACTGGCTGGGAATCGACGTCGGATCCGACATCGCTCTCGCCAACGCGGTCGCCAGGGAGATCCTGGAGGCCGGCCTCGAGAACCGCACCTTCATCGAGCGCGCGACCAGCGGCTTCGACGAGTACCGCGAATCGGTCGATCCGTGGACGCTCGAGCGCGGCGCGGCGGTGACCGGCGTGGCGCCCGAGGAGATCCGCACACTCGCCCATGCCTATGCCCGTGCGGGGAGAGCCCAGCTCTGCTGGACGCTGGGGATCACCGAGCACCACAACGCCGCCGACAACGTCTTCGCCCTCATCAATCTCGCGCTCCTGACCGGCCACGTGGGACGCTACGGGTCGGGCCTGTGCCCCCTTCGGGGCCAGAACAACGTTCAGGGCGGCGGGGACATGGGCGCGATCCCGAACAAGCTTCCCGGCTTCCAGGACGTGGAGGCCGCCACGGCGAGGGCGAAGTTCGAGCGGGCCTGGGGGGTGCCGATCCCGGCCCGCCGGGGATGGCACATCAGCCAGATGTTCGAGGCGATGGAGGAGGGAAAGCTCCGGACCCTGTTCGTCGTCGGCGAGAACCCGGCCCAGTCGGAAGCCGACGCGAAGAAGACACGCCGTCTCCTCGAGGGCCTCGACCTCATGGTGGTGCAGGACATCTTCGCGACCCAGACGGCCGAGATGGCCGACGTCGTCCTCCCGGCCGCGGCCGGATGGGCCGAGACCGAGGGCACGGTGACCAGCAGCGAGCGACGCGTCCAGCGCGTGCGGAAGGCGATCGACCCGCCGGGCGAGGCCCGCGACGATCTGCGGATCCTCGCGGACATCGCACGCCGGCTCGGTCACGACTGGGGCCAGCCGAGCGCGGAGGACGTGTGGAACGAGCTCCGGTCGCTGTCCCCGATGCACGCCGGCATGAGCTACGCCAGGCTCGAGGAGATGGGCGGCATCCAGTGGCCCTGCCCCGACGACGGGCACCCGGGAACCCTGTTCCTCCACGATCGCCTCTGGAAGGAGCCGCGCGAGGGGCCGGCGGCCCCGTTCATCCCGGTCGAGTACGAGCCGCCGGTCGACGAGCTGACCGAGGAGTATCCGATCCGGCTCACGACGGGCCGGTGTCTCGATTCCTTCAACACGGGCGTCCAGAGCGGGCGCTACACGGCGCCGATCCGGCGCGGCGGGTGCGTCGAGCTGTCCCCCGAGGACGCCGAGGCCCTCGGTGTCGAGCCGGGCGAACGCGTGCGCGTCACGTCGAGGCGTGGCTCGGTCGACGGTCCCGTCTGGATCGACCCCGGCCTCCGGGCCGGCCTCGCCTTCATGACCCTCCACTTCCCCGACGAGGTCGACACGAACTTGCTGACGATCGACGCCTGGGATCCCAAGTCGGGGACCGCCGAATTCAAGGCCAGCGCGGTCCGGATCGAGAAGCTCGAGCCGGCGCTCGCCGGCTGAGGAGCGCGCGGTGGACCTGAAGCTCATGGCGGCCGAGCCTTCGGCGGCCGAGCGCGAGGCCGTAGACGCCTTTCTCGCCTCGCTCGCGGGGCCCATCGGCGACGGCCCGCCCCCGCGACACCTCCTGCTGCCCGCGCTCCACGCCCTCGTCGACGCGATCGGATGGGTCAGCGAAGGCGGCCTCAATCACGTCTGCGAACGCTTCGGGCTCCCGCCCGCCGAGGCCTACGGTGTGGCCAGCTTCTACGCGCTGTTGCCGACGGAGCCGCGTGCCCCGGTCGTCATCCACGCCTGCGACGACATCGTCTGCCGGATCGCGGGAGCGGACCGGGTCGCGGCCGTCCTCGAGGAGGTGCTCGGCCCGGCCGGCGGGACCGACGCCGTCACATGGCTTCCGAGCCCCTGTGTGGGGGCGTGCGACCGGGCGCCCGCGGCGTTCGTTCAGCGTTCCAACGCGGAGAACGCGACCGTTGACAGCCTCGCCCCGGGATCGCCTATCGAGCTCCTGCTGGCCGATCTCGCGGGCAGGGAGGGCACGGACCTCGCCATCCCGTTGCGGTCGGGCCGCGTGCGGATCCCGCAGGTCGAAGACGCGGTCACCGGCCTTCGTCTCCTCCGCCGTATGGGCCGCGTGGACCCCGCGAGCCTCGACGACTACCGGGCGGCCGGCGGATACGAGGCGCTGCGTCGAGCGGTGGAACTCGGTCCCGCGGCCGTCATCAGGGAAGTGACCGATTCGCGTCTGGTGGGGCGCGGGGGCGCGGCCTTTCCCGCGGGCCGCAAGTGGTCCGCGGTGGCGACGGCGCCCGCGCGACCCCACTTCCTGGTGTGCAACGCCGACGAGTCGGAACCGGGGACGTTCAAGGACCGGGCGCTCATGGAGGAGGACCCGTTCGCGCTCGTAGAGGCGATGACGATCGCCGGCTTCGCCACGGGATGCGAGAAATCGTATCTCTACGTGCGAGGAGAGTATCCGATCGCCACGGCCCGGCTCGATCGGGCGATCCGCGAGTGCAGGCATCAGGGCCTCCTCGGCACGGACGTCATGGGGGCCGGCTTCGACTTCGACATCGAGATCCGTCGCGGTGGAGGGGCGTACATCTGCGGCGAGGAGACAGCGCTGTTCAACTCGATCGAGGGGTTCCGCGGCGAGCCGCGCAACAAGCCGCCGTTCCCAACGGACCGCGGACTCTTCGGCAAGCCGACCCTGGTCAACAACGTCGAGACGCTCGTCAACGTCCTGGACATCGTCCTCGAAGGAGGGCCTGCGTTCGCCGCGGTGGGAACCGAAGGGTCGACCGGGACCAAGCTGTTCTGCGTTTCGGGGAACGTGACCCGGCCGGGGCTCTACGAGGTCGCGTTCGGGACGACGCTTCGTCAGCTCCTGGACCTCGCCGGCGGCGTGGCCGGCGATCGTCGGATGAAGGCGGTGCTCCTCGGGGGAGCCGCCGGGACCTTCGTCTCGCCCGAGCGGCTAGACCTTCCGCTGACCTTCGAGGGCACACGCGCCGCCGGAGCCGCGATCGGCTCGGGGGTGGTCGTCGTCTTCGACGACACCGCCGATCTCGCGGACATCCTGCTCAGGATCGCGGCCTTCTTCCGCCACGAGTCGTGCGGGCAGTGCGTTCCCTGTCGGGTGGGGACGGTCCGGCAGGAAGAAGCGCTGGAGCGACTGGTCGCCGGCGGGGACGAAGCCGCGCTCCTGGACGAGATCGCCCGCGGCATGGGCGACGCGTCGATCTGTGGGCTCGGGCACACGGCAGGCCTCGCGGTCCGCTCGGCGCTCGGCCTGGGCCTGATCGGAAACGGGGGGCCCCCGTGAGCGCCGTGCCCGACGCGACCGGCCGGACCGTGGCGCTCACGATCGACGGGCGCGGCGTATCGGTTCCCGAGGGCTCGACGCTGCTCTCCGCCTGCCGCGCGGCGGGGATCTCCACTCCGACACTGTGTTTCCTCGAAACACTTACGCCGGTCAACACGTGTCGGGTCTGCGTCGTCGAAGTCGAGGGCTCCCGCGCTCTCGTTCCCGCCTGCTCGCGGCCGGCGGAATCGGGGATGGTCGTGTCCACCGACAGCGAGCGCGTCCGGCACAGCCGGAAGATGGTCCTCGAGTTCCTCGCCTCTTCGGTCGACATGTCCCTCGCCAGCTCCGAGATCCACGGATGGATGGAAACGTACGGAGCGAATCCCGGTCGCTACGGCCCTGTGCCCGAGACCGTGGCGCAGCCGCCGAAGGTGCAGGACGAGCTCTACGTGCGGGACTACAGCAAGTGCATCCTGTGCTACAAGTGCGTTCAGGCGTGCGGCGTCGAGGCCCAGAACACGTTCGCGATCGCCGTCGCGGGGCGCGGATTCGACGCGCGGATCTCGACCGAGTTCGACGTCACATTGCCCGATTCGGCGTGCGTGTACTGCGGAAACTGCATCGGGGTTTGCCCCACCGGCGCGCTGATCTTCAAGACCGAGTTCGACATGCGCCGGGAGGGGACGTGGGACGAGTCACGGCAGTCCGTCACCCGAACGGTGTGCGCCTACTGCGGGGTGGGCTGCAATCTCGACCTGCACGTGCAGGACAACCGCATCGTCAAGGTCACGTCGCCCCTCGACCACGACGTCACGAGCGGCCACCTGTGCATCAAGGGACGGTTCGGCTGGCGGCACGTGCAGGCGGGTCTGGACGAACCGGCTGGTCCGGTGCCTGCCCCCGATACGGGCCCAGGATCATCGAGCGGGTCGCCTCCCGATCGACGACCAGCGTCATGAAGAGGTGGCCCAGCGTGAAGCCGACGAACGCCCAGACGACCAGGAAGTGCCAGAAGCGCGCCCACACGTAGCCGCCCATCCACGCGACCAGGGGTAGCGAGACCGGCTTCCAGATCGCGAATCCGGTCGCCACCGCGAGGACTCCCAGGGCGAACGTCCCCGTGTAGGCGAGCTTCTGAAGGCCGTTGTAGACCTCGTACTCCGGCTTCTCCCGGCGCAGGCGCGCGTACCAGGCGGCCATCTGCCATGCACCGCGCGCGTCGCGCGGCCGGAACGCGCGCCGGCGCCACTCGCCGCTGCCCAGCTGCCAGCCCAGCCAGACCAGCCCGTTGGCGACGAATCCCCACATGAGGAACAGGTGCCACTTGAGCCCGCCGGCGAGCCAGCCGCCCAGCCGCACGGCTTCCGGGAATCGCTCACCCGCCCACGGCCAGCAGCAGAACTCGGCGCCGCGTTCGGCGAAGGCGGGATAGGCGTGGAAGATCTGTAGCCCGCTGGCGATCATCCCCGCCAGGAGGACCACGTTCAGCCAATGGGTGATCCGCAGAAGAAGCGGCTGCTCGAAGCGTACGGTTCGCTCCACACGTACCCGAGATCCGCGCGTCCGGCTCTCGCCCGAGGACAAGCCAACGTCCACGCGCCCCCGCTTCCGGCGACGGGCGCAAGCTATGGTAGTGCGATAATCGGACCCGGACGCCGCGGGATCAAGCCCACCTCGCATCGCCGACCATCTCCGCGAGGCGCTGGGGATTGACGAGCAGGTCCCTGCGCTGGCGCTTGACGAGTCCCTGCTGCTCCAGCTCGGACAGAACGGTCGATGTATGCGGGCGGCTCGCGCCGACGATATGTGCCATCGTCTCGTGCGTCAGCGGATGCGCGAGTCGGACGAACCGGTCGGAGCCCTCATTACCAATATCGGCGAAGTCCAGGAGCAATCGGCATAGCCGCATGGACACCTCTTCGGACATGACTCCCATGAGCCGTGCGGTCAGTCGGGCCAACCGGCGAGTCAACGCCTGTGTCACGGAGATCAGCACTTCGGGGTGCTCCCCGGTAATGTCCTCGAAGTCCGCGAGCTCCAGAGCAACACCCGACAATCGGGTCATCGCGACGACCTCGTAGTCCGACTCCAGACTCCTCCCCATCAGCACGCGCGATCCGATGATGTCTCCGGGACGGAACACATAGACGATCCTCTCGCGGCCGTCGACGGTGGCGGCGGAGAGCTTGGCGAGGCCGGCCAGCAGGAAGATGAGCCGCCTGGGTGGATTCACCAGCCCGGCAACCCTTTCGTTTTTCCGGAACTCGATAATCCTCGCCCGGCGAGCGATGGCGTCCAGCGCGGCGGGGCCGAGCTCGCCCAGTGCGGGGCTCGTCACAAGCA
>DASSPT010000017.1:0-5814 GCA_035699465.1 Gemmatimonadota bacterium
CGTTCGAGAAGGCTGTTCTGGCTGTCGCCCGCGAGCCGGTGAGGTACTGAGGCATGGCCGGACGCGCGCTGGGGATGGTCGAGACCCGGGGCTTCATCGGAGCGACCGAGGCCGCCGACGCCATGGTCAAGGCCGCCGACGTCGAGATCGAGAAGCGCGAGTACGCGGAGGCGGGGCTGGTGACGATCCTCGTCCGCGGCGACGTGGCGGCGGTCAAGGCGGCGACGGACGCCGGCGCCGTGGCCGCGGCCCGGGTGGGAGAGCTGGTCGCCGTGCACGTGATCCCGCGGCCGCATGACGCGACGGACCTCCTGGTCGGCGTTCTGCCGGGCGATCGACGGATCGGCACCTACCCGATCCGCAAGGCCCCGTCGGGACGCGGTCGCTCTTCCGGCGCTCGTCGCGAGGCGGCACCGCGCAAGCCCGCCGGAGCGCCCCGACGGGAGCAGCCGGCCGCGAACGGCGATCTGCGCGAACGGTGCCTGCGCGCGATCCGCCGCGCGGGCGCCGAGGGGATCACGCTTCCCAACCTCGGGGAGGCGCTGGGGGCCGAATGGCGGCGTCTGATCCTGCCGGTCAAGGCGCTTCTCGACGCGGGGAAGATCGAGAAGGTCGAGAGCCGCTACTACGCGGCCGGTTGAGCGTGGCCCCGCCGTTCTCGATCGTCTTCGCGAACGCCAAGGGCGGCGTGGGGAAGACGACGTCCGCGGTGCACGTCGCGGGCGCGTTCGCGCAGAGCGGCGTCGAGACCCTGCTCGTCGATCTCGATCCGCAGGCCTCCGCCACCCGCCACGTGGGCCTCGACCCCGAGGCGCTCGAAACGACCCTGACCGACGTCCTGATCGACCCTTCGCGCGGAATCGCCCCCGCGGTCCGCGAAACGCGCTATCCGGGCCTCTCGATCCTGCCCGCGCACGAGAGCCTGGGCACGCTCGAGTCCGAGCTCGGATCGATGCCCGATCGGGAGAGCCTGTTGTCGGAGGCATGGTCGGGCGACCTGCCCTACAGGGTCGCCGTGTTCGACGTCCCCCCCGCGCTGTCCCTCTATACCGTCAACGCGCTCAAGCTGGCCGACGCGGTCGTGATCCCCGTCCAGACGCACCCGTTCGCGCTCGCGAGCGTGCCGCGGACGATCGACCTCGTCGACCGCGTGCGGAGGCACTTGAACCCGCGGCTCGCGGTTCTCGGCTATCTCGCGACCCTGTACGACCGCCGGACGCGCGTGGCCCGCGAGTGCCTGGCGAACATGATGAAGGAGTGGGGCGAGCTCCTGATCGAGCCGCCGATTCCCACCAACGTCGCGCTGGCGGAGGCCGCGCGCGACGGGCGGCTCCTGTTCGAGACGAATCCGGAGTCGGCGGGCGCGGCCGCGTACTACCAGGCGGCGGCCGAGATCGTCGCCCGCCGGCGAGGGGCGCGTGGTGGCGTGGAGAAGGGCGGGGGCAGCCGTTCCGCGAAGTCTCCGGCGGGAGCGCGCGCGTGAGCCGGCCCGTTTTCTCCGCCGAGGACGTGCGCGCCGCCGCGCGCAGGGGAGAGCTGACGATCGCCGTGCCGCCGGATGCGATCGTGACGCCGCTGGCCCGCGACGAGGCCGCGCGGGGCGGGATCGAGCTCGTCGAGTCGGTACCGGGAGCGGCGGGTGCTCCGACGTCCACCGCGGGGGCGGCGAGTCTCGCCGGGTCTTCATCGCGATCGGCGACCTGCGATCCCGGCGACGTGGAGCGGATCGTCGAGCGCGTCCGGGCGCGGATGCCGGGCGCCGACGCGTCTCAGGTCCGGGACATCGCGCGGCGGCTCCTCGAGCGGCTGGGCGGATGAGCTCGCCGCGCGACCTCCTGATGGAGCTCCGCGAGCGCGCCCGCAGGCTCGGGCCGCGACGCGTCGTCCTCGCCGACGGCGCCGACCCGCGCGCGGTCGACGCGGCCCGCCGCCTCACGGACGACCGGATCGCGGCCGTCACGCTCCTCGGCGGGCCGATCGCCGTCCGCGAGGCGGCGGACCGGGCTCGCGTCGATCTCGCCGGGATCGAGCTCCTCACTCCATCCAGCTCGCCGCGGCTCGACGCCTACGCCGAGGAGCTCGCCGCGCGCTGGAAGGCGCGGGGGAGAGCGGCGGGCGCGCGCGAAGCGCGGGCGCTCCTCGAAACCGGACCGGGGTTCGGCGCCTGGCTCGTCGCGCGCGGCGAGGCCGACGCCTGTGTCGGCGGGAATGTCTCGACCACGGCGGAAACCGTGCGCGCGGCGATCCTCGCGATCGGCACCGCGCCCGGGATCGCGACCGTTTCCTCGGTGTTCCTCATGTTCGGGGCCGACGGCACCGCATACACGTTCGCCGATTGCGGCGTCGTCGCGGACCCGACGCCGGACCAGCTCGCCGACATAGCGCTCGCGAGCGCGGACACCCACCGCGCGCTGACCGCCCAGGAGCCGAGGGTCGCGATGCTCTCGTTCTCGACCAAGGGGAGCGCCAAGCACGCGCGTGTCGAGAGGGTCGTCGAGGCGACCCGCAAGGTGCGCGCGCGCCGCCCCGCGCTCGCCGTGGACGGGGAGCTTCAGCTCGACGCCGCGATCGTTCCCGAGGTGGCCGCCGCCAAGGCCCCCGACAGCCCGCTCGCCGGCCGCGCCAACGTGCTCGTGTTTCCCGACCTGGACAGCGGCAACATCGGCTACAAGCTCGCCCAGCGCTTCGGCGGCATGACCGCGCTGGGACCGCTCCTCCAGGGACTCGCGGCGCCCATGCACGACCTGTCGCGCGGCGCGTCCGCGGACGACATCGTGAACGTCGCGATCATCGGGTGCGTCCAGTCGGGGAGCCGCCCGGTTTCCTGACCTTCGCGCTTCCGGAGCACGCCTATGAAGGCAATCCCTCCCCTGCTGCTGATCGCATTGCCCGCGCTCGCACTCCCCGCGCGGTCCTGGAGCCAGGAGGCCGATGATCCCTACCGGTGGCTGGAGGACGTCGAGGGCGAGCGCGCGATGGCCTGGGTCCGGAGCCAGAGTGATGCCACGCTGGCGACGCTTCGCGAGCGGGCCGTCTACGATTCGATCTACGGCAAGTCGCTCGCGATCCTCGAGTCGCAGGACAAGATCGACTACCCGACGATCCAGGGAGATCGCGTCTACAATTTCTGGCAGGACGCAGAGCACGCGCGCGGAATCTGGCGGCGGACGACGCTGGACTCCTATCTCTCCGATCAGCCCACGTGGGAGACGGTCCTCGACATCGACCGGCTGGCGGTGGAGGAGGACGTGCCGTGGGCGTTCCATGGAGCGGAGTGCCTGGCTCCCGAATACCGCCGCTGCCTGGTGAGCCTCTCGCGGGGTGGATCGGACGCCTCCGAGGTGCGGGAGTTCGACCTCGAGTCGCTGGCGTTCGTGGAAGGCGGGTTCTTCCTGCCCGAGGCGAAGAGCAGCGTCGCATGGTGGGGGCCGGACGCGGTGCTCGTCACCACGGACTTCGGCCCCGGGACGCTCACCGAATCGGGCTATCCGCGGATCGCGAAGCTCTGGCGCCGGGGAACGCCGATGAGCGAGGCGGCGGTTCTCTTCGAGGGTGACTCGACGGACGTCGGCGTGTGGGCCGGATCCGTGGAGACGCCGGAGCGGACGTTCCACCTCGTCTACCATTCTCCGACCTTCTTCGAGACGCGGGTCCATGTCGTCTCGGAGGTCGGATCGCTGCTGGCCCTGGACCTGCCCCTGGACGCGGACGTCTCGCTGACCGGGGAGGACCTCGTGGTCTACCTGCGGTCCCCCTGGGAGTCGGGCGGAGCCTCCTACGTACAGGGCTCGGTGCTCGCTATCGGGTACGACGACTTCCTGGCCGGCGACCGGGCGTTCGACGTGGTCGTCGAGCCCGGGCCGAGGAGGACGGTCGAGGGAGTGAACGTCACGCGAGGTCACCTGCTGGTCCGGATCCTCGACAACGTCCGGGGACAGCTGTGGCGGTACCGGCGGGAGGACGGCGAGTGGGTCGGTGCGCGTGTTCCGGCTCCGGATTTCGGCGCCCTGTACGTCGTGGACAGCGACGCGCTGGAGGACCGCTGGTTCTTCACGTACGAGAGCTTCACCGATCCGACGACCCTCTACCTCGGCGAGGCCGACGGGTCGATCCGGGAGGTCCGGAGGCTGCCCGCGATGTTCGACGCCCGGGGGCTCGTCGTCGACCAGCACGAAGCCACGTCGAAAGACGGCACCCGGGTCCCGTACTTCGTCGTGCACCAGGAGGGCCTCGCCGCCGACGGTCGGAATCCGACCCTGCTGTACGGCTACGGAGGGTTCCAGATCTCGATGACCCCCTGGTACGGAGAGATCACCGGCAAGGCGTGGCTCGAACGGGGCGGGGTGTTCGCCGTGGCCAACATCCGGGGCGGTGGGGAGTTCGGGCCGGACTGGTGGAAGGCGGCCCAGAAGGAGAACCGCCAGCGGGCGTACGACGACTTCCTGGCGGTCGCGGAGGACCTGATCGAGCGCGGGATCGCGTCGCCCGAGCACCTCGGGATCGAGGGAGGAAGCAACGGAGGGCTGCTGGTCGGCGTCGCGATGACCCAGCGCCCGGAGCTCTTCCGGGCGGTCGTGGTCGAAGTGCCGCTCCTCGACATGCGGCGGTACCACACGCTCCTGGCGGGCGCCAGCTGGGTGGCGGAGTACGGCGACCCCGACGACCCCGCGGAGTGGGAGTACATCCGGCGCTACTCGCCGTACCAGAACGTCTCTCCCGACGAGGAGTACCCGCGAGCCCTGTTCTACACCACCACACGCGACGACCGCGTCCATCCCGGGCACGCGCGGAAGATGGCGGCGAAGATGCTGGACATGGGGCACCCGGTCTGGTACTTCGAGAACACGGAGGGCGGGCATGGAGCGGGCGTCACGCCGGAGCAACGGGCCCGCATGTACGCGATCATCTACACCTACCTGACCGAGCGATTGATGGAGGGCGTCCCGGGCCGACTTGAATAGCGGCGGCCTCGGCTTTAAACTCGCTCAACGGCTGGCCCCACCGCGATCGCTCCTGGGCCCCTGGCCGGTCGCCTTGAAAGGACTCCGATCTCTAGCACCGCGCCGTTCGCCGGCGCGCGAGACGCTCATCCGCACCACCCCTCGGCCGGGAGGAGGACCGAATGGAAGCACTGGGGATGATCGAAACGCGCGGGCTGGTGGCGCTCATCGAGGCCGCCGACGCGATGGTCAAGGCAGCGCGCGTGACGCTCGTGGGGTACGAGAAGATCGGCGCGGGCTACGTGACGGCGCTGGTGCGCGGCGACGTCGCGGCCTGCCAGGCAGCCGTGGACGCCGGCGCCGCCGCCGCCAAGAAGGTAGGCGAGGTGGTCTCCGTGCACGTGATCCCGCGGCCGCACACGGACCTGGACGCGCACTTCCCGATCGTCGCCGAGTAGCAGTCTTCTCCGATTCGGGCGCGCGGCCTGAGGTCGCGCGCCTATCCGGCCGCCCGTGCCCCTGACCGAACGCGAGATCCGCACGATCGTCGACAGCATCTCGGCCGAGCTCGACCGGGACGGCCGCGCCGCGCGCCCATCCGCCGGCGCGACCGCCGGGCCGGCCGATGCTTCGCCCTTCCCTCGGGTTGCCGATCCTGGCACCCCCATTCCGAGGATCCGCAGTTCCAGCGAAGGGCTCGGGATCTTCGAGACCGTCGACGAGGCGGTCGCCGCCGCCCGGGCCGCGCAGAGCGGGATCCGGACGCTCGAGCTCCGCGACAGGATCATCGCCAACCAGCGCAGGCGTCTGGGTGAAGCCGCCGCCGCGCTCGCCGAGGAAGCGGTCGCCGAGACTCGACTCGGCAATGTGCGCA
>DASSPT010000018.1:0-3720 GCA_035699465.1 Gemmatimonadota bacterium
CGAGGGCGTATCCGGCGAGTCTTCCCTTCGGCCGACCCGATCACCCGACTCGTTACGGCCGAGGTCGCCCTGGAGTCCGGGAGTCAGGCCCGGCCCGGATACCTCGCCCGCGTCCAGCTGCGACTCGATGCGCGC
Source organism: Gemmatimonadota bacterium (assembly GCA_035699465.1). Lineage (GTDB taxonomy): Bacteria > Gemmatimonadota > Gemmatimonadetes > JACCXV01 > JAHWKZ01 > JAICNR01. Next base: position 136 of record DASSPT010000018.1, read on the forward strand.
GACGACGTGCTGCTGGTTCCGGCGAGCGCGATTCTCACCGGGTCCGGCGGGGAAGAGTCGACGTTCGTGGTGGAGGACGGAAAGGCGTTCCGGCGCGAGGTGGAATCGGGACTGGTCTCGCAGGGGCGCGTCGAGGTCGTTCGCGGCCTCAGCCGTGGCGACATCGTGGTCGTCGAAGGTGGGACATCCCTGCGCGAGGGGGCTCAAGTGCGCATCGTAGGCGAGCCGCCGCCTGCAGCCGAGGCGGTCGCCGATTCCGCGAACGGGAGGACGCGCTCTTGAACGAGAGGCATCGGGGGATACCCAGCTGGTCGATCCGGCGCCCGATCGGGACGATCATGATCTCGGCCGTGGCCGTGGTTCTCGGCCTTTTCTATCTGCGCCAGCTCCCGATCGACCTCCTCCCCAACATCGTCTATCCCCAGATCCGCGCTTCGGTGAACAATCCGGGTGTCGCACCCGAAGTCATGGAGGAGACGATCGCCAAGCCCCTCGAGGGCGCATTGGCGCCGACCGAGGATCTCGAGAACATCGAGACCGAGATCCAGGAAGGGCGCGTGGGCGTGAACATGGACTTCGCCTACGGCACGGACATGGACTTCGCGCTCCAGGACGCAGCCAAGAACCTCGAACGCGTCCGCGGGTCGATGCCCGAAGAGGCCGATCCCCCGTCGATCTTCAAGTTCGATCCCGCCCAGATCCCGATCTACGAGGTCGGCTTCAGCTCCTCCGAGCGGGACCTCGTATCGCTCCGTGAATGGGTAGACGTTCAGCTTCGGCCGAGGCTCTTGACCATCCAGGGCGTGGCCTCGGTCGACGTGTCGGGCGGACTCGAGCGGGAGATCCAGGTCGTGCTCGATCAGGAGCGCCTGCGGTCGTACGGCTTCACGATCTCCGGGGTCATCGACGCCCTGCGCGCGGGAAACCAGGACGTCGCCGCAGGAGTCGTCTCTTCCGAAGAGCGCGAGGTCGTCGGGAAGACCTCGGGGAAGTTCCGCAGCGTGCGCGAGATTCGCGAGTTGCCGCTGGAGCTGCCGGTCGGGGGGCGGGTCCCGCTCTCGGAAGTCGCCGACGTGCAGGATACCCATCCGGAACAGCGCATCTGGGCTCGCCTGGACGGAACACCCGCGGTGAAGCTCTCGATTCGCAAGCAGCCCGACGCCAACACGGTGCGCGTATCTCAACAGGTCGAGGAACGGCTCGAGGAGCTCGCGGCCTCGGGGTTCGTGCCGCAGGACGTCCAATTCGAGGTCATCCAGGATCAGGCCCAGTTCATCCGCGCATCGATCTCGTCGGTGCGCGACGCCGCGCTCATCGGCGGATTCCTCACGATGATCATCGTGCTGCTGTTCCTGGGTTCCGTGCGTAAGACGCTCATCATCGGCAGCGCGATTCCTCTGGCCTTGCTTTCGACGTTCGTGATGATGGGTACCGGCAACCTGACGCTGAACATCATGTCGCTCGGCGGCCTCGCGCTCGGCGTGGGCGTTCTGCTCGACAATGCGATCGTCATGCTCGAGAACATCTTCCGGCATCGCGAGGACCATGGGCTGGATCCCGTCGAGGCCGCGCACTCCGGAGCCACCGAAGTCCAGAGCGCGGTGATCGCCTCCACGTTGACGAACCTCGCGTCCGTAGTCCCGTTCCTGCTGATCAGCGGTCTGGCCGCACTCATCTTCCGGGAGCTCATCCTCACGATCTCCTTCGCGATCCTCGCATCGCTCGGCGTGGCGCTGACGCTGATCCCCTCGATGGCGGCGGTCCTTGGACGGGTCGAGCGCACCATTGGGCTGGCGAACTGGCGTCCGATTCGCGCGATCGATTCCGGGATGGGACGCCTGCGCGCCCTGTACCGGCGCATCGGACCCGGCGTCGTCCGCCGCCGCGGCGCAGTGCTGGGCGTGGCCGTCCTCGCGCTGGTCGGGGTGTGGTTCCTCACGCGCGGCCTGGGCAACGAGTTCCTGCCCCAGGTCGACAGCGGGAACGTGGGCGTCTCCCTGCGCCTTCCGCCGGGGGCGTCGGCCGAGGAGACGAACCGGGTGGCGCTCGAGATCGAGGATATCGTCGCGGGGATGCCTCACGTGGAGCACATGTTCGCCACGGCCGGCGGCTTCCTGTTCGGCGGCTCGACGGCCACTCGGTCGGGCAGGGGATCGGTGGATGTCGTGCTGGCTCCCGCCAGCCGGCGGGACATGAGCGCCGACGACTGGGTGATGGAGCTTCAGCAGCGGATCGACGAGCGCGGGTTCCCAGGCGCGAGGATCTTCGTTCGTCCGCCCCGCATCCGCGGACTGCGGACGTCGTCGTCGGGAGAGTCGATCGACGTGACGATCCAGGGCGAGGACCTGGCGGAGCTGAACCGCCTGGCGGACGAAGTGATGGTCCTCCTCGAGGGCGTGCCCGGGCTCGAGAACCTCCAACCCTCCACCGAAGAAGCGAGTCCCATGCTGACCGTGCGTCTCGATCGCGAGCGGGCGGCGACGCTCGGCCTGGACGTGGCCGCCGTGGGCCAGACTCTGCGCACCGCGCTCGGCGGCACCATCGCCACCCGCTACACGGAGGGGAACCGCGAGTACGACGTGCGTGTCATCCTGCCGCGCGAACGCTTCACCAGCTCCGAAGACCTCGAGACCGTGGCGCTGTTCCCCGGCTCGGGCGACGGGGCGCCGATCTACCTGCGGGACGTCGCGTCCGTGACCTCGGGCCTCGGCCCGACCAGCATCCTGCGCGAGCAGCAGAACCGGATCCTGCGGGTGAGCGGGGACGTTCTCACCGACGTGGCACCGGTAGGCGCCATCAGCGATTCGATCGAAGCTCGGCTGGCGGGATTCGAGCTGCCGGACGGCTACGGCATCGTGATGGGCGGGGAAGCCGAGGCGATTCGCGAGAACAACCGGCAGCTTCTGGTGGTCATCCTGCTGGCGATCTTCATGGTGTTCGTCGTCCTGGCCATTCAATACGAGAGCGTCACGGATCCGCTCGTGATCCTGCTGGCGATTCCGCTTTCGCTGATCGGCGTGGGCCTGGGGCTGTGGATCACGGGAACGCCGCAGAGCGCGCCGGTTCTCCTGGGGGTGATCCTGCTAGCCGGCATCGTCGTGAACAACTCGATCCTGCTGGTCGAATACGCCAACCAGAACCGTCGCTTGCGCGGCATGACGCTGGAGGACGCCGTCATCGAGGCCGGCGCGGTTCGCTTGCGTCCGATCCTGATGACCACTCTGACGACGATGTTCGGCACGCTTCCGCTCGCACTGGGCCTAGGAGAAGGGTCCGAGCTCATGCAGCCGCTCGCGATCGCCGTCGTCTCCGGGATGTTCTTCTCGATGATGCTCAGCATGGTCGTCGTGCCGGGGGCGTATGTGGGCGTGAATCGCTTCGCGGAGCGGCTCAAGACGTGGATCGTCGGACGCCGCCGATCCGGGGCCGAGGGGGAGCCGGTATCGGGGAGCAGGCCGCCGGAGCCGGCGACCGCGCGGATCTCGTTGGATCCGGGCCCCTCGAGGAATCCGCGGTAGACGCTACACGTTGAAGCGGATGTACGTGATGTCCCCGTCGGCCATCGCGTAGTCCCGCCCCTCGCTC
>DASSPT010000019.1:0-20167 GCA_035699465.1 Gemmatimonadota bacterium
TCTGGAAGCGGTGGACGCCGTCGAAGTTCCAGTTCGCGTTCTGGAAGACGCCGACGTTCCAGTTGCGGAAGTGTTCGCCCGGCTCGCGCTTGTGATACTGGATGTTGGTCCATCCGGCGATGTCGTCGGCGCGGTTGAGCCGGCCGACGTCATTGACGTCGAAACCCGGCGAGTCGAACCACAACCCGCCGTTCCATACCCAGGTGCCGCTGCGCTTACCGCCGCGCATGGCGGCCGACCACCCGGACAGGGACGTCCGGGACGGGTCGAACTCGACGTGCGGCGCGTCCGGCCGCTGGAAGAAGTGGGCGCTCCGCTGCTGCAGGCGCGCGATCGCGAACGAGTCCCCTCCGACCCAGCTATAGCCTGCGTGGCCCAGGAACTCGTACTCGCCGCCGTTCCAGCGCTTGTTCCAGTCGAGCCCGCCGGCGAATGCGTTCTCCGTGAGGATGCCGGAAAGAGGATCGCCGGCGTCGACGTCCCGCTTCATGCCGGTCATCGTGAACCCGAGGGTCGATGCGTGCTCGCCGAACTGCTGCTGCAGACGAAGGACGCCGTAGGACGTGCGCGGCTCGACCCGCACGTCCTCGGTCGTCTGCGTGTTCAGGTCGAACGCCCGCGCCTGCTCTTCGTCCGTGATCGCGGCCAGGGCACCCACGCTCAAACCCGACTCGAGCCTGCCGGTCAATTTCGCCGCGCCCAGGATCGTGGTCGTGCGCGGCGTGTCGACGAAGTCCCCGTCCGCCTGGCCGTGCGGCGATGCCCCCACGCGGCGCGAGTAGAAGAACGTCGGTCCCCCGTTGCTCTCGAAGTGGTCCTGGCCGGCGGTGAAGAACGGCCGGCGCTCCTCGAAGAACGTCTCGAACGCCGTCAGGTTGACCTCGGCCGGGTCGGCTTCGACCTGGCCGAAGTCCGGGTTGACGGTCGCGTCGAGCGTGAGGTTCGGCCCCAGCCCCATCTTGAAGTCGGCCCCCAGACGGGCGTCCATGTCCCTGCCGTCACGGAAGGGATCGTCCTGATCGAAGAGCGCTTCGCTGGTGAACGTGGCCGAGCTCGCGACGTACGGCATGATCTCGATCCGCCGCGACGAGGGAATGGACTCCAGTCCCACCAGGTCCGCCATGCGCGACGACCAGCCGGCCTCCCCGCGCGGGATCAACACCAGGTAGGAGTCCTCGTTGACCGAGGGGACCCAGCGATTGATGTTGAGCCCCCACTGGATATCCTCTCCGGCGTTGAAGCGGAGCTGCGAGAACGGGATTCGCATCTCCGCCGTCCACCCGCTTTCCCCGATCTCCGTCTCCGCCTCCCATACCGGGTCGAACGTGAAGTCGCGCTCGTATTCGTGGTCGATCGGATGGAAGTAGTCGATCCGCACGCCCGCCGCCGTGACCCCGAACGTGTAGGCGGTGCGCCGGTCGAGGTAGGTGTCGAGCGAGACCACGAGGACCTCCCCGTTTCCCATCTCGTCGCGCCTCGTCATCAGGTCGTTGATGATCTCGCGGCTCTGGCTGTGAGCGCGCACGCCGACGTACAGGGCGCCGTCGTCGTACAGGAAGGCGATCTCGGTCGGGTTCTTGGGCGGCTGTCCGTAGTCCGGCTCTTTCTGGTGGAAGTCGTCGATCCATGGGGCGTTCTGCCAGACCGGCTCGTCGAGCCGTCCGTCGATGTCGGGCGTGCCGCTCTCCACCCGCAGAGCCTCGACCGTGAGGCGATCGCGTCCGCCTGCCGTCGTGGAGGATGTCTGCGCCACGTCCTGCGAGGGCTGAGCCACGCCAACGGCGGCGAGCGATAGCGATAGGACTAGTATATTTGTTGCAATCGAGCGCATGCTCGCTCTCCGTCGAGGCGTTATCGGTCGTTCTCTCTAGGGCATCGCCCCGCCGGACGGGACCCATACGAGCTCGGTCTCCGTGGCGCTGGCGGCGTTTCGAGCCGGCGAGGTGTGCGAATCACTGCATTCCGTGGACGTGCCGTCGCCGGCATCCGGGACGACGACCATCTCGAGGTCGGCACCCGAGCCTACCGTGCGGAAGACCGCGCGAACGGCTGGCGCCTGAAGGAGCACGACGGTCCGCCGGGACGCGCGCGCGGCGCCCGGCTCGCCATCGTCTTCGGGCGCGGGCCGCGGCGTGCGCGCGGGAGTCGGGGCCTCGGATCGAGCCGGGGCGGAGCCCGACGGGGGCAGCGCGCCACCGGCCCTGGCGTTCGCGCTGGGCGGCGGCCCGACGATCTGCGCGGGAGGCTCGGGGGTCGCCTCCCTCCCACCGGGATGAAGCGCCGCCAGCGGGATGACGAGGCACGCCGCCCCGATCCCGGAGCGGGCCAGGAGCGCGCCCGTAAGCACGCCGCGCGCGCGACGGCCGTCGAGGAGCGCCGCCACGCGCTCGCCGAAGGCCGATCGGCCCGCCATCGCGACGCCGAGCGTTCCGCGGCCTGCGGGCCGCAGCCGTCGCGCCACTGCGACCAGATGCTCGGCGTAATCGCAGGCGCTGGCGCCCGTGTCCAGCACGTGATCGTCGCACGCGCGCTCGCGCTCGGCGCGGACCCGTCGCGCGGCCATCCACGCCAGCGGGTTGAACCAGTGGACCGCGCAGGCGAGCCGCGTCACGAGCTGGTTCAGGTAGTCGTGCCGCCGGACGTGCGCGAGCTCGTGGAGCAGGACGTCGCGCTGGAGGTCGGCAGTCCACTTCGTCGCTTCGGCCGGGAGGAGTATCACGGGGCGAAGAACTCCCCAGACCATGGGCATCATGCGATCCGGGCAGAGGCGCACGGACACGCGCCGGGAGATGCCCAGTGCGCCGCAGAGCGCGGTCGTGAGCGCGGGGATCTCCCCGCGGTCCAGTGGCGCGGACCCACGGGCGATCCACCAGATCCGCAAGCGCCCCAGTGCGATGCTGGCGAGGACGACCGCCGCCCCGGCCAACCACACGAGCGCGAGCAGACCCTCGATTTCGATCCCCTCGCCGGCCGCGGGAGCGGCCGCGGCCGGACCGGCGATCGCCCGCGTGGGCAGGATATCCACCGTCCAGGTAGGCAGGAGCTGCGACAGCATCGGCAACGCGAGCGCGGCCGCCATCCCCACCGTCCATACTACGTGCCTGGTCGCCGCCGACGCCCTTCGAAGGGCGAACGCCGCGGCGCAGGTCGCGAGCAGCACGAGCGTTCCCTTGATCGTGACGTCGAGCAGCAGGGAACCCATCGCCGTCAGCGTCCCTCCTTACGGGCCTCGTCGATCATCCGCGCCAGACGCTCGAGCTCCTCGTCCGTCACATTGGACGACTCGACGTCGAGAAGGGTTGCCACGGCTTCCTCGAGCGAGTTGTCGAAGAACGTCCGCATGAGGCGCGAGAGCGCCGAGCGCCGGGCGGACTCCACGGGGAGCGTGGCTCGGAAGACGTACCGCGGCCCCCGCTCCTCGTGCGTCAGATGCCCCTTCTCCTCGAGCACGCGCAGCATCGCCCGGACCGCCGAGTAGCTGGGCGGGTCGGGCAGGTTCTCGCGGACACGGGCCGCGCTCGCCTCACCGAGGCGGTAGACGATGTCCATGATCTGGCGCTCCCGGCGGCTCAACTCGCTGTGTTGGTCGCTCTTCCTGGGCATCCCGTCTCTCCTCCAGCCGTAGGCAATGCTATATTTTTAGCATCGTGCTGTTTTTATAGCATATCGGCCGGACGGCTGTCAATCCCTTGGGCCTCCGTGCCATCCAGATCGGTGGCTTGCCGTTCGGACGCCGGCCGCGGCGAGGGCGTTCAAGGCGCGTGGCAGCGCGCATCGCCGGGGCGGTAGATTGGGCGCCATGGTGTACTTTCTGATCCCCGCCTACGAGGAGGAGGGAACGCTCGGCCTCCTGCTCTACAAGATCCGTCAGGTCATGCGCGAGATCCGCCGCGACTACCTGGTCGTCGTGCTCGACGACGGGTCCGGCGACGGCACGGCCCAGGTCGCCGAGCAGTACCGCCGGTTCCTGCCGGTCAAGCTCCTGCGCCATGCCGAGAACCGCGGGTTCGGCCCGAGCCTCGACCGCCTGCTGCGGGAGGCCACGCGGCTCTCCCGCTTTCCGGAGCGCGACGTGGCGGTCGTGATCGAGGGCGACTTCTCGGTCAGCCCCGATGCCGTCCCCGATATGGTGCGGGAGATCGAGGCCGGCGCCGACGTCGTGATCGGCGCTCGCACGCACCACGACAGCGACCTGGACGACCTCCCTTCCGGCAAGCGGTTCGGCTCGCGGCTGGTCTCTACTGTGCTACGCGCCGTGATGCCGCTTCCCCGGGTCACCGATTACAGCTCGGTCTTCCAGGCCTACCGGATCGGCACGCTCAAGCGCGCGCTCGACGCGCACCAGGAGGGCCTGATCACCAGCCGCAACTGCGCCGCGGCGGTCGAGCTCCTCCTGCGGCTGGGCCGGCTCCACCCCACCTTCGCCGAGGTGCCCGTCCGCTGCCGGTACGACATCCGGCCGCGGCGCTCGCGCTACCGCTGGACCCGGGCCGTCCGCGAGCAGCTGAGCCTCACCGGTCGGGTCGACCGGGTGCCGGCGCGCGCCTGATCCGGTTTCTTCGCGGAACAAAGGCCCTGTCCTTGCGTATGACTTCGGCGTGAACCACAAACTCCGACATCCCTGGACCCTGGCCATCGTGGGCCTCCTGGCAGCGGGCGCCCCGGCCGCGGCCCAGACCGCGAACGGCATCCGCACGGCGCCCTTCTATCCGGGCGAGTCCATGGAGTACGCGGTGGGGTACGGGGGGGTTCCGGCGGGGTCGCTCGCGATCGGCATCGACAAGCTCGACACGCTCGAGGGGCGTCCGGCCTACCACATCGTCTTCCGTGCCCGTAGCAACAGGGCCATCTCGTATCTCTACGACATCGCGTCCGTCGAGGAATCGTGGTTCGACGCGCGCGAGTTCTATTCGCTGCGGTATCGGCGGGAGTCGACCGAGAACGACAAGACCCGTACCAAGGAATACGTCTTCGACCAGCAGCGGCAGGTGCGGATCGAGCCGGACGGCGACGTCTCCCCCGCCAGCCCGCGCGCCGTGGACCAGGTCGCGATGTTCTACTACGTGCGCCTGCTGCCGCTCGAGCCGGGAGCGCGGTTCGTGCTCCGCAACCAGGCGGACCCCGACGACAATCCGCTGACGATCGAGGTCCTGAAGAAGGAGCGCATCCGCGTGCCGGCGGGCAGCTTCGACGCCTTCGTCCTGGATCTCGACGTCAAGACCGACGGCGGCCTGTTCAAGAAGGGCGGCGAGAACCGGATCTGGGTCACCACCGATCCCCGACACGTTCCGGTGAAGATCTCCAGCAGGGTCGGCATCGGTTCGTTCGAGGCGGAGTTGGTTGACTACGCGCGAGGCGCTCCCGTAACTTCGGCTCGCTGACGAACGGCGGCGCCGCCGCCATCTGGTCGCGACCCCTCTCACCCCGGACCTGCGAGCGCGTTGACCTCACGCTTCCCAGCGGCCGACCTCGCCGCGGTCACGCCGCTCCCCTTCTCCCAGCGCCGCAACAAGGTCTCGATCGCCCAGTTCGGCGAGGTGCTCGAGCGCCCGCCCGCGATCGAGCCCCTGATCGGCGCGCTGCCCGACATCCTCGCCGCCGCCGATCTACGCGCGGTCGTGGACGCCTGGGCCGAGGCGGTCCGCGGAGGCCGCTCGGTGGTCGTAATGTGCGGCGGACACGTCGTGAAGACGGGCTGCTCGCCGTTCCTCGCCGACGCCCTCGATCGGGGCTGGATCAGCCATCTCGCGTTCAACGGCGCTACCGCGATCCACGACTTCGAGATCGCCTGCTTCGGGGAGACGTCGGAGGACGTGGCCGAGAACCTGGCCGACGGCAGGTTCGGGCTGGCGGACGAGACGGGCGCATGGATGGCCGATGCGGTAGCCCGCGGACATGCCGAGGCGCTGGGCTGCGGCGAGGCGCTGGGGCGCTGGCTGGTCGAGCGCGACCCGCCCGTGCCGCACGCGCGCGAAAGCCTGCTGGCGCGTGCATGGCTGCGTGGCGTGCCCGTGAGCGTCCACGTCGCGATCGGTGCCGAGATCACGCACCAGCACCCCCGCTTCGACGGCGCCGCGCTCGGCGCCGCGAGCCACCGCGACTTCCGGATCCTGGCCGCCTCGCTCCGCGAGCTCCACGGCGGCGGTCTCGTGGCGAACCTCGGGTCGGCGGTCGTGCTCCCGGAGGTGTTCGTCAAGGCGCTCAACGTGGCCCGGCACCTCTGGCCTCCGCTCAAGGACTTCACGGCCGTGAACGTCGACATGACCCGCCACTACCGCCCGGAGATGAACGTCGTCGGCCGTCCGGTCCTGGCGGGCGGACGCGGCTACCACCTCACCGGCCATCACGAGATCCTGATCCCCTTCCTGTACTACGCGCTGCGCGCGCGGCTCGACCGGTGACGTCGCGACTCCTCGTGCTCGCCCTGTGCGGCGCGCTCGGCGCGTGCGCCTCGGTGCGCGGGCGCGAGGGGATCCCGCCCCCCGCATCCGACCGCCCGGCACAGCCCGCTCCCGGCTCTTCCTCCCATGTCGATCCGGAATCCGCGCTCCCTGCGTGGCTCGCCGAGGTCGCCACCGGGACCTTGGCCCGCTCGCACTGGGGCGTGGCCGTGCGGGACCTCGCGACCGGCCGCTGGGTGGCCCGGCATGACGCCGACCGCTACTTCGTTCCCGCCTCGAACCTCAAGCTCGTCGTCTCGGCGGCCGCGCTCGAGCGGCTCGGCGCGGACTACGCGTGGCGGACGAGCGTCTACGGAACGGAGCCCATCGGCGCCGGCGGCGTGCTGGACGGCGATCTCGTCCTCTACGGCCGTGGGGACCCCAATCTCTCGGGCCGCTTCGCCCCGTCGATGACCGCGATCTTCGAGGCCCTGGCCGACTCGCTCGCCGCGCGCGGTCTCGCGCGCGTGACGGGAGAGCTTCTCGCAGACGAGAGCTTCTGGGACGCAGACTACGTGCGGGGAGACTGGGCCACGTACGATCTCCTGTGGTGGTACGCCGCGCCGGTCGGCGCGCTCGGCTTCAACGACAACTCGATCGACTTCCACATCCGGCCCGGGGCCGCGGTCGGCGAGCCGCTCGTCATCGATGGCGAGCCCGCCTCGTCGTTCTACTCGCTGGAGAACCGCGCGGTGACCGGGCCCGCGGGATCGGAGCGGACCTTCGATCTCACCCGCGAGCCCGGCACCAACCACGTCGTCGCCTACGGCTCTCTCCCCGTGGACGCCGAACCGGACGTCGAGTACTTAGCGGTCGTCGACCCCGCGGGATGGGCGGCGACCGTATTCCGCGAGGTGCTGTCCCGGCGCGGGATCGCCGTCGAGGGCAGGGTGCGCACGATCTCGCGGCCCGCCGACTCGCCGGTCGCCGCCGGCGACACGATCGCCCTCGCCGCCCACGCGGGTCCGCCGCTCGCGCGCGTCGTCGAGGCGGTCCTCGGCCGGAGCCAGAACTGGCACGCCGAGCAGCTCCTCAAGACGCTCGGCAAGGAGATCGAGGGCGAGGGATCGTGGTCGGCGGGGCTGGCGGTCGAGCGGCGCACGCTCGCCGAGCTCGGCGTCGACACGACCGCCATGTTCCTGCGCGACGCCTCGGGGCTTTCGAGCGCGAACCTCGTGACCCCCGAGGCGCTCGTCGATCTGCTCTCGGCGGTGCGGCGGCGGCCCTTCGCCTCCCCGTTCGTGTCGGCGCTTCCGGTGGCGGGGGAGAGCGGCTCGCTGCGGCGGCGATTCGGCGGCACGCCCGCGGCCGGACGCGTCCGCGCCAAGACCGGCTACATCGAGAACGTGTATTCGCTGAGCGGCTACCTGACGACGCTGGCCGGCGACGAGTATGCGTTCAGCGTGGTCGTCAACCAGACCGCGGGGGAGTCGGCAGTCGAGGCGATCGACCGGCTCGTCTCGGGGATCGTCGAGGGGCGGATCCCGTGAGCGCGTCGTTCGCGGATCCCGTGACGGGGACCCCCCCCGTCCCGCCCGCGGGCTACGAGCGAAGGCGGCTGGGTGACCGGGACGTCGTCGCGCTCCGCGCGGTCGCGGATGCGATCGCCGACGCGCTCGCCGGCGCGCCCACGCTGGCGGACTGGGCGGCGGCGGGCGCCACGCGGGAGCTGTCCGGCGGCCGCGGCGCCGCGTGGATGATCGAGCTGGGCGGCGCGCCCGCCGCGGTCCGCCACTATCGCCGGGGGGGATGGATGGGCCCTGTCCTGGGCGACCGCTATCTGGACAGCCCGCCGCGTCCCTTCGTGGAGCTGTCGGTGAGCGAGTCCCTCCGCGAAGCGGGCGTCCCTACACCGCGCGTCCTGGCCGCGGTGGTCACGCCTGCCCACCCGGGATACCGGGCCGACATCGCCACCGAGTGGCTCTCCCCCGGACTCGACCTCCAGGAGATTCTGCGGCCCAATCTCTATCCCGACAGGGAGCGGACCGCCGCAGTGGAAGAGGCCGGAGAGACCATCGGTCGCGCCCACGCCGCGGGTCTCGACCATCCCGACCTGCGGCCTCGAAACGTGTTCCTGCAGCCGCTCGACGGCGGCTGGAAGGCGGCGCTCCTCGACCTCGACCGCGCGCGGATCGCGGGGTGGGGTGCTTCCGCTCCCGCCAAAAAAAAAACCTCGAACGCTTCCATCGGTCCATCGAGAAGGAGCGACGCGCGGGGCGCGTGAGCTGGCGGCCGGCGGACGCCGAGGCGTTCCGCCGCGGGTACGAGGCGGGTTCCCGTGCTTGACGGCCAGCGCGTAGCGGTCGTCCTCCTTTCGGCCATCGGCGACATCGTCCACGCGCTTCCGCTGGTCTCCTCGCTCCGCGCCGCCGCGCCGGGCCTGAGAGTGGAGTGGATCACCCAACCCGTGCCGGGAGAGATCGCCGCGATGCACCCCGGCGTCGACAGGTTGTGGACGCTCGATCGCGCGCGCGGTTGGCGCGCCTTCCGTGAGCTCCACCGCGCCCTCCACGGCCGGAGGTTCGACCTGGTCCTGGACCTCCAGGTCTACGCCAAGGCGAGCCTCGTCACTGCGATGCTCGACAGCCCCCGGAAGATCGGCTTCGACCGCGCGCGGGCGCGCGAGCTCAACTGGCTGGTGACGAACGAGCGGATTCCCGCGGGGCCGCCTCGCCACACGTGCGAGCAGTACCTCGAGTTCGCCGATCACCTCGGGATCCCGCGCCGGTACGAGTGGCCCCTTCCGATCAGCGCCGAGGAGCGCGCCGCCCAGGCCGCGTTCTACGGCCGCCGCCGCGCGCCCCTCGCTGCGCTCGTCGTCGGCACCTCGCGGAGCGCCAAGGAGTGGCCCGCGGAGCGTTGGGCGCGACTCGCCGAGTCGCTCCACGCGGAGATGGGCTACGAGGTCTGCATCGTGGGCTCCGACAGGCCGTCCGAGCGGGCCCGCGCCCTCGAAATCATCGCCCTGTCGCGGGTTCCCGTGCTGGACGAGCGTCGCGACGATCTGCGGCGGCTGCTCTGGCTCCTGGACGGCGCGGCGCTCGCCCTGAGCCCCGACACCGGGCCGTACCACCTGGCGGTCGCCCTCGGCGTCGCCACCGTGGGCCTCTACGGCCTCACCGATCCGGCGCGCGTGGGCCCGGGACGGCGCTGCCTCGATCTCGTCGTCGACGCCTTCCACGATCCCGGAGAGAGCTGGCATCCGCCGCGTGCGGTGTATCGTGATGGAAGGATGGAGCGGATCGCCGTGGCGCGCGTCCTCGAGGCGGTCGAGCTCGCGCGGGCCCGCTACCCCCGCGCCGGAGGCACCCCTCCGCCCCGCGGGACCACGTCGGCGGCCGCCGGATCCTCGGCGTAGGCGCCACCGCCGCTCATCGCCTCCAGCCAGGCCATGCCCGCTAGAAGCGCCGCACTGCCCAGGAGCAGGAAGAGAACGACGCCCGTGGCCACGAGTGGCGGCGGCGCGTTCGGCGGCTCCAGCGAGAGCGCGAACACCGAGAGCGAAAGCCCGTTGAACGCCGAATGGAGGACGATGGAGGACCACAGCGAGCGGGTGACGAGGACCACCCAGCCGAGGAGCAGACCCAGGAAGAACGTGGGGATGATCTGCCACGGGTTGTAGAAGTGGAAGAAGGCGAAGAAGGCCGCGGTCCAGAGCGTAGCCGAGCGCGGGCCGCGGCGACGCGCGAGCCCATGCAGGATGAGACCGCGGAACAGCGCCTCCTCCAGCACCGGCGCGAGCACGACCGCTACCGCGACGGTGAACACGAGATCGGCGGTTCCGTCGATCTGCAGGAGGTCGCGGAGGAGCGCCTCGAACTCGGGTGGAACCGGCACGAGGTGCTGCACGATCACGTAGATCTCGCTGAATACCGTGACCGATCCCGCCAGCACGAGACCGAGCGGCCATAGCCCCGCCAGCGGAAGCGTCCCCAGGCCCAGGGCCTGCCGCCACGACAGCCCGGTCCGCCGGACACCCCACGCCACCGCCCCCAGGAGCGCGAGCTCCGTGGGGATCGCCATCTGGGCCATTTGTGGCCAGTCGGGAAAGAGGACGAGCGTCGCGCCCGTCAGGACCAGGGCCGCGAGCAGCGTGCCCGCTAGGAGCCAGGCGGTCCTGCCCAGACTTGGGTACGCGTCTTCTCTCAACGTCGGCGTCGGGTGCGGGTCGGATAAACGGGCAGGACGCGGCGGAATCTAGCCCGCCGTCCCTGCGCCGCGCTACACGACGATGGTCGTCAGCTTCCCAGCGTCAGATACACCTCTCGCCCGTCGCGGAGGACGCTCAGGTTGATCTCCCGATCGTCTTCCCACGATTCGTCGAGCCGCTGCCGGGCGTCCCCGATGTCCCGCCCCACCTCGCGCCCCTCGATCGTGCTCAGCACGTCGCCCCGCAGCACGCCGGCGCGGTCCGCAGCGGACCCCGCGTCCACGAAGGCGACGAAGATCGACCCGTCGAACGCCGCCCCGAGGTCGAGCCCGTAGTCGGTCCCGCTGAGGCCGGGTCCGGCGCCGGTCGGTTCGTCCGCCGCTCCGGAGCGCTCTTCGTGGTCCTCCTCGGCCGCGAAGATGGGGCTGCCGGGCGGGTTGTCGCGCAGCCATCGGTCCAGCGTGTACGTCCGCGCCAGCCTCCTGTCCCGCATCAGCTCTTCGACCACGAACTCGTGGTTGGGGTTGTACGCGAGCCACAGATCGTCCTCCGTCGCGCGCTCCAGGCGGTCCCGACCCCAGATCTCCTCGAGCGTGGAGTACGTGACCCAGTTGACCAGGGACTCGAGCTCGAAGCTTCCCGGCACCATGAACGGGTGATCGTACGCCGGATCGGCGCCAGCGCCCGGCCGGACGGGGGGATCGTCGAGGAGGTAGTGCACGAGCTGGTGCGCGAGGAGGAGCACGCGGACGTCTTCGTCGCGGGGAACCTGCGCGGAGCCGCCCGGGCCCTGTACGGCGTCCAGCGCCAGCACGAGCGGATACTCGATCGACACCTGGGGCCAGTAACGCACCAGGTACACCTCGATGTCCCGGTAGGGCCATGGGAGCCCCGCCATGTCAGCCGCGCGCAGGAGGAAGAGCGAGCCCTGCCGCTCCCACCACTGGCGCAGATCGGCGCTCTCGTCCTCCACCCACTCGACGTCCTCGGAGAGGGCGTCGGGGTCGGCGCCGTACCGCTCGGGATATGCGATCGAGAGCAGCTCCTCGGCGGAGCCGCGTAGCCTGATCTCCGGGGCCGTGGACGCCGTCTGTCCCGCCAGCGGGGCGACCCAGCCCAGGGTTGATCCCGCCAAAGCGAATACCACCAAGTCGTTCCGCCTCATATGACCTCCCCCTCACGGGCTGCTATATTCGCGTCTCCACTCGCCTTGCCTGAACGTACCTTCCTCGCCGGGATTCCACCGTGCCCACCGTACAGGAAAGAGACGTCATCCGCACGATCCGG
Source organism: Gemmatimonadota bacterium (assembly GCA_035699465.1). GTDB lineage: Bacteria > Gemmatimonadota > Gemmatimonadetes > JACCXV01 > JAHWKZ01 > JAICNR01. The sequence continues at coordinate 11,878 of DASSPT010000019.1, forward strand.
CGGGTCAAGGATCCCGACAGCGACAAGGATCTAATCTCGCTCGGCCGCGTCAAGGAGCTCTCGATCCGCGGCGGGGAGATCGCGTTCAAGGTCCTCGTCGATCCGGCGCGCCCGCTCTCCGAGAATGTGCTCAAGAACCTGCGCGGACTCCTCGAGGAGCTCGATGGGGTCGAAAGGGTGGCGATCTCGCTCCAGCAGGAGGCCGGGGTTGCGGGCGGGCCGCTGAAGCGGCCGGCCGCCCAGCTGCCGATCCCAGGAGTCGATCACATCCTCGCCGTGGCCAGCGGCAAGGGGGGCGTCGGCAAGTCCACGGTGGCGGTCAACCTCGCGCTCGCCATGGCCGCCGAAGGCCGGCGCATCGCGCTCCTCGACGCGGACATCTACGGCCCTTCGCTTCCTACCATGATGGGGCTCAAGGGCGTGAAGCCGGCTGTCGTCGGAAAGCGTATCCAGCCTGTGGAGAGATACGGCATCCGGGTCATGTCCCTCGGATTCCTCGTCGAGGAAGACACGCCGATGGTGTGGCGCGGCCCGATGGTCCACTCCGCGGTGACCCAGTTTCTCCGCGAGGTCGACTGGGGCCCGACCGACTGGCTGGTCGTCGACATGCCGCCCGGCACCGGGGACGCGCACCTGACCCTCACCCAGGCGGTTCCTCTCGACGGCGCGATCATCGTCACGACGCCGCAGGACATCGCGCTCATCGACGCGCGGAAGGGCCTGCGCATGTTCGACAAGGTCGGTGCGCGGGTGATCGGGATCGTCGAGAACATGGGCACGTTCGTATGCCCGGACTGCGGGTCGGAGCACCAGATCTTCTCGCAGGGAGGCGGGCGGGCCACGGCCGAGCGGTACGGGGTCCCGTTCCTCGGCACGATCCCGCTGCACGAGGAAGTCGCCCCCTCGGGCGACGCAGGGGATCCGATCGTCCATTCCCGCCCCGACTCCCCCATCGCGGAGCGCTTTCGCGAGATCGCCCGCCGGGTCCTGTCGGGCGCCTGAGGCGAATGGCCGAGGGCCGCTCCAGCGACAGCGGCGACCGCCACGCCACGCCGGCGGAGGCCGAGAGCGAGGCGCAGCGCCTGCTCGAGAGGCTGCTGGCCGCCGTGGACGAGGAGCGGCCGGTGGCGATCTACACGCACGATCAGCCCGACCCCGACTCGATCGCCAGCGCCTACGCGCTCCAGCACCTGCTCACGCGGCGCCTCGAGGTCGACTCGATCATCGCGTTCGGCGGCACGATCGGGCGCGCGACCAATCGCGCGATGGTCGAGCTGCTGGGCATCCGGATGCACCCGATCTCGACCGTCAGGTTCGACGAGTACGGCACCCATTGCATGATCGATACCCAGCCCGAGACCGGGAATCATTCCATCCCCAACGACCTGCCGATCGCGATCGCCATCGACCATCATCCGACGCGTCCCGACACCCGCCAGGCCACGTTCACCGACGTGCGGACGGAGTTCGGCGCGACCAGCACGATGATGTTCTACTTCCTCAAGGCGGCCGGTCTCGATCTCCCGACGAAGCTGGCCACCGCCTTGCTGATCGGGATCAAATCGGACACGCGCGGCTTGGAGCGGGAGGCGAGCGAGGCGGACCTGTACGCGTACCTGGAGATCTTCCCGCGCGCGGATCTGACGCTCATGGCCCGAATCGAGAGCCCGCGCATCCCGCAGCGTTACTTCGAGGCGTTCCACGAAGCGCTCGAGGTCAGCGCGCTCTACGACGGAGTCGTCGTCGCCGACATGGGAGACGTCGAGAACCCGGACATGGTCGCGGAGATGGCGGACTTCTTCATCCCCCTCGACGGCGCCGACTACGCGCTCGTCATGGGCCGGAACAAGGGCCGCCTGTACCTCAGCCTCCGAACGCGCAGCGACGAGCACGATGCCGGGGCGACGATTGCGCGGGTAGTTGGCGAGACGGGGACGGCCGGCGGCCACGGGAAGATGGCCGGCGCGCAAATCAACCTCGACGAAGCCGGCACGGACATCGGCGACCTGCTTCGGCGCCGGTTCCTGGGCGAGCTCGGCAAGGACCCCGACACCAGGCCGCAGACCCTCATCCGCAAGTAGCCCGACGACCGGCCCTCAGCCATCGGCCCGCCGCAAACGCGCCGCCTTCAGCGACCGATCTGGAGGTCGCTCAAGGTGGCCCGGATGCAAGGCGCGCGACGAGAGGATTCCGAGGCGTAGTGGTTCCTACCGCAGGAAGACGCGAGGAGCGGAACGAAGCAAACGGGCCGCCTTCAGCGACCGCCCTAATAATTCTCGGTGCCGTGGACCTGATATCTCCCGTTCCCCCACGCATACATCGCGCTCGACCTGCCCGGGAACACCAGTTCCAGCGAAGGAGCGGTCGTTTCCAGCGCCCCGGCGGCTCCCAGGACCCGGTGGCGTCCGGGCGGGACCACGCGGAGATGGACGGGACCCCCCGGCAGGGGAGCATAGAGCGCGTAGGGGCGGTATCCCCCGGCCGTCCGATGGAAGATGACGAGCGCGGACTTGCCACCCGCCTCGAGGACGGCGGCCACATCCTCGCGCCCGTCGCCGTTGAAGTCGGCGGTTTGCGTGAGCGCCGGATCGGCGGACATGCTCGCGGCCGGGTCGAAGGCGCGGATCGCCTCGGCGAGCTCTGCGTCGGGCTGCGCCGTGGCGGGCGGGGCCACGAGGATCATGGCCGCGATCGCGGTTATGAGTGTGCGTGGGTGCATCATGCTCCTGCTCCAATCTGAGGCCCGCCGTACTTGCGGACAACCGGCCGGAGGGGTCGGCGTCGAGTCGGGAATCCTGACGGGCTGCTTACATCATACCCCGAGCTCTCGGCGCGGGTTTCCCCCGGGCGTCGCGGCCGCAGGAATCTCGGCGGCCGTTGGCGGACCCCCTTCGGTCAACGTATGTTTTTGCCTATGTTGGACTTCTTGAAGGAGCACCTGGAGGACGACCGGGAGTACCAGATCCTCCTCGAGCAGGAGGAGGACGGGACCTTCGTCGCGACCTCCCCGACCCTGCCCGGATTCGTGGCCTACGGTCCCTCGGAGAGCAGCGCGGTGCGGAAGCTCAAGCGCGCGATCCACCGGAACCTAGAGGGATTCGCCGAGGATTACGACAGCTCCTTCGTGGCCACGGAAGAGCACGTGAGCAGGCACAAGCACAGCCTGCACTTCGGCCTGCCGCTGACTACCGCCGCCAAGATCGTCCTCTCGTCCCTGGCGCTCGCGACCGCCGCGGGCCTCGTCAAGCTCTCCCTCCACCTCCGCCGCCGCTAACCACCTCCTCCTGTGGCTTCCGCGCAAGCGACGCAGAAGACCTCGAGGATTCTCAGCCGGTTTGCCGCAATCGTCCTCCTTGCGACTGCGATCTTCCACGCCACCGGATACACCGACCTCGACCGCGCCGTCGATGCGTCCGACCTGAGCCCCTTCTTCCGCAGGGCCCTGCCCCGCATCTGGCTCTTTTTCTCCTGGCACCTGATCGCCGTGGCCGGTGCTCTGGGCTGGGCTTCTCTGAGTGGCTCCCGGTCGGGGCGGCCACTGCTCACCTTCGCAGCGATTCTGATCTGCGCGGATGCGCTGTTTGTGCTCTGGGTGGCGGGCTTCTTCGCGGGAACCGTACTGCTGTTCGCAGCCGCTGTGTGTGCTGTGGTGGCGGCCGCCCGGGCACCGAGCTAACGGCCGACTTCGCGTTCGAGGAGGGGGGACCAGCGAGAAGTGTACCCCGCGAGCGCCTCCGCCACGGCGTCCTCCAGCGCGATCGAGGCCGCCTTCCCGCCCGGCATGCCGTTGGTGATCACCGAGAAGGCGACCAGCTCGCCGTCGCGCGTCGTCGCGTAGCCGGACAGGGCGGATACCCCACGCAGCGTACCGGTCTTCGTATGGACGTTGCCCCTCGCCGCCACCGACCGGAGCCTGCGGGGATCGCCATCCAGACCGGCGATCAGCAGCGAGTCGTAATAGTCGTCGAACAATGGGTGCGAGCGCATGGCGACCAGGAGCTCGGCGGTCGTGCGCGCGGTGACGACGTTGCTGCGGCTCAACCCGGATCCGTCGCGGACGACCACCGAGCGGCTCGAGACCCCGAACCCTCGCAGCATATCCCGCACCACATCGGCCCCCTCGCCGAACGAACCCTCCTCTTCCACCACGGCGCCCAGCGTCTTCAGTAACTGATCGGCGAAGAAATTCTGACTGCGCTTGTTCACGACACGCACCAGTTCGACGAGCCGCGGGCTGACGTGACTGGCCACGAGCCTGCGCGGGCGCCCGGGCAGCAGATCGCGATCGTAGACGACGTCGTCTCGCCCGGTCACGGAGATCCCCACCCTCTCCAGCCGGTTGCGCATCACCGAGAGGGTGAACGCGGCAGGATCCTCCACGGCCACCACGTATCGGACCGGAGTCCCCCCCACCGGGATTCGACCCCATATCTCGTACCCGTTCAGATCGGGCCGGCGTGCGATTCCGATCGATCGCCCGCCTCTGCGGGAGCCGGTCGTGGCGCGGTTGTCGACCCGCAGATCGTCGGCGTGCGGATAGAACGACACCCAGACCGGGTCGCCGACCGCTTGGCCGGGCCGGATCTCCAGCGTGACGACGTTGTCATTGAACGAAAGCGCGTTCGAGCGCGCGCCGTACCACCACAGGAGGTTCCCCGGCTCCCAGCCCGGAGGCACGAGCTGGTCGTCGAAGTACGAGGCGTCCCCGATCAGGCGCCCCGTGATCCGGCGGACTCCCGCGCGGCGCAACTCCTCGGCGAAGCGGTCGAACACGTACGTCGCGCTGTCACCGAAGAACCTGCCGGACAGTGCAGGGTCGCCCCGACCGACGAGTATGAGATTGCCGTCCAGGATCCCGCCTGGAAGCACCGGACCGTCGGCATAGAGGGACGTCGTGTACTGGAAATCAGGGCCCAGGCGGTCGAGCGCGGCCGCCGTCGTGTACAGCTTCATGTTCGAAGCCGGGAGCAGCGATTGATCCGCCGAGCGCAGGTAGAGGGGCGCCGAGCGGTCGACGGAATACACGGCGATCCCGATCGAGCCCCGCTTTCCCCGCAGGACGGGGTCGAGGACGGTGGCGATCGCGGCGGGGCTGGCCGGCAGGTCGAATCCGGCTTCCGGCTCTTCGACGCGCGGTGTCTGGGCGGCGGCGGAGACCGCGAGCGCTCCCATCAGCGCCGGTGTCAGGATACGCTTATGGATCTTCACGCGTCGATGGTCTCCAGCGAATGCCGGCCGCGGCGCATGGCCGTAACCAGCGCGATCATGGACACGCCGGCGACCGCGGCGAGTCCGCCTGCCACTCCTCCCCATTCTTCGGCTCCGGGGCTCCATCCAAGCCACCGTGCCCGGAAGCTATGATACACGGGCCACGCGAGAACGGTCACCGAGAAGAGCACCAGGACGGCGCTCAACATCATGAACAGGATGCCTGCGTAGCCCGCGGCCACCTCGGTACCATCCGCTGCGTCGAACCGCGGATGCACCGCGCCCAGTCCCACCGCCAGCCCCACGATCGCCGCCGACAGGAAGAAGACCGCTGCGATCGACAGCACCGCAAGGAGCGTGGTCGAATGCAGCATCCGATTCGACACGACCACGAGTGTCTCGGCGACCACGACGAGCGGCATGAAGCCTCCCCAGAATTTCGCCCACAGGAGCTCGCGCGTAGTCAGCGGGCTCGATCGCAGCATCCACAACGTGCCTCCCTCCAGGCTGATTCCGGGTAGCACGAAGCGCGCGGCGAGCGCTGCGACGACCAGCCCCACGAGACCAACGTTCAGAAACGCCAGGAGGTTGCGCATGAAGTACCCGGTGCCCCCGGCCGCGTCCAGCGGGAGGACCTTGAAGTTGTAGAGATAGATGGCGATCACGGCCAGCAGCAGGAAGAGCTGCGACCACTGCCCCGGATCGCGGAAAAAGGTGGCGGCGTCTTTCACGATGATCGCGCGCACGCCGCGCGGGAACGGCCGGCTCAGCCAGGCGCTCGCGCCGCGCCACCAGGGCTGGCGCGTCCAGCGCACTTCGCGCGATTCCTGGGCCCGGCTGTATCCCGACCGGAAGCCCTCCCGGAAGACCAGCGCCGCCAGCGTGGCCGCGGTCGCAGCGGCTACGACCAGCGCACCGCCGTACCATGCGACCGCATCCCACCTCGGCGCGGCGCCGTAGAGGCCCAGCACCTCACCCAGCACGCGCGCCGCCCAGTACGACGGAAGCCAGGGCAGGGTCGGGCTCGACAACTCGACCAGATACTCGGCCCAGGTTCCGAACTCCTCGGGGCGGGTGAATCGCTCCGGTCGCACGACGCGCGCCATCATGACCGCTCCGATGATGAACAGCAGCGCGACGAGCGACAGCATGTCCCGCGCGCGCCGCGCCGGGAACAGATTGACGAGTGCGACCGAGAACAACATCCCGATAGCGGCGGTGATCGTCACCATTAGAGCCATGACCACGACGAGCGCGAGATAGTAGGTGGCGCCGGCATCGAATACGCGCGCGTACGCCAGCCAGATCGGCAGCGCGAGGAAGACGGCGGTCCACGACGCGAAGGTGGCGACCTCCAGCAGCTTGGCGCCGAACAGGCGGCGCAGGGGAACCGGCGCGGCGGCGATCAGCTGGAGGTCGTTCGCCAGGAAGCACTGGCTGAGCGCGGTGATCAGAGCCGAGAAGAGCAGGAACGAGAGGAGGACGAGCAGCAGGAAGGCCATCAGCTTGACGCCGAGGATTCGCCCCAGGTCGGGATCTACGCGGATGAAATGCTCGAGAATTCGCGCGCTGATCCGGTAGCCGGCGGCGAGGAAGAGCGCCCCCACGCCGGCGAGCACCAGTGGCCTCCCCAGGCCTCCGCCCCGCCACTGTCGCCGGGTCGCTAGCAGCCGCGGCGTGAGCAGGGTGCTCACTGCGCCGCCCTCGCGGGAGGGCTCAGGAAGTCCTCTTCCATGGCCTCGGGCTCCCCCTCCGTGAGGCGCAGGAACACCGCTTCCAGAGAGCCCTCGGTCATGGCCTGGATGCGAAGCTCCTCCAGGGTGCCCAGCGCGACGACGAGACCCTTCTGGACGATCGCCACGCGCGAACAGAGCTGCTCGGCGATCTCGAGCGTGTGGGTGGACAAGAACACCGTGCGCCCACCCGCGACGAGATCGGCGAGTAGCGTCTTCATGACGCGCGCGCTGCGCGGATCCAGACCCACCATGGGCTCGTCGATGACCAGGATCTCGGGCTCGTGGATCATGGCCGCGGTCAAGGCCAGCTTCTGCCGCATCCCGTGGCTGTAGCTCTCGATCAGCTCGTCGGTCCATTCGGAGAGATCGAACCGCTCGAGCAGCGGGGCGGACACTCGCGCCACGTCCTCGGGATCCCGCTCGTAGAGGTGACCGACGAACTCGAGGAATTCGCGCGCTGTGAGCTTGGGATAGAGAAAGGCGCGATCGGGCACGTAGCCGACCCGGCGCTTGACCTCTCGGGCGCTCTTCACCACGTCGTGGCCGGCGATCTGGACGGTTCCGGCGGAGGGCAGGAGGAGCCCCGCCAGCACCCGTATCGTGGTCGTCTTGCCGGCGCCGTTCGGGCCGAGGAAGCCGAACAGCTCGCCAGGCTCGACCTCGAGGTCGATGCCCCTCAGAACTTCGAAGTCCCCGAACGACTTCCTGAGCCCGCGACAGGAGATCGCGTTCATCGGATGGCCTCGCGCTCGGATTGCTCGCGAATCGCCCGGCAGGCGATCGTTTCGCCCTCGGTCACGATCCAGTCGACCGGCTCGTCGTGGGGCTCGACGGGCAGAGGATCGAGTATTTGCAAGGAAAATGCCAATGCCACGCGGGGCGCAGCCACCCCGGACAGGAACCGGTCGTAGAGTCCGGCGCCGAATCCGATCCGCCAGCCGCGCCGGTCGAACGCGATCCCCGGAACGAGCACGAGATCGAGCTCCGCGTCGTCTGCGGGAGTCGCGCGGGCGGGGTCGGGCTCCCAGAGTCCTCGCGAGCTCTGCACCAGATCGTCGAGCGAGCGAATCGCGAAGGAGTCGAGCCCTCGAGGAGTCCACCGGACGCGCGGGCAGACGACGGTCTTACCCTCGCGAAGCGCGCGCTCGACGATCCCGCGGGTGGCGACCTCCCCCTGCACGGCTCCCACGTAGGTGTGGACCATGGCCGCGCCTTGCCAGACGTCGAGGGCCGCGAGGCGCTCCTCGATCCGCCGGGACCACGTCTCGCGCTCGGCGGGGTCCAGCGACCCCCGCCGGACGAGCATGCGCGCGCGGATCGCGGCTTTGGTCTCGGAACCGCTCAGG
>DASSPT010000020.1:0-8154 GCA_035699465.1 Gemmatimonadota bacterium
GCGGACCGCGATCCAGCCGACAAGGAGAGCCGTGACCGCCAGCGCGATCCCGTACGGCAGCGCAGCCGCAGCGCCGGCCTGGAAGCTCATCAGCCGGTGGAGCGCGGCCATGGTCCAGCCGGTCGGAAGCGCCATGGCGAGTGACTGCGACCACTGCGGCGTCACCTCGATCGGCCACCAGCATCCCCCCAGCGCCGCCAGCAGGTTGGCGGCGAAGACGCCCAGTCCGATGGCCTGGCCTTCGGTCCGGGCGAGGTTTCCGGAGACGATCGCCAGACCGGCGCAGAGGGCCGCCCACGCGAACAGGATCAGGACGACCATCCAGAGATCCGGTCCCCATTCGACGCGGAAGAGGAGCGTCCCGATCGCCATCGCGAAGCCGATCTGGACGATCGCCAGCGCCATCCGCGAGGCCCACTTCCCGGCCACCACGCCGGCCCGCGGAAGCGGGGTCGAGGCGACCCGGCGCAGGAGGCCGTCGCGGCGTTCGATGACGAGCAGCACGGCGCCCGACGTCAGCAGGACGAGGAGCGTGAACATGACCATCGTCCCCGGCACGGCCTGCTGGAATCCCATCGGCGGCTCGGCCGCCGCACCCGCGGGCCGCACGGCGAGCGTGAAGAGCCGGGGCCGCGCCCGCTCGCGCGCGAGCGAGGCCCCCGTCAGGGAGTCGCCCGCGCTCGCGACCATGGCCGCCTCGGCCAGCAGTCCGTAGACGGCGCGCGCGACCCGGATCTGATCGCGCTGCGCCGTCGGATCGAGCTCGCCCTCGCGCTCGAACCGGGCCGGCACCCGGCGCCCCGCCATCAGCGAGTCCGTGAATCCCGCCGCCAGGACGAGCCGGCGCGGCGCCGCAACCTCGTCGGCGGGCTGTGCGGCCGCGAGCCGGACTTCGAATCCCTCGGACGAGAGCCTCTCCGCCAGCGCGTCCGCCAGGAACCCGGGAGGCTCGGGAGCGACGAGGTCGAGCGCGGGCTTCTCGTCCATGTCGTCGCTCATCCCGCCCGTGATGGTGCCGATGAAGAAGAAGAACACGGGCGGCATGGCGAACGTCCAGAGCAGCGTCTCCTTCTGGCGCAGCAGGTACCACAGATCCTTCCGCGCAATGAACCGGGCCGACTCGAGGAAGCTCACGCGGCCCACGCCCGGAGCCGCCGGGACACGAGCCAGCCGATCGCGAAGGCGAGCCCGGCGGCGGCCGCGAACGAGACAGCCAGCACGCCCGGCTCGGGGGAGCCGTCCATGACCGCCCTCAGTCGGAGCAGGGCCCAGCCGTTGGGAGTCAGCCGCCCCAGCGAGGCCATCCATTCGGGCATCGCCTCGAAGGGGAAGAAGCTCCCGCCGAGCATCGCCAGCGGGAGCGTCAGGGCGTTGACCATCACGTTGGCCGCGCGCTCGCTTCGCGCCAGGACCTGGACGACCGTGAAGAGCGCGAGCAGGGCGAGGCCCACGAAGGCGAGCCACAGAAAGGCCAGAGACAGGTTCTCGGCCTCGATCCCGAACAGCCAGCGTCCCGCGGCCAGGCCGATCGCGGAAACCGCCGCCAGCGCAGCCGACCCGGCCAGCCACTTCCCCGCCAGCCACAGGCCCGGGCTCCGCGGAGCCACCAGCGCGCGCTCGAGCGTCCCCTGGCGCCTCTCGCTCCATACGTCGATCGAGAGGCCGGACGCCATGAAGAGGATGGCCAGCATGAGCATTCCGGGAAAGAACGCGCGACCGAAGTCGAACTCCTCCCCTTCTTCCGCGACGATCTCGAGCTCGATGGCGGGCGGCAGCAGCCAGGGGCTCGCCTCCTCCCCGGTCCGGTTGAACGCCGTCGCGATCGAGGCCACCGCGCTGTCCGCGGGGTAGTCGTCGCGATCCTGGGCCGACACGATCCGGTCGATGGGATCGTCGAACACCCGGCGGATGACCTCGGCGGCCTCGAGCTCGATGTCGAGCGTCTCCTCGAGGATCTCCGGCAGCACGGTCTGGCTCGGGTTCGTCACCAGCTCGAGCTCCGCTGGCTCGCCGTTCAGAACGGCGCCGCCGAACCCCTCGGGGATGATCAGGAGTCCGGAGGCGTCGCCATCCGCCATCCGCCGGCGACCCTCCGCCGGCTCGACGGGCTCCACCACGACGAGGTCGGCGAGAGGACCCTGCTGGAATCCGCCGGTCAGGAGCCGGCCGACCAGAGTGCCGTCGCTGTCGGCGACGAGGAGCTTCGCCTGCGGGGCGGCGTCCCCGCCGAACACGAGCACGATGAGCCCGCCGACCATGAGCGGGATGCCGATCCACAGGAGCAGCGCGGGCCAGTCGTTCTTGATCCGCAGCAGATCCTTGCGTGCGGCGGACAGGAGGAACCGCACTACTCGCGAAGCTCCTTGCCGGTGAGGCGGATGAAGAGGCTCTCGAGGCTGGGCCGCGTGACCGTCGTCTCGCGCACGGCGGCCCCGGTCCCCGCCACCGTGTTGAGGATCTCGGGGAGCCGGCGCGAAGCCTCGGGGACGGCCAGCGTCACCTGATCTTCGCCCGCCGCCACGACCTCCACTCCCGCGAGAGATCTCACCGCCTCCCGGACGGCGGTCGGGTCGAGCGCGCCGGCGAGACGCACGAGATCCCGCTCGCCCATTGACCCGCGGAGCTCCTCGAGCGTCCCGGAGGCGATGATCCTGCCGTGGTCGAGGATCGCCAGGCGATCGCAGAGCGCCTCGGCCTCCTCCATGTAATGGGTGGTGTACAGGACGCAGACTCCCGCCGCCGCCTGCCCGCGCACGAGATCCAGGAGGCGGACGCGGCTCTGGGGGTCGACGCCGACCGTGGGCTCGTCCAGGAGCAGGACCTCGGGCTCGTGCACAATCCCGCAGCCGAAGTTCAGCCGCCGCTTCATTCCGCCGCTGAACGTCTCGACCCGATCCTCCGCCCGGTCCAGGAGACCTACGGTCTCGAGGACGGTGCGCACTCGCTCGGCGAGCCGTCTCCCATGCAGGCCATAGGCCTCCCCCCAGAAGCGCAGGTTCTCCTCCGCCGCGAGATCCTCGTAGAGCGCGACCTCCTGTGGCACGACACCCATACGCGCCTTGGCGGCGCGGGGCTCGCGGGCCACGTCGTGGCCCTGCACACCGACCCGCCCCCCCGTCGGGGACAGGAGTCCCGAGATGCACCCGATGGTCGTAGACTTGCCGGCGCCGTTCGGGCCTAGGAGGCCGAAGATCTCGCCCGGGCGCGCGGCGAACGAGACGTCGTCGACGGCCACGAGTCCGTCATACTCCTTGCGGAGAGTCTCTACCTCGATCATGCCGGAACCTCCGGAGGGGCTACATCGAGAGCCGGCACATAACTAGTTTCGGAGAACATCTCATGCCAGAGGGCTCACCATGATCGTCGAGTGGCACGAGTGGATCGACAGATACGTGTACGAGGTCGTGCGGCGCCTGCCGCGCGCGCGGCGCGCCGGGGCGGCCGACGATCTTCGCGCGCGCCTGACCTCCGAGGTGGAGGCGCGGCGCCGCGAGTCCGACCTGCCCGCGGACAAGATCGCGCTCGAGCAACTGGCCGCGATGGGGGATCCCGCGGAAGTCGCCTATCGCCTCGCACCCGACCAGGCGGTTCTGGTCGGAGCGCGGATCCTGCCGTTCTTCTGGAAGTGCGCGGCCGGGGTGTTGCTCGTCCACCTCGCCTTCACGCTACTGTGGCTGCGCGGATTCCACACCGTCACGTATCTGCTCCCGTTCCGCTTCGCGTTCACCGGGTCGACGACATGGATGGACGTCGTGTTCGGGGCGGTCGCCAACTTCGGCGTCGTCGTCCTGGTGTTCGCGGTCATTCAGCGATGGGGCATGGGGCATCCCTCCCCGTTTCCCAGCCGCTGGGATCCGCGCGGGCTACCACCCCTGCATCCCACGCGCGAGCCGACGCGAAGTGGAATCGCCATCCGCTTGGGTCTCGCGATCTACGTCCTGGTCGGTCTTCATCTCGCTCCTCAGCTCTTTCCCTATCTCGTGTACTCCGAGGGCGACTTCTGGGTGACGTCTCTCCTGCATCCCCACTACCGCGTGTTCCTTCCGTGGATCGACCTGTGGCTGATCCCCACCGTGATTCTGCTTCTGTGGGAGATCGAGCGTGGAGAAAGCGGTCCGGTCGAGCGCTGGGCCATGGCGGGACTCGACGCGCTCGGCGCGATCGTCCTGTTCGGCATCGCGTTCGGCGGACCGTTCACGGTCCTGGACGCGATCTGCGATCCGCTCATCTTCGTGCTCGGAATCGCGTTCGCGGTTTCCGCGGTGGTGCTCCTGGCCACGACGGACGCCGAGGTGGCCGATCTCGCCGAAGAGGAGGTCGTTTCATGATCCGCGGAGTCCACACGATGTTCTATACTTCCCAGCCCGAAGCCCTGCGCGCGTTCCTGCGCGACGTGCTCGAGCTGCCGGCCACGGACGTGGGGGGCGGCTGGCTGATCTTCGATCTGCCGGAGGCGGAGATGGGCTGCCACCCCGTCGAGACGGGCGGCGGGGAGACGATCGCCTCCGGGACCCCGCACATCTCGTTCTACTGCGACGATCTGGCGGCCACCATGTCCCGGCTCCGCGCGCGCGGGGTCGAATTCGTAGACGAGGTTGCCGACGTGGGGTACGGGCGCAGGACCAGCTTCCGCGCTCCCGGCGACTTCACCATCGAGCTGTACCAGCCGAGCTACGAGAGGGGCTGACGCGCGCCTTCCGCCGTCAGTCGAGGTGCCGCTGCTCTCCGACCGCGTACGCCTCGCGCATCCAGGCGCGCATCCGGGCGTCGATCTCCTCGATGTTCGTGATGCGGAAGCGGTGCAGATGGTTCCTCGGCGAGAAGGTCTGCACCTCGAGAAACCGCGGATCTTCGATGCGGCGGGCGAGAATCAGATGGCCGTCCAGCCCGTCGCGGCGGGGCGTAACCTGCGCGAAGGACATCCGCACGTGAAACGCGATGCGGGTCTTCTGGGGCAGCACGGCGACAGGCCCGATCTCCTCTAGCGCGGCGAGAAACGCGTCGAACAGAGCCCGGACTTCCGCAGGCCGTCCCTCGAAGTGATCCTCGAGGCGGTGGCGGCCGCAGGCGTGGGGCTGATTGCGGTTCGCGAACGTGCGGCCGCACTTCTCGCAGGTCCATAGCGGACGGCGCGCGCTCACGAACCGATGGCGGGGCGGGCGGGACGGCGGGGCGGACGCGGGATCCAGCGCGGCGTGGTGCGCCGGTATTCGCGATACGGCTCGCCGAAGCGCCGCGCGAGCGAGGGCTCCTCGTAGAGGACCGCGACGAGGTGAGCGGCCGCGAGCATCGCGAAGGCGACGAGGAGCGCCGGGAACGACACCGCGCAGAGCGCATATCCGACGAGGAACGTGAACATGCCGATGTACATCGGGTTCCTGACCCAGCGATAGGGCCCGCTCGCGACGAACGCGCGGGGCGGATCGAACGGCGCGGGCGTGCCGCGGCCCCGCACGACGAACGTCGCCACGCAGACCGCCATGATCACCAGCCCCAACGCCATCAGCGCGACTCCGATGGGCGCCGCCCATTCCGGCAGCGGAAAGCCGAACGACACCTCGCGCAGGTGGGCTTCGTAGGCGAACCAGATCCATAGAGCGACGAAAGCGCAGGCATAGACGGTCGCACGGAGGGCAGTCGCCCCGATCAATTCCCGTTCCCCGCTGTTCGCCGTCGCGCGCTCATCACCGGACCGAATTCCTAGGATTTGCGCAGGCTCCGGCGCCGCCCCATATCTTCCGCGGATGCCCGCCGACGCGACCCACACCGTCTCGGAGGTCGTGCGCGCCTTCGAGGAGCGCCGCACGCTGACCGGATCGCTCAGCCACCGCGAGCACGTCATGATCGCCTGGCACTATGCACGGACGCGCCCCGCGCCACAGGCTCTCGCCGAGCTGGCGCGTGGCATCCAGGAGCTCGCCGTCGCGCTCGGGAAGGAGGGCCTGTATCACGAGACGTTGACGTGGGCCTGGTTCAGCGTGATCCGGGAGCGAATCGAGCGGATCGGAATCGACGCATCGTGGGAGGAGTTCGCGGCAGCCGCCGAGGACATCCTCGCCGGGCGGGCGCTGGAGCCGTACTACGACCGCGCGGTCCTCGACTCCGCCCTCGCTCGCAGCGTCTTCCTCCTGCCGGGCGGGCGATCGCCGGGAAGCCCCCAACCGGACTAGCCCGAATCGCTCACAGCTCGAGCTCCCATTCCTGTCCCATCTCCCCGGGGTTGAACATCGGCTCGGGCTCTTCGCGGACGAGACGATACCCCTCCGCCTCGTAGAGCCGGCGGGCGGCGTGGAGCACGCTGCTCGTCCACAGCGTCATCGCGCGGTACCCCGCGGCCCGCGCGAACCCGGTGCACTCGGCGACCAGCCGGGCGCCGATCCCGAGGCCGCGCGCTTGGGGCTCGACGAGGAGGAGCCGCAGCTTGGCGACGCCCTCGCGCTCGGGGTGGGCGACCAGGAACACCGAGCCCACTGGACGGCCCTCCAGCTCCGCGATCCAGCACCGCTCCCGCGCCGGGTCGAAATCGCGGACGAAGTCCCCCACGACCTTCTCCACCAGGTTCATGAACCGATCGTCCCAGCCGTGCTCCCGCTGATAGAAGACGCGGTGCCGATCGACGACCCAGGCGTAGTCTTCGGGTCGCGGCGGTCGCAGCCTCCAGGTATCGGGCGCGGCCGCGCGCGCATGGCCCTCCCCGGATGCCCTCACGGCACGATGGCAGGCATCTCGAGCGGGGGCAGCGCGGCCTCGATCGCGCTCCGGCTCCGCTCGAGCCATGGCGGCAGCACCAGCGCCTCGCCGAGCTTCGCGGGATCCTCGTCGCGGGCGAAGCCGGGGCCGTCGGTTGCCAGCTCGAACAGGGTTCCACCCGGCTCCTTGAAGTACACGGAGCGGAACCAGAACCGGTCGATGACCGGCGTCGGCTGGAGACCCGACGCCTCGACCGCCGCGCGCACGGCGAGCTGCTCCTCGTCGTCGCGAACCCGCCAGGCCACGTGATGCACGGCGCCCGTTCCCCAGCGGCCGAAGGGCGCCGCGGGCGCTTCCAGGAGATCCGCGAACGCGCCCGAACCCAGTCCGGCGGACCAGCGCTGCCAGCCTCCCTCGCTCTCATTCAGCCGAAAGCCCAGCACTTCCTCGAGCAGCGCGGCCGACGGTGCGAGCACGCGCTCCTGGATTCGCACCGCATGGACGCCGCGGATCTGATGCGCGGGAGGCACGGCGCTCGCCTCCCAGGCGGCGAATTCGCGGTCCTCTTCGATCTCGACGAGCGCGAGCGCGAGACCGTGCGGATCGTGGAAGGGGAGGACTCGCTCGCCGAAGCGTTCCTCCTCTTCCATCCGCAGGACGTCGTGCTCCCCGAGCCTCCTCCGCCACCAGTCGAGGCTCCCGGCCGGGATCGCCAGCGCGATCTCCCCCACCATGCCCGCGCCCCGACGGGACGGTGCCATGCGGGTCCATGGGAAGAACGTCACGTCGGTGCCGGGCGTGCCGGCTGCGTCCGCGTAGAAGAGGTGATAGGTGCCCGGGTCGTCCTGGTTGACGCTTCGCTTGACGAGCCGCATCCCCAGGACTCCCGCGTAGAACGTCAGGTTCTCCTGCGGATGTCCGGCGATCGCCGTAACGTGGTGGATACCATGGACCGAAGCTTCGCTGCTCATCGTCTCTCCTCCTTCATCCATCATGATAGCTCGCCGCCGTGCTGGCCCCAACCCGCGCCGCTATCATCCGGCGGCATGGGACGGGCTCCAGGGCTCACGGCCGATGCGGCCCGGCTGCTCGACATCGTGTCGGGAAGCTGGAAGACCCAGGCCGTGTACGTGGCCGCCCGCCTGGGCATCGCCGACCTCCTCGGGGATTCCCCGCGATCATCCGCCGAGCTGGCCTCGGAGATCGGTGCCCACGGCCCGTCGCTGGAGCGCCTGCTGCGTTCGCTCGCCGCCATCGCGATCGTGCGTCTACGGCCGGAAGGCACATTCGAGCTCACCTCGACCGGATCGCTGCTGCGGGAGAAAGCGCCGGATTCGCTGCGTGCGTGGATCCTGCACTGGGGCGGCACGTGCTGGCCTGTCTGGGGACACCTCTACGATAGCGTGGTGACCGGCGACCGTGCGCAGCCGCTCGTCTCCGGCACCGGCGGGTCAGGCCACCTGG
>DASSPT010000021.1:0-30337 GCA_035699465.1 Gemmatimonadota bacterium
CATGACCTCGGGCTGCACGGCGGAGTCGTGCGCCTTCCAGGCGTCGCTCCCCGACTTCGAGGCCGAGAACACCGTGATCCTCGGCATCTCGAAGGACTCGGTCGCGAGCCATCACAGGTTCCGCGAGAAGGAGGGGCTGACCTTCCACCTCCTGTCCGACGAGGCCTCTGACGTCTGTGAGAAGTACGGCGTGTGGAAGGAGAAGTCGATGTACGGGCGGACGAACATGGGAATCGAGCGCACTACGTTCGTGATCGACGAGAACGGCCGGGTCGCGAAGGTGTTCCCCAAGGTCAAGGTCGACGGGCACGCCGACGAGGTGCTGGAGGCGGTCCGGGAGGCCTGAGCGCTACATCCCGGGCGCGAACGGGTTCGGCTCGAGCCCCGCGTAGAGCGAATACCGTTCCAGCGGCCCGGCGAGCCGCGCTTCGATCGGCACCGCGAACGGCACCACCGAGTCCGCCGGCGCCACCTCGAGGGTCGTTTGCGCGGTCCCCAGCCAGCGGTTCTGCCCGTCGTAGAGATACGCCTCCACCACAACCTGGCGCGCCTCCACGCCGCGATTCCTGAGCCGCCCGCGCACCTCGGCCTCCCCCCCCGCGCGCTGCAGCCGGTGCTCTACCACCTGGAATCGGGTCTGGCGAATGGGCAGCGTCACCACCCATGCCACGATCCCTACGAGGGCCAGCGTGCCCACGACCGCGGCGATCCGGCGCGTCCTCGGGTTCAGCGTGCGAGCTTGTCGACCCACAGGGTCCCTCCATTCGGGTTGGAGCCATGACGCCTTTCGGAAAGTACGGACATCGTCGAGATTGATCATGCCTGTGGGTTGGGGCGAATCCGGAGACCGAGGAGGCGGCGATGGCAATGTTTCCGATCGTGGTAGTCAAGGAGAAGCGGAGCAGTGTGGGCGCGGAACAGATCGAGGGGGGCACTCTCAGCGTGCGGATCGCCTGGTACGACCGGGCCTCGGGAGAGGTCCAGCACCTCGAGCTGGACACCCATCTCAGGGACGTGATCCGGGACGCCGCGCGGATGCAGGGCATGCAAGTTCGCGCCGTCGACGGCGTCTATCTGATCGAGCTGGGGGACAAGGACATCCCGTCGGAGTACGACCTGACGACCGCGGACTGAGGGCCGCGCCGCGCGACCGGGATCGATCGCGCGCGGCGGACGCTCGTCAACGGGGCGGCTCGCAGAGGATCCTGCAGAAGACGGGCAGGTGCACTCTGTCGACGATGGCTTCGAATCGGCGATCGCCGCGCAGCTCGTCGAACCAGGGGTCGCGGGCCACGATCGCGCGGTACTCGGGGAGCGCGATCAGAAACGCCCGCAGGAGCACGACGCTCCTGGATCTCTCGCCGTCCAGCAGCCTGACGTACGCCTCGAGGTAGTCGAGGAACGGCGCGACCTCCTCGGGTGCTCCCGCTCGCGCGTCCGAGACCACCGCGGCCGCGCTATCCGGAAGCCCCGCCCGCACGAGGACCGCGGCCGTGTACAGCTTGGCGGCGGGCACGTTGTACTCCGGAAAGGCGTGCTGTCCCAGCTCGCGCACCAGGGACCACGCCGCGGCCGGATCCGGCTCGGCCCCGGCCGAGGCCAGCCGCACGAGCTCCGTCGACAGGAGCCGCTCGCGATCCGGGAACCGACGCCGGCCTTCGTCGCACCAGCGACGCGCCTGGTCGTAGTCCTCGAGCTGCAGCGAGATCTCGCACAGCCAGACGAAGTGGTCGTCCTCCAGGAGGAAAACGTCCGCCTCGTACGCGCGACGGGCGGCGTCGCGCGCCTCCGACAACTCCCATTTGTCGTTGTATAGCAGGTCCGCGAGCGTGATCCAGCCGCTGGCGTAGGTCGGGTCGTTGGCCACGGCGGTGCGGAGATCCCGCTCGGCGGCCGCGAGGAGGCCCGCCGCGCGAACGGAATCGGTGGCCGCGCGCGCGAGCTCGTTCTGCAGCGCCCCGCGCAAGGCCAGCGCGGCGGGGCTGCCCGGCTCGCGGCGCAACGCCTCCGTCACGTGGTCGAGCCCCGCGACCAGCGAGGCTTCCATCCCGGCATCGAGGCTAAGGCGGGCACGCGCGAGCGCCGGCTCGGCCCACGCGGGATCCAGCTCGCCGGCCAGCGCGAGCAGGGAGTCCGCGTCCCCCTGGATGGCGACGGACACGGCCTCATCCCCTCCTTCGGCCTGCTCCTTCATCCGTTCCGCCCGCTGGACCAGCTCCCAGGCTTCCACGCTCTCGGTGGCGCGGCGCCGCTTCTGCAGCGCGAACTCGTGCCCCAGGCGCTGGCGGAGAGCGGTCGAGACGTCGGCGGTGATCTGGTCCTGGAGCGAGAAGATCTCGCTCCAGGGCCGGACCTCCGTGAAGCTGGCGATCTGGGTCATGTCGGTGGCATCCACCAGCTGCACCTGGACCCGCAGGCTGTCGCCCGAGCGCGAGACCGTGCCGTCGATGATCGTGCCGGCCTCCAGCACCCGAGCCACGCTGTCGATCGGGGTATGGGTTCCGTCGAACCGGCGGACGCCGTACTGCGACACGACCTTCAGGCCGTCGACACCCCCGAGCTCGTGGATCAGCGTTTCGGTGAAACCATCCGCGAGGTGCCCCAGGTCCTGCGCCGGGCTCTGATCACGGAAGTACAGGACCGCGAGCCGCGAAGGGTCGAGCGTCGCGCTCTCGGCGGAGTCCGCGGCCAGCCATGGAGTCCACGTCCCCCGCGAAGCCCACAGCATGGCGCCCAGGGCGACGACGCCCGCTCCGGCGGCGAGCCGGCCGCGCGGCATGTGGAGCCACGCGAATCCGCCGCCCGGGTGGGATTCGAAGCGGAACGCTCTCCGGTCGGGATCGATGGGGCCGGTCAGGGTCACCTCGTAGGTGCCGACCGAGCCGACGCCCTGCAGATCCCGGTCCGCGCGCGGCGCGAACGCGAACTCCGTCCGTTGCTTCAGCTGCCGGTAGACGTCCTCGCTGGCCAGGATCCGTCCGGGGGCGGCCTCCTCGCAGAGCCGAGCCGTCATGTTGACGCCGTCCCCGAAGACGTCGCCGTCCTCGGTGATGGCCACGTCCCCGACGTGGACGCCGATCCGCAAGCCCGGGGCTCGTGAAGGAGGGCGCGCGGACTCGCGGGCGAACGTCTCCATCAGCCCGGCCGCGGCTCCGATCGCGTTCCCCGTGCTGGGGAACTCCGCGATCACGCCGTCCCCGAGGAACTTCACGATCCGGCCCCCGAACCGGCCCACGGTTTCCCGCGTCACGGCCTGGAACACCGGAACGAGGCGCAGCGCCTCGGCTTCGTCGCGGGCGCTCAGCCCGCTGAAATCGACGATGTCGGCGAAGAACAGAGCGGCGAGGCGGCGATGGACTGTCATGAGCGGGCGCGAGCGGTCCCCGGGCGTGGGGCCTCCGCCGGGCAAGGTTCAACATGTACCGGCGACCGGTCCCCCACAAGCGCAAAAGGGAACGCTCCCCCCGGAATCGAGGGGAGCGTTCGTCTTCCCAGTGCAGCGGTGTGCGCCCTGCCGGGCGCTGCGTCTCGGTTTATGCCGTGAACGACTCGCCGCAGCCGCAGGTCGACTTCGCGTTCGGATTCCCGATCTTGAAGCCGGCTCCGTTCAGGCCGTCGACGAAATCGACGTGGGCGCCCATCAGATAGGGGGCGCTGAACTTGTCGACGAGGAAGTCGACGCCGTCGATCTGCTGGACCGTGTCGCCATCCTTGCGCTCGTCGAACCCCAGGGCGTACGAGAAGCCGTGGCATCCGCCGCCGACGACACGCACGCGGAGGCCCTTGTCTTCCAGGCCCTCACGGTCCCTGAGCTCGCGGATCTTCGAGGTCGCCGCGGGCGTGGCCTCGATGATCGTATCCTGGTCCTTGATATCGGCGACTTCCGCCATACTTCCTCCACAGAAACGGTAGAAAAGACCCTTCGGCGGGAAGCTTCCCGTCTGCACATAAGGGTACTCCGGGGCATCGTTTCCGTCAACTGATTGCGGGGTGCGCGGATATCCCCATCGAGTCCTCAGCCGATCCCCAGCGCCGCCCATGGATCTCCCCGAGTTCTCCCCGGATTGTCCACCATATATAGTGGCACCTGTGACCGGGAACACAGCATATCGTGCATTTTTCTTGACATCGAAACGGCCCTCGGATACACTCGGTTTCGCCCCGTCAAGCATGTCGAACACACGTGTTCCCCGATCGCGTCGGCCCCGTCCGCGGGCGATCCGCCCCCCGTCGTCGCGACCGATCCAAAGTCTCCAGGCCGCCAGGCCGCAGCCTAGCCAGGAAGGAACGGGTCCCTCATGTCCGAAAGCCCGCGCGACCGCTACCTGACGTTCCTCGCCGAGCCCGACGCCTCCGACATCCTGGAGCGAGCCCGACGGACGGACGACTACTACCCGGACGCGCTGGCCGCCGATGTCTTGCGCAACAAGTACCTCGCCCCGGGCGAGGAGGGGCCGCTCGACCTCTGGGAGCGGGTCGCGCGGGCCCTGGCCAGCGTGGAGGAGGACCGCGACTACTGGTACGAGGAGTTCTTCGGCATCCTGTTCGACTTCAAGTTCGTCCCCGGCGGACGCGTGATGCACGGCGCCGGCCGCGAGGACGCGCGCAGGAAGCCCACGCTGGCCAACTGCTACGTCATACCGATCACCGAGGACAGCCTGGAGGGCATTTACGGCTGCCTGGCGGAGAGCGCGATGGTGTACCGGACCGGTGGCGGGGTCGGCACCGACCTGTCGATCCTCAGGCCCAAGGGCGCGCCGGTGAACGCCACCGTAGCCGGATCCCCTGGCTCGACCTCGTTCATGAACCTCCTCTCCGAGTCGACCAACACCGTCAGCCAGGCCGGGCGGCGCGGCGCCCTCATGCTGACCATGCGGGTCGACCATCCGGACATCGAGGACTTCGTCACCATCAAGAACGACAAGAGCCGGCGCAAGGTGCAGTACGCGAACATCTCGTGCCTGATCACGCACGAGTTCATGCGCGCGGTCATCGACGACACGGACTTCGACCTGCGCTGGAACGGCCGGACGTTCAAGACGGTCCGCGCACGCGAGCTGTGGCGGAAGATCATCGAGAACGCCCACGCCTCGGCCGAGCCCGGGATCATCTTCTGGGATACGATGCGGGAGTACCACAACGTGGAGTATGCGAACCCGCTCGTGTCTACGAACCCATGCGTCACCGGCGACACCTTGGTCTACACCTCGGACGGGTTGTTCCCGATAGCCGAGTTGGCGGCGAGTGGCGAAGCGAAGGCCGTCACGCTCGATTCTCGCTTCGGCGCCGGTCCCTGGGGACCAGCCTCCGCGCCGTTCGAGAGCGGAATCAAGCCTGTTTTTCGACTGACCACCAGGGAAGGGTATGAGATCCGGGTAACGAAGGATCATCGGTTCATGACCACACGCGGCTGGGTCGAGGCCAGAGATCTCGAGCGCGGCGATCAAATCCACCTTCTCGACCGTAAAGGCGGTTTCGGAGCCGAGGGAACCGCCGTGGAAGGACGTGTGCTGGGCTGGCTGATCGGCGATGGGCACATCACGGCGGGCACCGGTCACGGCGCCGTGCTCGGGTTCTGGCGCGAGGATCGCGAACTGGCGGACGAGTTCGCGGGATACGTCAACGAGATCCTGGGACAGGATCCGATGACAGCTCGGTATCCGGTGGGGACCGTGGACATTCCGTCCCGAAACATGGCTACCGTCAGCTCGACTCGGCTTCGTTCGATCCTGGCGGAGAAGTACGGGGTGACCGCCGAAAACAAGACGGAACGACTTCCGTTGTCTTCGTTCCGCAGCAGCGAAGCCTTCCAGCGGGGACTGCTGCAGGGACTCTTCACGGCCGATGGGCACGTTTCCGGAAGCGTGTCGAAGGGAGTTTCCGTTCGCTTGACGTCGATTTCGAAGCAGCTCCTCCAGGACGTTCAGAGGATGCTCCTGAACTTCGGCATCGCTTCGAGGATCTATTCGGATCGCCGCTCGACTCGAGTCGCCGAGTTCCACGGAAACAAGTATGCATGTGAACCCATCCACGATCTCGTGATCAGCCGGGCGAACCTCCGTTCGTTCGTAAGGGAGATCGGCTTTCTGGAAACGAACAAGCAGACCGAGCTGCTCAATCGGATATCGGAGTACGGGAGCCGCGGGATGTACAGGGAGAGCTTCCTCGCTCGTTTCGAGGGACTTGTAGCGGACGGGGAGGAAACGGTGTACGACCTCAGCGAGCCCGTCTCCAACTCCTTCATCGCCAATGGGTTGGCGGTTCACAACTGCGCCGAGCAGCCGCTGGCGGCCTATACCGCGTGCAATCTCGGTAGCATCAATCTCTCGAAATTCGTGAACGTCGACGGCGCCTTCGACTACGAGGAGCTCGCCGAGGTCGCGCGCACCGCGACGCGCTTTCTCGACGACGTCATCGACTACAACATGGACGCCCACGCGCTCGAGAAGATCCGGGACGCGGTGGCCTCCGACCGGCGGATCGGCCTCGGAATCACGGGCCTCGGCGACGCGCTGGTCAAGATGGGGATCAAGTACGACACCGATGAGGCGCTGACCACCGTCGACCGCATGATGGAGACGATCTGCCGCGCCGCGTATCAGACGTCGATCGACCTCGCGCGCGAGAAGGGGTCGTATCCCCTCTTCTCCTGGGACGGCGTGTCGCGGTCGAAGTTCATCCAGGGACTGCCGGACGATCTCCGCGAGCAGATCAAGCAGTTCGGCATGCGGAACTCGACGGTGCTCACGGTGCCGCCCGTCGGCACCGGGTCGATCGTCGCTCAGAGCTCGAGCGGCGTGGAGCCGATCTTCTGCACGAGCTACAAACGCCGGGTCAAGCAGGACGACGGCGAGTCGTTCACCGAGTACAAGGTCTACCATCCGCTGATCCAGGAGCTGTGGGGTGACGACGCGGAGCTGCCCGCGTACGTCGTCACCGCGCACGACATCGACCCCTACTTCCGGGTCCGCATGCAGGGCGTCATCCAGCGCTGGATCGACTCGTCCATCTCGTCGACGGTCAACCTTCCCAACGACGTATCCGTCGAGACGGTCGCGGACATCTACGTCACGGCGTACCAGGCGGGCCTCAAGGGTATCACGGTGTACCGCGAGGGGAGCCGTGAGGGGATCCTCGTCACCGACAAGAAGGAAGCCCCGAAGGCCGCGGCAGCCCCGGCCGATCCGGGCGCGGCGCTCGACGGCGTCTCCGGCTCCGCCAACGGGTCGGCGGCGAACGGCGACGGTCCTCCGGTCCACGGAGCGAAGCCGCGGCGCCTGAAGCCGAGGCCGCGGCCGGCCATCACCCGCGGCGTCACCGAGCGGATACGGACCGGCGACGGCAGCCTGTTCATCACGATCAACGAGGACGAGGCGGGCATGTGCGAGGTGTTCGCCTCGCTCGGCAAGGCGGGGGGAGCCGCGGCGGCGCAGTCGGAGGCGATGTGCCGGCTGATCTCGCTGGCCCTTCGCTCGGGCCTCGATCCGCGGGCGATCGTCGACCAGCTCAAGGGGATCTCGGGTCCCAATCCGGTCTGGGACAACGGGGAGCTGATCCTGTCGGCCCCCGACGCCATCGGTCGCGCTGTGGAGCGCTACCTGGAGCGCCGCGGCGACCTGGACAACGGGGGCGTGGAGTCGAACGGCAACGGCGCCACGCGCGGAGCCGCCAGCGCGGACGCAGTCGTCCGGGCCGCGATCAAGAGCGAGGAGTTCCAGGGCCCCGGCGCGATGCCGGCACGCCCCATGTCCTCGTGCCCCGATTGCGGCAGCCCGGTGGCGAGCGAGAACGGGTGTCTCCTGTGCCGCCACTGCGGCTGGTCCCGGTGCTGAGGTCGCTGGAAATGGCGGATTTCTGCGTTGCGCTCGCTCGGATTCCCGCCCGGTGAGCCGATGACGCTCGATATCGCTCTGTACCGGACGGCACTGTCGATCGCCGGCGAGCTGGCCTGCGAAGTCTGCGGGAAGCGGTCGCCCAGCGACGAGATCGATGTCCGCCACGTCGTGCCGCTCTACTGCGGCGGACGGGACGACACCGGCAATCTCGTCGCCCTCTGCGAGCGGCACCGCGAAGCGGCCGACGAGAAGTGGTATCAGGTCCCGGGCGTATACGACGGGCCGCGGAGCCCGGCCGCGCTGATTCGGGAATTGAAGCAGGACGAGGCGATTCTGCAGCTTTTGGGCGCGATTCTTGCAACCGGGGAGCCCGGAGGCTGAGAGCACCGCGAACACGGCGAGGCGCGCGGATGGGGCACGTCTCGCCAGAGCGGGGTCGAGCGCAAGTCAGTCGATCGGTTCGGCCTCGCTCGAATCTCGACGTCCCGGCGAACGCCGTCTCGCATGCGGCCCGCCGCGGACGTGGCGCAAGCGCGGCGCGCGCGATGCAACGCGCGCATGCGGGAGCCTGTTTTTCCATCCCCGAACGCGGAGGACCGAAGGGAAGCGAACCGTCGTATGAAGGAAGATCTGCATCTCACCCGCTGGAGCCGGATCTCCGTCCGGCTCAATGTCCCCCGCACGACCGGCGTGTTCCTTGTCGGAGCCGGGACCGGCCGCACGCCCGACCGTGTCCTCATGGTGGGAAGCGCGGGCGACCTCAGGGCGCGGCTCCTCGAGCTCCTCGAGACCGACGATATGCAGCGCGTCGGCGCCCGGTTCATCCACTGGGTGGCGGACATGACGATCGAGCAGGCGCGGATCGCCGAGCGGCTGTTCGTCCGGCGCTACAACCCTCCGATCACCGACGCACCCGGCAGCCGCTACCTGGACATCCTCGCCGGTTGACAGCTCTGCGGCGGCGGGACTCCGCCCCGGCCGCGGCGCCTCACGACTCGCCGATCTTCGCCCCGCGTCCTTGTGGCCGTCCCGGTGCAGGCGTAGCCTTGCCGCCATGGAGATCACCCTGGCCGTCTGTTGCGACGCGGCGAACGTCAGCCGCGAGGGGAAGCTCAATCTGTTGGGGATCTTCAACTCGATCCATGCCGCGGAGTTTCCCTGCACGCATCCGCACCTCGCGCTCGTGCTCCGCGTCGAGGCGCGTCTCGGGGAAGAGGGCACGTATCCCCTCGAGATCCGGCTGGTGGACGAGGACGGGCAGCAGCTGTTCCACATCAACGGGCAGCTCTCCCTCCAGGGAGCCGAGCCCGGCCGGCCGATGACCGCGCAGACGATCATGGACATCAACAACCTCCAGCTGCCGCGGCCCGGCACCTTCGCGTTCGAGGTGTTCCTGGACGGGAGGCGCGCGCGCTCCGTCGACATCCACGCCTTCCGGAGCTCCTGAGAGTTGCCCCGGGCGTGGCCCTTTTCTAGGCTTAGGGCCCGATGCCCCTATCCAGGAAGCTCTTCGGCGGCGCGGTGATCGCGACGGCCGCGTTCGCAGCCGCGCGCGTCCGCGCGCGCCGGTCACCGCCCGAGCTTCCACCGCCCGGGCCGGGCCGACGTGGCTCGTACCCCTGGCGACACGCGGAGCTGTTCTTCACGCGCGCGGGCGCGGGGGCCCCCGCTCTTCTGCTGCACGACCTGTACGCCGGTGCGTCGGCCGCCGAGATGGCTCCGCTGGCGGAACGGCTGTCTGGGGAGCTCGAGTCGACCCTCCTGGACCTCCCCGGCTTCGGGCGCTCTGGCCGCCCGCGGCTCCGCTTCGGGCCGGACCTGTTCTTCGACGCGATCGTGGAGTTCGTCCGCCACGAGGTCGACGCGCCGACGCTCGTCATCGCGAGCGGGCTGTCGGCCGCCTACGCCGTCGAGGCCGCCGCCCGCCTCGGCCGGCTCGCCCGCGGGGTCGTGCTGATCGCCCCTCCCGAGCCCACCGGGGTCGCGTCGATCGAGGCCCCGGCGTGGCGCCCGCTCGCCTATCAGGCCCTGCGCACGCCCATCGGGGACGCGGTCCGCCTGTGGCGATCGAGCGCCGCCGGACGCCGACGGCTCCTGGCGCGCTCCCTCGCCGTGGCGCCGCCGGACATCGAAGAGCGCGCCGACGGCCTGCGTCGCTTCGCCAGCCAGCCCGATTCAGGGTGGCCGCTCTGGTCCCTCTGGGCGGGCGATCTCGCCTGGGACCCGCGGCCCGCCCTGTCCCGGCTCGGCGCCCCCGCGCTCGTGATCTGGGGAGCCGAAGCGCCCGCCAACGCCGCCGCCCCGGAAGCCTACACGGCCGTCCGGCCCGACATGCCGCAGCACGTCGTTCCCGGAACCAGGCGCTGGCCGCACCTGGACGCTCCGGACGAAGTGGCGGATCGGATCCTCGAATGGTGGTCGGTCGAAGGCATCGGGCGGACGGGGGAAGACGAGTGAAGCACCTGGGGCGCTTCCTCTGGCTCGCGGGCGCCATCGCGATCACGCTGCCGAGCCTCCCGTTCAAGTTCGGCGGGCTGGAGTCGACGCCGCCGAAGGAAGCCCTCGTGTTCGGGCTGGCGATCCTCGGGGCCGCGTTTCTGCTCTCCTGGGCCGCCGAAGTGGCGCAGCTCGAGATGAGCCAGGCCCTGGCGCTGGCGATCCTGGCCCTGATCGCGATCCTCCCCGAGTACGCCGTCGACCTCTACTTCGCCTGGCGGGCCGCCGAAGACCCGGTGTACGGCCACTACGCCGCGGCCAACATGACCGGTGCGAACCGGCTCCTGGTCGGGCTCGGGTGGCCCGTGATCGTGTGGCTGTTCTGGGCCCGCTGGCGGAAGAGGTCGATCCATCTCGGGGAGGGGGACATGGTGGCCGTGCAGTTCCTGGCCGTCGCCACCCTCTACGCCTTCATCATCGCGGCGCTGGGCAGGTTCTGGTGGCTCGACACCATCGTGCTCGTCAGCCTCTTCCTCTGGTATCTCGTCCGGACCGGGGCGATGGGAAGGGAGGAGCCGGAGCTCGTGGGCCCGGCCCTCCTCATAAGCCAGCTGCGGCGTCCACGACGGATCGCGGCGAACGTGCTCCTCTTCGTGTATTCGGGGGTGCTGATCTTCCTCGCCGCCGAGCCATTCGCCGAGTCGCTGATCGAAACCGGGAGCCACCTCGGAGTCGACGAGTTCCTGCTGGTCCAGTGGGTCGCGCCGTTGGCCTCCGAGGCGCCCGAGTTCATCATCGCGGCCCTGTGGACGCTGCGTCGTCACGCGACGATGGCGATGTCGGCGCTCATCTCCTCCAAGGTCAATCAGTGGACGCTCCTGATCGGAACGATCTCGCTGGTCTATTCGATCTCCGCCGGCCGCGTGGCCGCGCTGGAGCTCGACGTCCAGCAGCAGCACGAGATCTTCCTCACCGCGGCCCAGTCGCTGTTCGCGGTCGTGATGCTGGCCGACCGCCAGCTCAACTGGTGGCAGGCGGGACTCCTGTTCGTGCCCTTCGCTATACAGCTCATGGTCCCCCACTGGCGCATGGAGGTCGCCTACGTGTACTTGGGCCTCTCGCTGGTGTGGGGGATCCATTACCGCCACCACATGCTGGCGCTGCTGCCCGGCCGTCCCCGCAGATCCCCGGCGGCCGGCCACGCGGGCGCGGGAACGACCCCGAAGGGCGATCGCTAGCCGCGAAAACGGTTCGTGATCGGCATCCGGCGGTCCTTGCCGAAAGCGCGGGTCGTGATCTTGAGCCCGGGCGGCGCCTGGCGGCGCTTGTACTCGCTCCTGTCCACGGCCTCCACCACCCAGCGGACGACCGCGGCATCGTAGCCCAGGGCGACGATTTCTCGCCGGGCCAGGTCGCGCTCGACATACCCCTCGAGGATGGGGTCCAGGACGTCGTAGGGCGGAAGGGTGTCCGTGTCCTTCTGGCCGGGTTTGAGCTCCGCCGTGGGCGCCCGTTCGATCGTCTCGCGCGGGATGAGCTCGCGCCCGCTCTGCCGGTTGATCTCCTCGGCGACCTCGTACACCCGGGTCTTCAACAGATCCTTGAGGATCGCGAAGCCGCCCACCATGTCGCCGTACAGCGTAGAGTACCCGACCGACATCTCGCTCTTGTTCCCCGGCGCCAGCACGAGCCAGCCGAACTTGTTGGAGAACGCCATGAGGAGGTTTCCGCGGATGCGGGCCTGGAGGTTCTCCTCGGTGGTGTCGGCGGGCAGGCGTCCGAATTCGGGCCGCAGCACGGCGAGAAACGCCTCGAGGATCGAGTCGATGTGGATCTCGCGGTAGGCGATTCCCAGGTTCGAGCACAGCTCGCGCGCGCCGAGGCGGCTCGTCTCCGACGAGTAACGCGACGGCAGATAGAAGCCGTGCACGCGCTCGGGCCCCAGCGCGCGGACGGCGATCGCCGCGGTGACCGCCGAGTCGATTCCCCCCGATACGCCGAGGCAGGCCTCGCGGAAGCCGTTCTTCCGGAAGTAGTCGCCCAGGCCGAGCGTCAGCGCGCTCAGGACCTCCTCCGTTCGCGAGGCGGGCGCGGGATCGACCGCGCCGCGGACCCGCAGGGAGGGCCGCTTGCCGCTCCGGCGCTCGCCCAGGTCCACCCGCTCGACCGGTGGAGCGCCTTCTCCCGTCTCCGCCTTGCGTCGGCGGGGGTCGCGGAGCCGCTCCTCGAACACGCGCTGGAGCGGCAGGTCGATCACGAGGAGTTCCTCCGCGAAGGCCGCTCCGCGGGCGAGCAGCTCCCCGTCTTCGTCGACGACCAGCGACTGTCCGTCGAAGACGAGCTCGTCCTGGCCTCCGACCAGGTTGCAGTACGCGACCACGATCGCGTTGTCCTCCGCGCGCGTGGCGATCATGCGCTCTCGGTCGTGTCCCTTGCCCGCGTGATACGGCGAGGCCGAGAGATTGATGGCCAGGCGCGCGTCGCCCTCGAGGGCCTGCACGGCCAGCGGCTCGCCAGGGTACCAGATGTCCTCGCAGATGTTGACGGCGAGCGTCACGTCCCCCAGACGGTACACGGGAATCGACTCGCCGCGCCGGAAGTAGCGGTTCTCGTCGAAGACTCCGTAGTTCGGCAGGTATCGCTTGCGGTAGACGTGACGAACGCGCCCGTGCCGCAGGATCGCGGCTGCGTTGTAGACGTCGGCATCCTGCTCCGGGAAGCCGACCACCGCGACCGCGTCGCCGACGTCCCGGGCCAGCGCGTCCAGGGCCTCGCGCGCGGCCTCCAGGAACGAAGGTCGCAGCAGGAGGTCCTCCGGCGGGTATCCCGAGATCGCGAGCTCGGGGAACACCACCAGGTCGGGAGCGCTGTCCTCGGCCGCGGCGAGGATCGAGCGGATCCGGTCCAGGTTGCCGTCGATGTCGCCGACCACGACGTCGATCTGCGCGATCGCGAGACGGAAGGGATGCATTTCGGGGGTCGCCATATACGGTGCGGTCAAAATGCATGGCCGCTTGACGAGCGGCGCAGTATGCTCTAGAATCCAGAGTACTCTGACCATCACAGTGCACCGACGTCCTCTCGGAGGTAGCCGTGTCCGTACGCATTCTTCAGAGCGCCCTCTTCGCGGGAGCGCTATCCGTCGTCTCGGCACCCGCGGGCCTCGCTCAGGCGCCCGTGCCCGAGGAAGTCAGGGCAGCGATGGCGCCGCTCGCGTGGCTGGCCGGAACCTGGGCCGGCGAGGCCACGATCCTCGAGCGGGGAGGCGCGCGCGTCCTACACCAGAGCGAAGAGGTGCGGCAGGCGCTCGAGGGTTCGCTCCTGGTCGTCGAGGGAACCGGCCGCGAGCCGGCTTCCGGAGGCTCCCTCGGCGAGGTCGTCTTCCGCGCGTTCGCCGTCATGTCGGCGGGTGACGAGCCCGGCCGATACCGGGTCGCCGCATGGCAGTCCGGCCGCTTCGTCGACGCTCGCGCGGAGGTGGACGAGGGCGGCACGCTGACGTGGGGCTTCGCCACCCCCGACGGCGGAGAGGTCCGCTACGTGATCCGCCAACCGGAGCCGGACGTCTGGCACGAGACCGGCGCGTTCCGCCCCTCCGGCGACGAGACGTGGCGACCCTTCATCGAGATGACGCTCCGTCGCGAGGCGTCGGGGAGCGCGCGATGAGCGCCGACGCTCGGGAGGACCTGGGGTACGTCCGCGACGTCGTGCGGCGCGCGGAACGGCGGGCCATGCCTCGGGCGATCCTCTGGGTCTGGGCGGCGATCTCGGTCGCGGGGTTCGCGATCATCGATGTCGCCCCGGAGCGGGCCGGGCTGTACTGGCTGGTGGCGGGGGTCGCCGGCTTCCTCCTGAGCGCCTGGATCGGTGCCCGACGAGCCCGGGCCATCGGGCAGGAATCGGAGGAGACGGGCCGCAGGCACATGCTCCACTGGGCCGGGATGGGGGTGGCGATCTTCCTCCTCAGCTTCGGCGCCGAAGGGTGGGGCTCGACCCCCGAGGCCTCCTCGCACGCCATCCTTCTCATGGTCGCGCTGAGCTACTGGCTGGCGGGCGTGCACATGGTGCCGGCGCTCAAGTGGATGGGCGTCGTCGCGGCGGCGGTCTACGTGGCGGTCGCGCTCCTCGAGGGGTTCCCGTATCCATGGACCGCGGCGGGCATCGTCATCGCCATGGGCCTGGTGGTCGCGAGCCTCGCCGGCGGGACAGCCGGTGACGAAAGCTAGGAGGCCGCGGGCCGGCGAGGTCCGTGAACCGCTCTCCCGGATCGACCGCCTCCTCGAGCACCGCGTGCGCCTGGCGATCGCGGTCCTCCTGTCGCGCTGGGACCGCCTGTCGTTCTCGCGTCTGCGCGAGCTGACCGGGGAGACCGACGGCAGCCTGGGCGCGCACATGCGGCGCATGGAGGAGACCGGCTATGTGTCGGTCGACAAGGAGTTCCGCGATCGCAAGCCCGTCACGTGGTACGCGCTCGCTCCTGCCGGCCGCCGCGCGCTCGATGCCCACCTGCGGGCGCTGGAGGACCTGATCGGCCCCGGTTAGGTTGCTCGGCCATGCGCGAGCCGCACCGTCAGACATGGACCCTGCCCGACGCATTCACGCTGGAGTCGGGGCGCTCGATCGACCGCCCGGTCACCGCGTACGAGACCTGGGGCGCGTTTCGGGGCGACAACGCGGTGCTCCTCACGACCGGTCTGTCCCCCAGCGCCCACGCGGCGCGTCATGATCCCGGGGACGAGCCCGGCTGGTGGGAGGAGATGCTGGGGCCCGGCAAGCCGATCGACACAGACCGCTGGTTCGTCACCTGCTGCAACGTGCTCGGCGGCTGCCACGGATCGACCGGCCCGTCGTCGAAGAATCCCGCCACCGGCGAACCGTATGCGCTCGACTTCCCGCTCGTCACACTACGCGACATGATGCGTATTCAGCACGAGTTGCTGGCGCATCTCGGTGTCGGTCACCTGCATGCCGTGATCGGCTCCTCCATGGGGGGGATGCTGGCGCTCGAGTACGGCGCGCTGTTTCCCGACAGCGTAGACAGGCTGATCGCGATCAGCGCGTCGGGCATGACCCACCCATTCGCGATCGCTCTGCGGCACGTGCAGCGGCGGGCGGTGATGCTCGATCCGGCATGGCGCGGCGGCCGCTACTACGAAACGGGGCAGCCCGCCGCGGGGTTGTCGTTGGCGCGCGAGATCGGAACGATCACGTACCGGTCGGACGTCGAATGGACGAATCGCTTCGGCCGCGCGTGGCACGACGGAGATCTTTTCGCCTTCGGCGGGCAGTTCGAGATCGAGTCGTATCTCCAGCATCAGGGCGAGAAGTATCCGCGCAGGTACGACGCGAACTCCTACCTCTACCTCTCGCGGGCCATGGATCTCCATGACCTCGGGCGCGAGCGCGGCGGACTGGTGGAGGGCGTGCGCCGGATCCGCGCGCGGACGCTCCTCATCGGGGTCACGACGGACGTATTGATCCCCGTATCGGAGATCGACGAGCTGTCCCGTGCGTTCGTTCAAGCCGGCAACCCGGCGGGGCGCCTCGTCCTCGACATCGAGACCGGCCACGACTCTTTTCTCATCCATCCCGATTCCTTCGGGCCCCCGATCGCCGAGTATCTCACCGCCGAATAGCCCCCAGGGTCGAAGAAAAAATCGCGCCCGCCTTGCAACCCTGAAACCGTTTCGCCGCTCTCACCGTATGCCAGGACGAGAAGAGGATCCCATACGGAAAGGAGCAATGCCATGCGTACCATCGTTTCGGGTCTCTTGGCCGCCGCCGCATACTGGATCGTGATCGCCGCGTTCGTCGCGGTTTCGATGCCGTCGCGGGCGCACATGGAAGCAGTCATCCAGTCCGTCCGATCGGCAGACGTGACCGTCGTCGCGACTCAGGCGTTCCCGCTCGGCTGAGGTCAGCCCCGGCGGGTCCCGGTCATCCCCACGGGACCCGCCGGCGGCACCTCGGCGCTCGGCGCTTTCCCTCCATCGGGATACATTCGGGGCGCACCCACCGACGGAGGAACGATGCTGTTCGAGCGCTTCGAGGATTCCGGTCTCTCCCAGTTCAGCTATGCCGTCGGATGCCCCGGCGCGGGCGCCGTCGCGATCGTAGACCCCCGGCGCGACGTCGACGTGTACGAAACGTTCGCGGCCGACCAGGGCGTCGAGATCACCCACGTCCTCGAGACCCACATCCACGCGGACTTCGCCAGCGGCGCGCGCGAGCTCGCCGAGCGGACGGGAGCCACGCTCTGCCTGTCCGCGTACGACGAGGCCGAGAAGTACGAGGTCGCGTTTCCGCATGAGGAGCTCGAGGACGGGTCGACGATCGAGATCGGCTCCGTGCGGATCCAGGCGCTCCACACGCCGGGACACACTCCGGAGCATCTCTCGTTCCTCGCGTTCGACACGCACCGATCACCGGAAGTGCCCGAGATCATGCTCTCCGGCGACTTCCTGTTCGTCGGCTCGCTCGGCCGTCCCGACCTGCTCGGCGAGGAGAGCAAACGGGCCCTCGCGCGGCGGCTGTTCGCGAGCGTGCGCGAGAAGCTCGCCGCGCTGCCCGATGGGCTCGAGGTCCATCCCGGGCACGGCGCGGGCTCGATGTGCGGTGCCGGGATGAGCGCGCGCCCGCTATCGACCCTCGGCTTCGAGCGCATCGCCAATCCGTATCTCGATCCCGGGCTCTCCGAGGAGGCGTTCGTCGAGAAGATCCTCGGCTCCGCACCACCGTTCCCGCCCTACTATCGGCGGATGAAGACCCTCAACTCGGAGGGACCCGCGATCCTCGGCGACCTGCCGGGCCGGGATCCGATCCCGATCGAGGAGTTCCATGCCCTCGTCGAGGCCGGCAACGTCGTCGTCGACCTTCGCGACCAGCTGGCGTTCGGCGGCGGCCACGTCCCCGGCGCGCTCGGGATCGGCGTCGACGGCAGCCTGTCCACCTGGGCCGCGTGGGTGGTGCCACACGACCAACCGATCCTCCTCGTCGCCGAGACACCCTTCGCGGTCGATCCCGCCGTGCGGGCTCTCGTGCGGGTCGGGCTGGACAGGATCCGCGGCTGGCTCGGTGGGGGGATGAACGCCTGGCGGCAGGAGGGCCTGCCGATCGCGACCCTCCCCCAGATGTCGATTCCCGAGCTCGCCGCCGCGCTCGAACGGGGGGCCGCGGTGACCGTCCTCGACGTGCGCGCGGACGGAGAATGGAGCGCCGGGCACATCGAGGGCGCCCTCCACGTACACGGCGGGCTCCTGGAAGACCGACTGGACGAGGTGCCGCGAAACGGGCGGCCGCTGGCCGTGATCTGCGGCAGCGGCTATCGCTCGACGGTCGCGGCCAGCGTCCTCAAGCGGGCGGGCTTCGAGGACGTGCGCAACGTGCCGGGCGGAATGCGAGCGTGGCGGAGCGCCGGCCTCCCGGTCGCGCGCTGAGCTGGACAACGTCAGCCATACGCTGACCGGCTGGGCGCTATCGCGCGCGGCCGGTTCCCAGCGCCCCCCCGGCACTACGCTCGCCCTGGTGCTGGCCAGCAACCTCCCCGACATCGACATCGTCCTCGAAGCGCGATCGGACGCGGCGTACATCCTCTTCCATCGCGGGCTCACACACTCGCTGGTCGGCCTCGTCCTCCTGCCGGTCGCGCTCGCCGCCGGCCTGTACTGGGCCTACGACGGGCGGACGCGGTTCGGCTGGCTCGCGCTGGTCTCTGCGGCGGGCGTCGCGATGCACCTGCTCTACGATCTGGTCACGTCGTGGGGCACGATGCTCCTCTACCCTTTCTCCAGCGAACGCTTCGCGCTGGACTGGCTGTTCATCGTCGACCTCGTGACGTGGGCGTTGCCCGTCGGCGTACTCGTCGTCTGCCGCCGCCGGCCCGAGCGCGGCCGCATAGCGGTCATGGTCTGGCTCGTCGCGCTCCTCGTCTACGGGGCGTCGGCGGCCGCCGTCCACCGGGAGGCCGTGTGGACGGTCGCCGAGTCCGAGCGCGGAAGCGGGCGCGGGATCGCAGAAGCGGTCGCCTTTCCGCGCCTCGGCGCGCCCTGGCGATGGAGCGGCGTCGCCATCGCTCCGCTGGAGGAGCCCGAGCCCCGGATCACCCTCTACCGCCTGCGCGGCATACCACCGGGGGCCGCGCTCACGGACCGAATCGACCGCCGATTCGACGACCCCTGGGTGGCGCGAGCCCTCGCCACGCGCGAGGGACAGGCATACCTGTGGTGGGCGCGGGTGCCCGTCGCCGCCGTCGATCGAGGGGACGGCGTGGCGGTCGTGACGTTGCGCGATCTCCGGTTCGGCCGCGCCTTCGTTCCCGCCGCGGAGAGCTGGACGCCGTTCGCGATCCGGTTTCGATTCGAGGAGCTTTCTGGCCGGCTGATCGACGTCTCGTGGTAGATGCCGATCGACGACACTCATACGTCACGCGTCGTGTCCGCCCGCTGACATCGTGGCCGGCCACCCGCTCCTGGAGGGGATCCAGAGGCCTCGTCGACGGGACGAGCCCGGAATTTCCCGAAGGAGCATCCGATTTGGCCGGACGCGGCTGACCTCGAGTACCGTCGCACTGTGTGCGTCTACTATGGTCACGACCCCTGCTGGGAGTAGCGTCGCGGGCACCGGTGGCAGCTCCGGCATCCGATAGCGGGGTCGCCGCGATCGCCGCGGCGGCGGTCGTCCTGGGCGGCTCGATCGCCGGGGCACTCGCGGGGATCGAGCCCTTCGCGACGTGGCTCTACCCGCTGGCGTGGTACCCGACGCTGGTGATCCTCGAAGCGGCCGTCGCCTCGCGCGGCGGCCGTTTCTTCGTTGGCCGTACCGCATTCCTGGCGAGCGCGCTCGCCTGGTCGGTTCCATTCTGGCTCTTCTTCGAGATCCTCAACCTGCGGCTCGAGAACTGGTACTACGTCTTCCTCCCCCGGGACGCCGCGGCGCGCTGGTTCGGGATCGCGCTCTCGTTCGCGACCGTCATCCCCGCGGTCCTCGTGGTCGAGCGCTTATTCGACTCGCTCAGGATCGCGGAAGCGGTTCGCATACCGCGTCTGCGGCTCGCGCACGGCTGGATCTTGCCCACCCTCGGCGCGCTCATGCTCGCGCTGGCGCTCGCCTGGCCGCGCGCTCTCTATCCCCTCGTCTGGGGCGGGGTGTTCCTCGTCGTCGATCCGTGGGTCCTTCGCCGCGCGCCGGAGCGCTCGCTCCTGGGCGACCTCGAGCGCGGCCGGCCGGGCCGGATCTTCCGACTCCTGGCCGCGGGGCTCGCGGTCGGCCTCCTGTGGGAGGCGTTCAACATCGGCGCGCGCGGGAAGTGGATCTACACCGTGCCGGGGTTCGAGGGCTTCAAGCTCTTCGAGATGCCGGTCGCGGGGTTTCTCGGATTTCCGTTCTTCGCGCTGGAGGCGTTCGCGGTCTGGCAAGCGCTGGTCGTCGCTGGCCTCGCGGCTCCCGCCGAGGAACCTGAGGCGCGGGCGGTCGGACGCTCCGGCACGTCCCTGGGGGGCGTCCTCCCGGCCCCGGCGCGCCCGGCGGCGGCCGTCGCGACCGCGCTCGCCGCAGCCCTGTTCTCGGCGGTGTCGATCGCCGCCATGCACACGAAGACGATCGCCAGCCTGGTCCCGACCCTGGCGGATCTCGGAGCGCCCGTGGCTCGGCTCGAGCAGGTGGGGATCGACGACCCGTGGCAGCTCGCCGACGCCGACCCCGCGGATCTCGCGGCCGAGCTGCGAACCGACGCGGATACAGCCCGCCTGTGGGTCGAGCGCGCGCGTCTGGCGATCCTGCGCGGGATCGGGGCGGACGGCGCCCGGCGGCTGGAGAGCGTGGGAATCGAAACCGTCGAGGAGCTGGCCGGGGCCGAGCCGGAGCGCCTGGTGCGTCAGCTCCGGGCGGCCGGCGCGCCGGCCGAGCCGGCACGCATCCGCGTCTGGGTGGGGGCCGCCCGTGAGGCCGACCGGAGCGCTACTCGGCCTTCCAGCTGAGGCGGATCGCCGGCAGGAGCGAGTTCCCCGCGGCCTGGATCGCCTGGCAGCTGTAGAGGATGTTCGCGGTGCCGGCGCCCACCTTGGTGGCGTCCACGTTGCTCAGCGCGATGATCGCCCCCAGGACGGTCAGGTTGCCGTCGATCTTGTCGATCTTGTCGGCGATGATGATCCCGTGGAACGTGCCGCCGTTGATATTCCCCAGGTTGGCGGGAGCATACGCCGGGTCCGACGCCCGCGAGGGGTTGTAGAGCGCATGGTTCGGGTCGTGCTCCCGGGGATCGTAGAGGGGATTGTGAACGACCAGCATGCCGGTGCCGTTGACGTGGTTGGTCCCGTCGATCGCCTTCGAGCCGTAGTCCCCGTCGACGTAGACGAGCCCCACGATCGAGTCGGGGACCTGATACGAGCCGGCATCCTGGACGATGCGATCGAGGTCGCCCTCATCGAGGCCCAGGATCTGCTCCGGGGTTATGTAAACGATCGTCGAGTCGTTTTCCACGTACTTGTTGGGGGCGAACGTCTCGTTCCCACGCCGCGTAGGGCCGCTCTCCTTCTTCGCGTTCTTGACGTCGGTCGTGTCGGCCATATCGGTCAACATGATCGCCGGCTTGTTCTCGTCGCACACCTTGTTGTAGCTGGTGTCGACCGAGTCGATGATCGCGCCTGCGATCGTGTGGTTGCGGCCGTCGACGATGATGTCCCCGGTGAGCTGGATCGACGAGTTCGACGACAGCGCGCCGTGCGGGACGGCGGGAGTCAGCGTGAGGCGCGCGACCCGCATCCGCTGTACAGCCCGGTACGACCCCCGGGTTGAAGTCGACTCGAGCACGTAGACGGTCCGTCCATTCCCATCCTCGTTGAACGTGCCGTCGCCGGCCAGATAGACGGTATCGCGAACCGAGTCGCCATTGTAATCGAACGTGTCCGCCCAGATGTTCACGACGTAGTCGTACCCATTGATCGAACCGTTCAGCGGGAAACCGCCCAGCCCCACGCCCTCGAACTGCGCCGCTCCGTGCTCGAGACCCGCGGTCGCGGCCGCATCGACCTCGCCGCTGCGGGAGAAAAGCTGGGTGACGCGGGCGTCGCCCGTCGTCAGCGACAGCGCCGCGCCGCCGATCAGCCCGAGCACGATCACCACGATCAGGACTGCCACGACCGCGAACCCGTCGCTGGAGAAACGAGACCTTCCACGATCGGTCATTCGGACCTCACCTCGCATAGATGTTGTTCCTGAGCGCGACCTGAGACTCGATCGCCCCCGCCTGGACACCGTCCACGGTCGAGTACCAGAGACGGATCTCGATCAGCTCGACGAGCGAGGAGTCGGCTGTGACCGCCCCGGTCCTGTCGAGATACGTCAGTCGCAACGAGTCCACCCCGTCGCTGACCGGAACTCCCGCCCCTCCCAGGCTCGGCATCGCCCACCGGACCAGCGTGTTCGAGCCGGCGTCGTGCCAGTAGGCGACCTCCTCGTAGGTGTCCGCGACCGGGTCGAAGGTCGTCACCCCTTCGTCCTCGTCGAGATCGGCGGTCCACGCCACGCTGTCGACCTCCATGGCGGTCAGCGCTGCGCCTCCGCTCCCGCGGGGGTCGTAGCCGGCGTTGCGCAGCTCTCGGGCCAGCATGTCGACCGCGGCGCGCGCGTTCTGGGTGGCCAGGACGCCGTCGTTCTGGCGCGTCACCGTCTGATGCTGGGAGCGCAGGAATCCGACCAGGGCGAGTCCCATGATCCCGACGATGACCAGGGTCACCATGAGCTCGACCAGCGTGAGACCCTTCTCTCCCCCCATCGTCAGAGCCCCTTCAAGGTCCGGGTCCGAACCGTATGGGTGCCATCCTGGTCGGTCCACGTGACGTTCACCTGGACGTCCCGCAGGCCCGCGATGGGGCTGTCGGGCGTTACCGTCCATGACCGCGTGAACGTCATGCCGCCGACCGATCGGGTATCGCCCCCTGTGACCACCCCGTAGTACCCCTGGGACTGGATGTGCTCGACCTTGTGACGCAAGAGCTCGAGCGCCCGCGTCCGGTCGGTTGCGTCCCGGTTCGATTGCATGAGCGCGGCCGTGAGCGAGGCCGCTCCCAGGACCCCTACGACCAGGATCACGATGGCCACCAGCGCTTCGACCAGCGTGAAGCCGCGCGTGGAACCCAGCGGCCGGCTCATACCCGCCACCGGACGAGCCCGCTGGCGAAGATCCGCATCGTCTGCACGTGGCCGTCGACGTTCACCGAGATCGTGTGGGTGTCGTCCACGCGCCCGCGCGGGTAGAACGTGATCGTTCCGCTGGACGCCCCGTCCAGGGTCACGACTCCGGAGGCCGTGGCCGAGTCCGCCGTCGCCGTCCAGGTCCCCGGCGAGGATTCGACGTCGACCTGCCAGGCTCCCCCGGAGGAGAGGATGAAACGGTGCGCGCGCTGCTCGGCGATCGCCGACGCTCGAGCCTTCGCCATCGCGGTGTGGATCAGGCGCGCCTGCTCCACGGCCTCATAGGGATCCGAGGTGCCCCCCACGCGAGGGATAGCGATCGCTGCCAGCATGGCCACGAGCACCAGGACGATCAGGATCTCGATGAGCGTGACCCCGCGCCTCGAGCAGCGGGCGGAGCGTGGAAGGGCGGTCTTCATCGTCCCTCACGCCGAGGGGGCGGATCGAACCATTGTAGACATCAATCGGACGACCAGCTGAGGCGAGTGGGCGGAACGCTCGACGCGTTTCCGGCCTGCTGGAGCGCGCTGCAGGAGTACTTGACCGTGGCCGTACCGTTGCCGACCAGCGTCACGTCGATCTCCGAGAGCGAGATCACCCCGCCGGTTATGTTGATGTTGCCGTTGATCCGGTCGATCTTGTCTGCGATCACCAGGCCGTGAAAGCTCCCGCCGTTGATGTTCCCCAGGTTGGCGGGGGCATACGCGGGATCGCTGGCCTTGGCGGAGTCGTAGTACGGGCTGTTCGGATCGTGCTCGAGCGGGTTGTACAGCGGATTGTGGACGATCAGGATTCCCGTTCCGTTGAGTTCGTTCCCCCCGGCGGCGCCCGCGCCGTAGTCCCCATCGACGTAGACGAGGCCGATCAAGGAGTCGGTGGGGGCCGTGTAGGTATCCGCGCTCTGGATCACCGCGTCGAGATCTCCGGGCTCCATGCCCAGGACGTCCTCGGGCGTGATGTAGTCGATCGAGTCCTGCTTGGTCACGTACGGCGGCGAGCTCGACGCGAACGTGCTGTTGCCGGCCAGGTTGACCGAGCCCTGCCTCGTCACCGATTCCGTCGAGTCCGCCAGCGTGACGGCCGCTTTGTTCTCGCTGCACGCCCCGGTATTCGCCGTCGAGCTCGGGTCGAGAACCGTCGTGCCGCTGGCGTTGTAGTTCCTCCCATCGACGGTGATGTTCCCGCTCAACGTGATCGACGAGCTCGCGGTCAGGGCGCCCGGGGCGCCGACGGTCAGCGTCCTACGCGCAATGCGGAGCCGCTGGACGGCCTTGAAGGATCCTTTCGTGGCGGTGGACTCGAGGACGTAGACGATCTCGCCGTCCCCGTCCTCGTTCAACGTTCCGTCGTTCGCGAGGTATACGGTGTCGGCGACGCTGTCGCCGTTGTAGTCGAACGAATCGACGGCCTGCACCACGGTGTAGTCGTACCCGTTGATCGACGCGGTGAGCGGGAAGGCGCCTCCGCTCTGGAACACGGAGACCGCGTGCTCGAGGCCCGCGGCCGCGGCGGCGTCGGCCTGATTCGCGTCCGCAAAGAGTCGAGTGACCCGCTGGTCTCCCGCCGTCAACTTGACCGCGGCCCCTCCGATGAGGCCGAGCACGACCATCACGACGAGGACGGCGATCAGAGCGAAGCCGCGCCGATCGCACCGCGGGCTCCTCAGGACGAACCGCAACGGGTCGTTCATGGCTCCTCAGTTCGCATAGATGTTGTTCCGAAGCGCGACCTGGGACTCGATCACTCCGGCCTGCACCCCGTCAGGAGTTGAGTAGAAGAGGCGAACCGTCACCTGTTCGACGAGCAGGGGGTCCGCGGTCGCGGCGCCAGCCTCGTCGAAGTACGCGAGACGTAGGGAGTCGAGGTTGTCCGTGACGGCCACGCCGCCGGCGCCGCCCGACGCCCGCATCAGATTCGACCCGGCCGCGTAGAACGCGACCCGCTCGTCCCACAGCCCCGCACTGGAATCCAGCGTGTCTCCGTCGGCGTTCATGTCCGCCGTCCATGCGACACTGTCGCCCTCTACGGCCCACAGCTGGGCGCCGCTGAGCGCCCCGCGCGGGCTGTACCCGGCATTCCTGAGTTCCCGCGCCAGCATGTCGACGGCCGCGCGCGCGTTCTGCGTCGCGAGCACTCCCGAGTTCTGCCGCACCATGGTCTGATGCTGCGCCCTCAGGAACCCGACGAGGGCGATCCCCATGATCCCCACGATCACCATGGCGATCAGCATCTCGACCAGCGTGAAGCCGCGTCTGCTCATCACTGCGCCCGGATCGTCTTGTTCGTGATCGTGTGGTTCCCCTGCCGATCCCCCCACGTGACCGTGAGCGTGACGGTCTTGAGGTTGGCGGCGGGGGCATTGGCTGCGACGGTCCACGAACGGTTGTACGTGATGCCGCCGATCGTGGCCGTGTCGGTCCCGTCGGCGATGTCGAAATACCGCTTCGACTGAAGGTCCTCGACCTTGAGTCGCAGCGTCTCGATGGCCCGCGTCCGGTTCGTCACGCCGCGGTTCGAGCGCATGAGCGCCGCCGTGAGGGAAGCCGAGGCGAGGACCCCGAACGTCAGCATCACGATCGCCACGACGACCTCGATCAGCGTGAAGCCCCGACGGGAGCGGAGACGGCGCACGCTCACCACCGGACCAGGCCACTGGCCAGGATGTCGATCGTCTGCTCGTGGTCGTCCACCGACACCTCGATCGTCTTGGGCGCGTCGACCCGGCCGCGCGGGTAGTACACGATCGTCCCGCCGGAAGCGCCGCCCATCGTCACGGTCGCGTCCGACGTTCCCGAGTCGGCGGTCGCGGTCCAGGTCCCCGGCGAGCTTTCCTCCTCCACCTTCCACACGGCCCCGCTGGCCAGGACGAACCGGTGCTGGCGCTGGGTCGCGATCGCGCGCGCGCGCGCATTCGCCATCGCGGCGTGGATCTTCCGCGCCTCGTTGACGGCGGCGTAGGGATCGGAACTTCCCGCCACACGTGGAATCGCGACCGCCGCCAGGATTCCGACGAGGAC
This sequence comes from Gemmatimonadota bacterium, assembly GCA_035699465.1. Classification (GTDB taxonomy): domain Bacteria; phylum Gemmatimonadota; class Gemmatimonadetes; order JACCXV01; family JAHWKZ01; genus JAICNR01. The sequence continues at coordinate 25,478 of DASSPT010000021.1, forward strand.
CATGACGATCAGGACCTCGATGAGCGATATCCCGCGTCGCGAGCGCGCCACGGAGATGGGAAGCAGGGGGGTTCGCATCGTGTGCTCCTTGCCGGCCAGGCAGTCGATTCCCGTTCACCTCATCGGGTGCAAGAGCCGTTCCATTCGCCAAACGGCTTTGCAAGCCCTTGCACGCCAACGGATTCGGGCTTGCGACGGGTGCCCCCGGCTCACGGACCGCGAGCCCCGTCCGCATTCTGCTAGAAGGGGGTCAGGACCCTCCGGGGGTCACGTCGGCGGACCCGCGATGTATCACGAGGCCCCGGGAACGCCTCTTCCTGTCGAACACCCGATAGCGGGCCCGGACCCGACCGCGATTTGGAGGCGGAACCACCGTGCAGTGGCGACCCGGCCGCGGACCGCCCTGGACGCCAGCGAATACGCGGCCACCCGAAGGAGGACAGGCGATGAGGAACCTGCTGACCCGAATCACCCTGGGCGCCACGTTCGCGACGGCGCTCACGTTCGGCGCGTGCTTCGAGCGGATATGCGCCGGAGATCTCACGGGGCGCCCGATCCTGCAGCGGATCTGCAGCTTCGAACCCCCGGTTCAGGGCTGATACTGGAAGGACGGGAGCGGGGCGAGCGCCCCGCTCCCCGTCCACTACGGCCCCCGCCTCACTACCTGCGCTATCCGAGGACTAGGCGTCGACCCGTTCCACGTCGGTGGCGACCGTGCGGTGGTAGTACGCGGCGTCGCCGTATTCCCCGACCTTGCCGCAGCGGTGGCAGCGGATGCGCCGGGACCCCGGGGGGCGCTCCGACAGGCCGTGCTCGTTGCGCCGAATGCCGGTGGCGACCTCGGAACCGCAGCGCTCGCAGCGCACGAACAGCTCGTCGTCGATGATGGCCATGCAGGGGAGTATAGCGCGTAGGAACGGAACGACCCGGTCAGTCCCCTGTGGTCAGGCGCCTCTCGGGCTCGTCCAGACTTCTGCGTCCGGAGTTCGTGTGGCTATCTTGCACCCGGCCCGCTCGATGCGCCACAGGAAGGAGGCAAGGATGACGACCGGCACCGGCCCCCCGCCGAGCACGCTCCCGGCCTGGAAAGCGCTCGAGGACCACCACCGGCAGATCGCACACCGCCACCTGCGCGAGCTCTTCGCCGAGGACCCGGCTCGTGCCGAGCGCATGACGTTCGAGGCGGCCGGCCTCGTCATCGACCTTTCGAAGAACCGCGTCACCGACGAGACGATCTCCCTCCTCTGCCAGCTCGCCTCCCAGGCCGGTGTCCGGGAGCGTGCCGAGGCGATGTTCCACGGCGAGCCGATCAACGTGACAGAGGGCCGTGCGGTCCTGCACGTGGCTCTCCGCGCCCCGCGCGAGGCATCGGTCCACGTCGGGGAGGTGGACGTCGTCCCCGAGGTCCACGCCGTGCTCGATCGCATGGCGGCGTTCTCGCGCCGCCTCCGATCGGGCGAGTGGACGGGGCACACCGGACTGCCCATCCAGGCGGTCGTCAACATCGGGATCGGGGGGTCCGATCTCGGGCCGCGAATGGCGACCGACGCACTGCGCGCCTACGCCGACCGCGACCTCACCGTCCGCTTCGTCTCCAACGTCGACGCCACGGCGTTCGTGGAAGCGACTCGCGACCTCGACCCGGCGCTCACGCTCTTCGTCGTCTGCTCGAAGACGTTCACGACCATCGAGACGCTGACCAACGCGCGCACCGCGCGCGACTGGCTGACAGGGGCGCTCGGCGAGGAGGCGGTGGCCAGCCACTTCGTCGCGGTGTCGACGAACGCCGCCGGTGTCGCCGAGTTCGGCATCGACCCCGAGAACATGTTCGGCTTCTGGGACTGGGTCGGCGGCCGCTACTCGCTGGCCTCGGCCGTCGGACTGTCGCTCATGCTCGCGATCGGACCCGAACGCTTCCGCGATATGCTGGACGGCATGAATGCCATGGACGATCACTTCCGAGCCGCGCCGCTCGAGCGGAACGTGCCGGCGCTGCTGGGCCTGCTCGGGATCTGGTACGGCAACTTCTTCGGCGCCTCCACGCATGCCGTGCTACCCTACGACGAGTACCTGTCACTCTTTCCCGCCTACCTCCAGCAGCTCGACATGGAGAGCAACGGCAAGCGCGTCGACACGAGCGGCCGCCAGCTGGAGGTCGACAGCGCGCCCGTCGTCTGGGGGCAGCCCGGCACCGACGGACAACACGCGTTCTTCCAGCTCCTCCATCAGGGGACGCGGCTCGTCCCCTGCGACTTCCTCGGCTTCCTCGAGCCCCTCCATCCGATCGGCCGCCACCACGCGCTACTGTTCGCGAACCTCGTCGCTCAGACCGAAGCGCTCGCCTTCGGGAAGACCGCCGCGGAGGTCGCCGCCGAGGGTGTCGAGCAGGTGCTCGTTCCCCATCGCGCGTTTCCCGGGAACAGGCCCTCGACGACGATCCTCTCCAACCGGTTGACGCCGTGGACGCTGGGCGCGCTGATCGCGCTCTACGAGCACAAGGTCTTCGTCCAGGGGACCGTCTGGGGGATCGACTCGTTCGACCAGTGGGGCGTCGAGCTCGGGAAATCCCTCGCCGGTCGGATCGCGTCCGAACTCGAGTCCGTCGCGGAACCGGAGCTCCGCCACGACGCGTCGACCAACGCGCTCGTCCGTCGCTATCGCGAGTTCGCCGCCGGCCGGTAGCGGCACGACGCAGGGACCGGCCCGCGGAGCGTGGCTCCGCAGGTCACGGGCCGAAGGCGCCCTGGAACGTGGTCGCGAGGCCGACCGCGGCGCCCAGGTCGGGATCCGGGTCCTCGAGCCCGACGATCAGCGCGGCGTCGAACGCGAAGCGTCCCGCCGCGCGGCGGACACCGAGGCGCGCCTGGCCGCGCTCCTCGGTCCCGGTCGGCGTGTCGCCCCGCACGTCGAGGGAGCCCTGCACTTCCGCGCCGGCCTCCCATCCCGCGCCCACGGGACCGGTTACGGAGAGCCCGTACCCCCAGACGTCGTTCTGGCGGTCGCCGCGCGTGGGTATCCCCAGGACTCCCGCCCCGAGGTTGGCCGCGACCCGCGCCGGGCCGATCGACTTCCCCGCCAGGAGCCAGAGCCAGAAGTCGGTCGTGTCCAGGCCGAGCCCGCTCTCGTTGCCGGCCGCCGGGAGCCGCATCGCGACCCGGAAGCTCCAGGCCGGGACCGAGGGCGACTCGTCGGCGATCCGGACCTTCATGGCGACGACGGGATCGATCACGTCGCGCGTGCCGTCCCCCGACACGTCGAGCATCGAATCGAGTGGCGCGGTCGCGAAGTCCTCGATGGCCAGGAACTCGTATCCGCCTTCGACGGAGAGCTCCGCGCGTCCGAAACCCAGCCTGATCTCCGCCGGCAGCCGGACGACCGTCCCCGAGAGCCCCGAAGCCGGATACTCGCGCCCGCCCCCCACCTCGAGCCCCAAGCGCGCCGCGAGCGCCCCCCGGTCTACGAGCGCGGGATCCTCGGCGCGCAGCGGCCACGGCTGCGCTTCGAGCGGCGCGACCTGCAGCGCGAGAGGACCGGCGACCGCGAGCCCGATCGCGCCGGCGAGGGTGAGCGCGGCCCTCGTCAGTCCGCGGGCGGCGCGGGGAGGCCCGAGGGATCGGTCCGCGGCTCCGGCGTCGTCGTCGCCCCGACCCCGCCCGGCACGGGCTCGGACGGGTTCCACATGTCGACCGCGATCCGCCACGACCCGTCGGGCTGTCGCCGCCAGACTTCGAGGAACTTGTTCGTCGTCTCCACCGCCTGGCCGGAGAGCCGCGGCGTCCCGCGCCACACGTAGCGGCCGCGGCGGAACGCCATGTCCCCGTCGACCTCGATCGCCTGCGTCGTGAACGCGAGCTTCGTGTCGAAGCGCTCGAACTCCTGCCGGAAGAGCTCGCGGATCGTCTCGCTCCCCTCGATCACCGGTCCGCCGGGCGGCAGGATCACGGCGTCGGGCGCGTAGATCGCCACCAGGCGGTCGACTTCGGCCCGGTTCGCCGCCGCCTCCCATTCCTGGCCCAGGCTGTCGATCTCCACCCGCGCCCTCTCCTCCGCCCCCTCTCCTCCACCACGGCCGCACGCAACGACCAGCAGAACGATCCCCCATGCGCTACGGACTGTGGTCCTCACGACTCCTCCTTGAAAGGACGTTCAAAATGCCCCGGATGCAAGGCGCGCGACGACGACCGAGCGAGGCGTACGGAAAGGTACGCCGCAGCGAGCGTCAAGGAGCGAAACGCCGCAGATGGGGCATTTTCAACGTCCGTCGAAAACATGGAAGTAGCGGGTGACGCCGATCGTCACCCCCAACGGCGCATCGACCTCCGCCAGTCCTATCAGGAGCGCGGCGTCGATCGTCGAGGCGCCGGCACCGAAGCGCCCTCCCAGCCGCACCACGCTGGTGTCCTCGGTGCCGGGGTGGACCTGCCCGGACAGATCGACATGGCCGTCCACTCCCGCACCGACCGCCAGCCGCGATCCGATGTCGCGCGAGACGGAAAATCCGTAGGTCAGAACGTCGTTCTGGCTCGTGACGGCGGTCGGGACCTCGAGGATCCCCAGGCCCAGATTCGCGACCCAGCGCAGCCCGGCGCCGTCCTTGGCGGCCAGGAGCGCGAGGAAGAAGTCCGTCGTGTCGAGCCCGAGGCCGCTCTGGTTGCTCGCCACGGGCAACCGAGTCGCGATCTTGAGACCGATCGCCGGCGCCTGCCCGCTCTCGTCGCGCATCCGCACCAGGGTGGAGACGACGGGGTCCCGGATGTCGCTCGAGGCCTCGCCGTCGTAATCCAGCTCGGCCGACAGCGGCGCCTCGCGCCGCTCGTGCACGAACAGAATCTCGTAGCCGGTGTCCACCCTGAGCTCGAC
>DASSPT010000022.1:0-13081 GCA_035699465.1 Gemmatimonadota bacterium
GGCCATTTTGATATCTCCCTTTCCAATCCGTGAGAAAGTGGCGGTCGTGTCCCGCGCGATGCGGCAAGTCCTCGGCCCGGAGACGCTAAGATGCGCGGTGCTCAGCGGACAGCACGTCGTTTATCCGGCTTCCTCCATGCCCTCGAGCCGGAAGTGGACGCAATGACAACATGCCTACTTCCGGCGGACCCTGAGCCGCTGAACCCACGGCTTCACGAGCAGGTAGGTTCCCGTGAGCGCCAGACCGAGGGGAGGGACGAGGGGAAAGTAGACACGGGAGACACGTCACTGCCGGTCGCAGTAAACGAGATGTAGGCTGCAGGGGGACGGTAACCAGGAAAAGGACCGCGATGACGCGGTGGGTTCTGCGCCGGAGCACGCGGACTACGCCCGTCGCTCGTCGAGCTCCTGGATCAGGCGCTTCGTGGCGCGGCGACGCCACGACTCCTCCAGCAGATCGCGCACGATCTCGGGATCGGCGCGGGCGAGATCGACGGCCACGCCCGCGAGCTTCTTCCCCCAGTGGAGCTCCTCGAACGCCTCCGGATCCATCCCGATTGCCACCCCGACGGCGTGCTCGTCGACGAAGACGTGGAGCGGCCCGCCCGCCGGCGGCGCGGTGGCGAAGATCTTGCCGCCCACGCGGAACGAGGTGCGCTCGAAGTGGGGCTCCTCCGTGGCCCCGGGGAGCGAGAGGGCGACCGCGCGGGCTTCGTCCAACGTCATGGGGGCGTCCCGATCCGAGGGCTTGTCGGCATGTCGTCATTCAACGATACTGTGATCGATACACAAGTCGTTGAACCAAGGAGCGCCGTGTCCGTCGTGACCGTTTCGTCCAAGTACCAGATCGTCATCCCCAAGGAGGTCCGGGAGCCCCTCGGGATCCGGCCGGGACAGAAACTGCGGGTCTTCCGCTTCGGGGACCTCGTGACGGTCGTCCCCGTGCGGCCGATGCGCGCGATCAAGGGGAAACTCCCGGGGATCGACACGGACGTGCCGCGGGACCCCGACCGGTTCTGAACGTCGTCGACTCCTCCGGCTGGCTGGAATATGCGGCGGGCGGCCCCAACGCGGACGCCTTCGGGCCAGCGATCGAGGACGTCGACCGTCTCATCGTGCCGAGCCTCTGCCTCTACGAAGTGTACCGCCGGCTTCGGTCCCAGCGGGACGAGCCTCTCGCGCTCGAGGTGATCGGCGCGATGATGGAGGGACGCGTCGTCGAGCTCGACGCCTCGCTGGCGTTGATGTCCGCTCGAACGGGCCTGGAGACCGGCCTTCCCCTCGCCGACAGCGTCATCCTCGCCACCGCCCGCGCGCACGAAGCCACCCTCTGGACCCAGGACGCGGACTTCGAGGGGATCGAGGGCGTGCGCTACTTCGGGCGGGGCTGACGGAACCTGCGCGTCGCAGTGGCGATACAGGAAACGCAGCCGTATCGCGCACAGCGAAGAGGTTCGACTCATCGGCATGAGGACCGCGATCGGTCGGCGTGTCGTGCATCGCTGACCAATTCCCCGTCGTCACCGATCGTTCATCCAGGTGCGCGCCGCCGGGACCGGCGTGAGGCCGATCCGCTCGAGGAGCGCCACGAAGCGTGCATCGTCGTGGAGCGATGCCAGCATCGGGTGGATTCCTGCCTCGCGCAGGTTCGGATCTCCGTCTTCGTACATCCGCTCGAGGATCGCCATCGCGGAGTCCGGCTGCCCCAGCATGGCCACGATCTCCGCCCGCAACATGCTGCGAGGCACCGCCACCTCCAGGTCAGCGGGAATGGGCACCGGGCGCCCCTCCTTCGCATGACGCTCCATCGCGGCCGTCGCGTGACGGAACGCCTCGGGATCCCACCCACGCAGCTCGGCGAATCGCACGAACGCCTCGGTCGCTTCCGGCCACCGGCCCAGAACCGTGTAGATCCGCGCGTACGCTCCCCAGTTGGGAGTGAAGTTCGGGTCCAGCTCGCGCACCCGATCCAGCTGATCCAGCGCCTCCTCATAGCGGCCCGCCCACATGAGGATGAATCCGTACCCGCGCACGTTGACGAGAGAGAGCGGATCGAGCTCGGCCGCGATCCGGGCATGCTCGATCGCATCGTCGATCCGGTTCTGCGAGATGATCGTGAAAGCGTACCAGTAATGCACCGTGGAATACTCGGGATCGAGCTCGAAAGCGCGCCGGAACTCTTCGTCCGCCGCGTCCCATTCGAACTTCTCCGCGTGGTAGATCCCCAGCGTGGCGTGCGCCTGGCCCAGATTCGGGTCCAGTTCGAGCGCGCGCTCGGCCGCCTCGCGACCGCTCTGTAGAAGCGAGTCCCAATCGGCTTCCGACACATACCAGGGTAGCGTCAGGATCGCGTCGGCGAGGCCCGCCCAGGCGAGCGTAAAATCGGGGTCCCGCTCGACCGCGCGCTCGAAATGGGAGATGGCGGCCTCGAGTGCCTCGGGCGTCCGCTGGTTCCACAGGAACCGGCCGCGCAGGTACTCCTCGTACGCCTCCTGGTCCCCGGTCGGCCGTTCCACCAGTGCGCCACCCGTCGTGAGCCGCACCTCTAGCGCCTCGACGATCGCGCGCGCGATCTCCTCCTGCACCACGAAGATGTCGTCGAGATCGCGATCGTACGTCTCGGACCACAGATGGAGCCCGTCCGCGGCGTTGACGAGCTGGGCGGTGATCCGCACCCGCTCGCCCGACTTCCGGACGCTCCCCTCGAGCACGGTGCGGACCCCGAGCGCTGCGGCGATCGTCGGGATGTCGGCGTCCCTGTCCTTGAAGCTGAAGGACGACGTGCGCGCGGCGACCTTGAGGCCGGGCACGTGGGCGAGCGCGTTCAGGATCTCCTCCGCCAGGCCGTCGGCGAAGTACTCGTTCTCCGCGTCCGCGCTCATGTTGTCGAAGGGAAGGACCGCGATCGACGCCTGGGCGACGTCGGCCCCCCGCGCCGGGGCCTGGCGTTCGGCTTCATCGGCAGCTGTCCCCAGCCGATCGCGATACACGAATGCCGCGAGGACGAGGGAGAGGAGGATCCCCGCGGCCGCCGCCGGCAGCCACGGCCGATCCCTCATGCGACTCCACAGACCGACCGGAGAATTTCCCGAGGTTCGGGCGCTCGACGACCGCTCATCCCCGTCGACTCTGAAGACGCGCCACCGCTCCGGCACGCCTTTGAGCTTTCTCTCCCCCAGATCGACGACGTGAAATCCCCCACCCGAGACCAGATCCCGAACCGTTCTGGAGATGAGGATCTCTCCGGCCCCGCCGAGCGCGGCCACGCGCGCGGCCGTGTGGACCGCGATCCCTCCGATCTGGTCGCCGTGCCTTTCTATCTCCCCGGAATGAAGGCCCGCTCGAACCTGGATCCTCAACGGCTCGAGTGCGTCCCGAATCGCGAGCGCGCACCGGATCGCCTGAGCTGGGGAATCGAACACCGCGACGAAGCCGTCACCGGTCGTCGAGACCTCGCGCCCACCGTGACCCGCGAGCTCCTTTCGGACGACTTCGTGGTGCCGTTCGAGCAGCGCTCCCCAGCGCTGGTCTCCCATCTCGGACAGGCGCTGCGTGGAATCGACGATGTCGGTGAAGAGGACCGTGGCGAGGACACGCTCGGTGGAGGGATCGGTCATGGGAGATTCTCGCGCGGGAAGATGAGGGAAAAGCTAGGGATGTGGACGTTCACCCGCCAATCTCCTGCGCGCGCAACTACGCCTACCGGCTACACCTCAAGGGGTGCGCCGCGCCGGTCACGATGAGCCGGCGCTACGCGGTCGACCTGCGGGATCGTTTGGGCTGATTCGGCTGGACGGTGTACTCGAGCCACACGATCCCGCTCGGGAAGACGCGATGGCTGGTGAGCGTGAGGTTCTTCAGGATGGCGGGGCTCGCCAGGAACGGGACGCCGCCGCCGACCAGGACCGGGACGATCGCGGGCTCCACGGTGTCGACGAGCCCGAGATCCAGGAGGCTCCGGAAGAGCTCGCCTCCGCCGAAGAGCCAGATGTCCTTGCCGGGCCGCGTCCGGAGCTCCCGCACCCGCTCCTCGAGACGGTCCGAAACGATGGTGACGTCGGGATGGTCCTCGGGACGCAACGTCCGGGAAACGACCACCACCTCGCTGTCCCCGAACCCCGGACCGGGATTCGCGAGCATGAGCTCGTACGTCTTGCGTCCCATGAGGAAGGTGTCGAACTGGGCGAAAAGCCCGGCGAAGTCGATCGTCGGCTCGTCGACGATCCAGTCCGCGCCGCCCTTTTCGTCGGCGATGTAGCCATCGAGGCTGCACGCCACGTGATACCGGATCCGGCGCGGGGACGTCGCGGAGGCGGCCTTCCGGGGCGCGGCTTTCCGAGCAGGGTCCTTGGGCGTTCGCTTCCTGGCGGTCATGGCGTCCTCGAGGCGATCGATCCTGTGCGTCCGCTCGTGAGAGTAGCGCTCCTTACGCCCGCTGCAAGGCGACCCGGCCGCATCGTCGCGTGGGAACCTCGCGGGTCGCTTGACCGGCGCCGGCCGATGGCGAACAATGGAACGAGTCATGAAGTCCCGCCGTGTCCTCGCCACCGTGCTGTTCACCGACATCGTCGGCTCGACCGAGCGGGCGTCCGCCATGGGCGACCGCGCGTGGCGCGAGCTCCTCGCCCGCCACCACCGGATCGTCCGCGAGGAGATCCGCCGCTGGGGCGGCGAGGAGATCACCGAGGCGGGCGACGGCTTCCTCGCGCTCTTTCCGAGCTCGTCCCGCGCGATCGCCAGCGCCGCCGCCGTCCGGGAGCGCGTTCGGGAGATCGGCGTGGAGATCCGGAGCGGCCTCCACATGGGGCAGGTCGAGCGGGCGGCGGACGGCTCGGCGGGCGGGATCGCGGTCCACGTCGGAGCGCGAACGGCGGGCGTCGCCAGTCCCGGCGAGATACTCGTCACGAGCGCCGTGCGGGACGCCGAGGCCGGGAGCGGATTCGGCTTCGAGGACCTCGGACGCCACGCGCTCAAAGGCGTCGACCGCGAGTGGCGGCTCTTCCGCGTGACCGCTCTGCCGGACGACGTCGAGCCGGCCGGCACGTGGGAGACGATCCGGCGCCGCGCCGCATCTCGACCGCTGGCCGTGGCGGCCCTCGCCCTCCTCGTGATCGCGGCCGTCGCGCTCGTGCGGACCCGTGGCTCGGACGTGGCGGTCGCCAGCGAGATCCGTTCGGTCGGCGTGCTCCCCCTCGAGAACCTGACCGGCGATTCCGAGCAGCAGTACCTGGTCGACGGGATGACCGAGGCGCTGATCGCCGAGCTCTCCAAGCTCGTCGATCTCAACGTGATCTCCCGCACCTCCACGAGCCGCTACGCGGACACGGACCTCACCCTGCCGGAGATCGCCGCCGAGCTCGACGTCGCGGGGCTCGTCGAAGGCTCGGTCGCGCGGGTGGAGGATCGGGTGCGGATCACGGTCCAGCTGATCCACGCCGGCACCGACACCCACGTCTGGGCGGAGTCCTACGAGCGCGAGCTCGCCGACCTGCCGTCCCTACAGGGCGAGATCGCGCGCGAGATCGCGCGCCGGATCGAGCTCGCGGTGACGCCCGAGGTGGAAGCCCGGCTCGCCACCGGCCGGGCCATGGACCCCGCCGCGTACGAGGCGTACCTCAAGGGCCGATTCCACCTCGCGCAGCAGACCCCGGAGGGCGTCGAGCGCGGGATCGCGTACCTCCAGGACGCGGCCCGTATCGACCCCGGCGCCGCGCTCACCCACGCGGGGCTCGCGCTCGGCTACAGCCTCGCCGCCCACGGTCCCTCGCCGCCGCCGGACGCCTACCGGCAGGCGAAAGCCGCCGCGCGGAGGGCGATCGAGCTCGACGAGACGCTGGCCGAGGCGCATGCGGCGCTGGCTCAGATCCGGCAATACCAGGACTGGGACTGGGAGGGCGCGGAGGCGTCGTTCCGGCGCGCGCTCGAGCTGAACCCGAGCCTGGCGGAAACGCGCGCGCACTGGTCGTGGTACCTGGAGCTCATCGGACGCACCGACGAGGCGATCGCCGAGATGCGCCGGGCTCGCGCGGCCGATCCGCTGAACCCGCTATGGTCGGCGTGGCTCGGCTGGCAGCACTGGTGGGAGGGCGACCAGGAAGCGGCGATCGAAGCGGCGCGCGCGTCGCTCGAGGTGAGCCCGGACTTTCCGGTCGGGCTGTACGTTCTGGGCTCGGCGCTCGCCGCCCAGGGGCGGGACGAGGAGGCGATCGCCGCGCACGAGCGGGCCGCCGAGGTCAGCCCGCAGTGGCGCTTCGCTCGCGGCGTCACGCACGCGATGGCGGGCCGAGAGGCAGAGGCGCTGGGCGTGGCGCGCGACCTGGAGGCCGGCCGCACACCCTGGGACACAGTCTTTCTGGCCGAGATCTACACCCAGCTCGGCGACGAGGAGCGCGCGTTCGGCTGGCTCGAGCAGGCCTACGCGCGCCCTCATCATCCGTACGTCCCGTGGATCGGGTCGGACGTCCTGCTCCGACCCCTCTTCGACGACCCCCGCTTCGTCGATCTTCAGCGGCGGATGCACCTGCCCGACGAGGCGCTGGTCGGGTCGACCTAGCGACTCACATCCCCTGCGCTTCGGCCTCCGCGGCGCCGCACTCGAACGCGCTGGCCATGAACGCGCCGACCTCTTCCGCCCCCTCCATCCCCATCTCCTCCTGGAGCTCCGCCGCGCGGGCTTCGTCGCCCTGCATGCCGGCCAGCACGTACTCCTTCTGCTCGTCGTTCAGGTTCTCGTCGGCGGCATCGGCCATGCACTCGCAGAACTCCTCCGAGCCCTCACCCGACTCGTTGCACGCTTCGACGAACTCCCCGTGGAACCCGCCGCCGCCGGCACCGCACCCGATCAGGACGAGCAGAGCCACCAAGACTTTCGAGCTGCTCACGAAAAGAACCTCCACGATGAAGGGGGGGAACTGGGCGCGGCCGGCTGCACCGCGATTGGGGTACGGCCATTCTATTCGAAATGGAGTGGTGCGGACAGCCCTCAGGCCGGGGCGCGGCGCGCGTCTTCCTCCTCTACAGCTTCAGCTCGAGAGTTTTTCCGCCCCAGCGTCCCCACGCCGCAGCCGCCAGCGAGATCCCGATCAGGACCGCCGAGACGAGCATCGTCTCGCGAAGGCCTGCGACCTGCGCCCGCGGCAGAGCCGCGCTCGGCTCCCCCCGCGCTCCCGCGTGCGCGGCGACCCGCGCCGCCCACACCGCGCCCAGGATCGAGATCCCCGAGAGCTGCCCGGTGATCCGCGTGATGGTCAGGAGGCCGGAGGTCACACCCAGCCGCCGCGGCGGCACCGCCCCCATCACCGCGCTGTTGTTGGGCGACTGGAAGATCCCCATGCCGAGCCCGACCGGCGCCATCGTGACGAGGTACGCGAGCGCGCTCGTGTCGGTGCCGAGGGTCAGCATGAGGAGATAGCTCGCGAAGAGGATGGCGAGGCCCGTAAGGACCACGGGCCACGGCCCGATCCGGTCCGAGATCGAACCCGCGAGGGGCGCGGAGACGCCCAGCATGAGCGGGACCGACGAGAGAAGCAGGCCCGTCTCGGCGGGCGAGTGGCCGAGCACGCGCTCGAGGTAGAAGGGCAGCAGGATGAACACGCCGCCGATCGCCGCGAAGCTCGCCCACCCCGCGAACAGGTTCGCGCTGACGAGGCGGTTCCGGAAGAGCGACAGATCCAGCATCGGGTGCTCGGCCCGCCGCTCGATGGCCACGAACAAGGGCAGCGCGACGGCCGCGACGGCCAGGAGCGTCAGCGTCCGTTCGTGCCCGAAACCGTGCGTCTGGCCGAACGTCAGGCCCAGCAGGAACGACAGGAGCATGACGAGGAAGACCGCGCCGCCCAGGAAGTCGAACCGCTCCCCGCCCTCGGGCGGCACGTCCGGGATGTAGCGGATCGCGGTGAACGTCCCCACGATCCCGACCGGCAGGTTCACGAAGAAGATCCAGCGCCAGCCGAGCGTGTCGATCAGGAGCCCGCCCAGCGTCGGGCCGAGGACGATCCCCACCGAGACGATCGCCCCCGTGACGCCCAGCGCGCGCCCCCGCTCCTCGCGCGGGAACGCCTCGGTGATGATCGCGAAGCCGAGCGCGAAGATCATCGCCGCGCCGAGCCCCTGGAAGATCCGGAAGCAGATGAGCCAGCCGACGGATGGCGCGAGCCCGCAGAGGACCGAGCCCAGCGTGAACACCGCGAACCCCGAGGCGTAGATCGCCTTCTTCCCGACGATGTCGCCGAGGCGTCCGATGCTGAGGACCAGCGTGGCCAGCGTCAGGAGATACGCGAGCACCACCCATTGCACGACGGGAAACGTGGTATCGAGGTCGCGGACGAGCGTGGGAAGCGCGACGTTGACGATCGAGCCGTCGATCGTGCCGAGGAAGATCCCCATGGCGATCGCCAGCATGACCCACCACTTCTGCGAATAGTCGACCTCGGACATGGCCGCGGAAGGTACCCCGCCGGTCGGCCGACGCCCCTTGCGGGCCTTCCGCGCCTGCCGTACGCTCGAAGGGTCCAAGGATCGTTCCGCTCACTCCGCCCAGGTGGGTCCCATGTCTCGTTTCGTTCTCCTCCGCTCGCTTTTCGTCGCCGCGATTCCCCTCTTCCTCATTCCGCCCGGCCCGCTTCGCGCGCAGGAGCACGGCGAGCACGCGCATCCGGAGGGCGACGAGGAGATCGGGTCCGTCCACTTCCCGACCTCGTGCAACGAGGCCGCCCAGGAACGGTTCGACCGCGGGGTCGCCAAGCTCCACTCGTTCTGGTTCGACAGCGCGAACGAGGAGTTCGCCGCCGCCGCCGCGGCGGATCCGAGCTGCGCGATGGCGCACTGGGGAACCGCGATGACGTTCTGGGGGAACCCGATGGCGCGAACCGCGCCTTCGGCGGACAACACCGCCGAGGCGGTGGCCGCCGTCGCCCGCGCAGAGGCGCTCGCCGCAGACGCCACACCGCGCGAGCAGGCCTACATCGAGGCGGTCGCGGCTCTGTACCGGGAGCACGAGTCGGTGGGCTTCCTCGACCGCATGCGCGCCCACGAGGAGGCGCTCCAGGCCGTCGTCGACGCGAACCCGGACGACACCGAGGCGGCCATCTTCCACGCCCGCATGATGATCGCCAACGCGGATCCCGCCGACCTGACGTTCGCGCGCCAGCAGGCGGCGGCGGACATCCTGTTGCCGCTGTTCGAGGCGCAGCCCGAGCACCCGGGGCTCGCCCACTACATCATCCACGCCTTCGACGCGCCCCCGATCGCCGGGAGCGGGCTGGATGCCGCGCGTCGCTACGCCGAGATCGCGCCCGACGCCCCGCACGCGCTCCACATGCCGTCCCACATCTTCACGCGCCTCGGCTACTGGGACGAATCGATCGAGACCAACCGCCGCTCAGCGGAGGCATCGCCCGTGCCGGACGCGGCCGTGCATGCCGTCGACTACATGGTGTACGCCTACCTGCAGCAGGGACGGGACTCCGTCGCCGCTGCGGTCATAAGCCGGGTCCCCGATAGCGACGATCCGTACTACGGCGGCCTCCTGGGCTTCAACGCGCTCGCGATGCCGGCCCGGTACGCGCTCGAACGCAGTGACTGGGAGGCCGCCGCCCGGTTGGAGGCTCCCGAAGATGGCGGCCCGGCGTTCGTGCGAGCCGTCCCGCGCTTCGCCCGCGCAGTCGGCGCGGCGCGGAGCGGCCGCCCCGAGATGGCGCAATCCGACATCGACGCTTTGGCGGTGCTGGAGAGCGACCTCGCCGAGTCGGGCGAAGCCGACTGGGCCGTGCGGGTCGGCGCGCAGCGCCTCGCGGCCGAAGCGTGGGTGCTTTGGGCCGAGGGCGATCGCGAGGAAGCGCTCGACACCGCGCGGCGAGCGGCCGAGCTGGAGGAGACGGTCGAGAAGCACCCGGTGACGCCGGGTCCCCTTCTCCCCGCGCGCGAGCTGTACGCCGACATGCTCCTGGAGGCGGGCGACGCCGCCGCCGCACTGGCCGCCTACGAGGCGACGCTCGCGCGGGAGCCGCGCCGGGCGCGCGCGCTCTATGGCGCCGGCCGGGCCGCCGAGCAGGCCGGCGACCTCGCGGCCGCCGCGCGTTACGCGGGCGAGCTCCTCGAGCTCATGGACCGGGCCGACCCGACGCGGCCCGAGCCCGCCTGGGCGCGGGGCGTGGCGGGAGAGCCCTCCACGCGCTAGGGAGCACCGGCGTCCTCCAGCGGGCCCAGCGGGCTCGGGTCGCAGCCCGTCGTCTCCATCGTGAAGACGATGCCCGCGATCTTCCAGCCGGCCTCCGTCCGGAGGAGCGTGAACGTGTCGATCCCGCAGTGGAGGAACTCCCCGTCCCCGTGGATGTCGTACGGCGCCCACACGACGGCGAGCGGGCCGTGCAGAAGGACAGTCGGGTCCCAGATCCGCTCGACGATCCGGCTCTCGCGACCGGCCAGGCTCGCCATGTAATCGGCGGTCGGCATCGAGGCCAGGAAGTACTCGGGCTCGACCCGGATTCCGTAGTTCATGCCGTCGCGAAGCATGACCGCGCCGGTGCGGGCCGAATCGGCGGCCGTCATCGCGTCGAAGAACTCCTGGACCACGGCGAGGACCGCCGCGCGATCCCCCGGGTCGGCCTCCTGCGCCCGTGCCGGAACGGCGGCGACCAGCAGTGCCACGAACAGCCCCATCCACGCGCTATCCCCATTCCTGTGCCGCATGACCGTCTCCTCCGTATCTAGTGGCTCTTCTTCTTCGGCCGCGCCGCCTCGTACAAGGCGATCATCTTCTCGGGGGGAGTGCCGGCGATGATCTTGCCGATCGCGTCGAGCGGGAGGTCGTCGGCGGATCGGAAGTGGAGACACGACTTTCCCATGTCCATCTTCTTGCCGCTCTTCTTGAACGCGTCCTCGAGCGCCTTGCGCTGCTTCGGATCGCCGTAGGAGCCCGTCAGATACAGGGTGTTGACGTTCTTCTGCGCGGCGAGGCCGACGTAGGCGAGCGGCTGCTTGTTGTACGTGTCGGGGTAGCGCTCGAGCGGAATCTCGTAGGAGATCATTCCCCAGTTCATCGTCTCCCGATAGCCTTTCGGAATATTCTTCCTGACGACGGTTCGCACTTTCGCGATTTCCTTCCGCCGGTCTGCGGGAAGAGCGTCCAGATATTCCTTCACCGTCTTCGCCTTGCTCTGCACCATTCGCCCCCCGGTTTTCATGGATGGACGGAATTGGTCGATTGTCGGCAAGCCCTACCGTACATGGCTCGCACCCGGACGCCAACCATTCCGGTCCCTCGCCGATCCAATGCTAGTACACCCAGCAATACGGCACCGTCCCGCCACGGCAGAGGCCCAATGCGCGCGCTCGCGTTCCCCTTGATCCTGCTCGCCCTCGGTCCTGGCCAGGCCCTTTCTCAGACAGCGGAAACGGCGCGATACCGGATCGAAGTCCCGGCCGACCTCGCTTCGCTCCACGTCAGCGCGGAGATCCCCTACGCCGGGGGCCGGGTGTTCGTCGACTCGATCCAGGCCGACCATCTGGCGCGCGGCTGGGCCACGTTCGTTCGCGATCTCCGGGCCACCGACGGAACGGGCCGCGAGATCGCGCTCGCTCCGATCGATTCCACCGCCGCCTGGTCGCTCCCCGAAGGGATCACGGGCCCCCTCGTGCTCGAGTACGAGGTCGACCTCGCGTTCGCGCACGGGCCCTATCCGCCGGGAAACGAGCAGGCGGGCCAGGCCTTCGAGGACGCGCTCTACCTCGTGACCAAGCCGCTGTTCGTCGTCAGCGAGGCGGTCGGCGCGACCGTGGTCGAGCTCTCCCTCCCCGAAGGATGGGAGGCGGCCGCGCCGTGGGAGCGCACCGAATCGTCGGGTGGCGCATCGGCGAGCTTCCGTGTGCCTGACGACGACTCGCTCCTCCGGAACAGCCTGATCGTGGGCCGCTTCGGGGCGATCCGCTTGCAGGAAGGCGGCATCGATCTCACGCTGGCGCTGCCGGGCTCCATGCGCGAGGCCGAAGCGCTGGTCGGCTCCGCGTTGGGCGGTCCGCTGCGCCGCTTCCTCGCCCTCTTCCCGGGCTCGCCGCCGAGCTCCTACCTGATGACGTTCTTCTACGCCGCGGCCGAGGACGGAGAGTCGTTCCTCGACAGCTCGGCGTTCACGACCACCCAGCCGGTCATCCCCGACGGCGCGATCCTGTGGGCGAACTTCCTCGCGCACGAGCTGCTCCACTTCTGGATCGGCCAGCGGATCCGCGGCGAGGACTACGCGAGGAGTCAATGGCTCGGCGAGGGATTCACCGAGTACCTGGCGAACCTGACGCTCGTTCGCGAAGGGATCGTCGACGAGCCGACGTTCCGGCGAAAGGCCGAGAAGCACGTCGGCAACTACCTGTACTACCAGTGGTCGTCGGCATTCGAGGCGCCGATCCTCGAAGCGGGAGAGCGGAAGGGGTACAACCGCTTCGGCGTGTACGACGGCGGCTGGGTGGTGGCGCTGTGTCTCGACGCCCGGCTGCGGGACGGGTCCGCGGGGGCGCGAACGTTCGAAGACCTGATCGGCGGCTTGTGGGAAGGGTTCGGCCGGCCCGGCACCCCCTACCGATACCAGGATGTCGTCGCCACGGCGAGCGATGTCGCGGGGGAAGACCTGACGGCGTTCTTTGCCGAGCACGTCGCGGCCCGCGAGACCCTCCCCGTCGAGGACTGCCTGCAGACTCTGGGCTACACGCTCTACGCCAAGCCGTACGCGGGAGAGGCATACCTCGCGCCGGCGGACACCGCGGCTCTGCGGGCGTGGCTCGGGTCGACGCCGTAGGCCGGTGTAGGTTCCGGGCTCGACGTTAACCACGGCCGGTCGGCGCCCGTATGAATGCCGACCCCGGCCGCGAGGACATCCTATGCTTCGATTCCCTCTGCTCGTCGCGTTCCTCGCCGCGTCGTTCCCCGCTCCCGCTGTTTCGCAGGCCATCGACACGGCGTGGCGCGATGACGTGGCGCGGTACGCCCAGCGCGTGGTGGACCTGAATATCGCGCCGGGCATGGGCGTCGCCGTCTCGCTCGGGGACGAGGTGCTCTACTCCGCGGGCTTCGGGGTCGCGGACGTAGCCACCG